>DATNPS010000167.1:0-58942 GCA_036703095.1 Crinalium sp. | reverse complement strand
TCAAAGATACTGCTCAACATCGCTCAAGCTTCTCCCGACAACGCTATGGCTCAACCTTAGCGCCAATCCTCGGAGGAAGAATCACGATGACGAAGAATTAATTTCTCTCTGAACCAGGTTTAACACCTAGACAGGGATCGTCTAGAAGCCTATATTCAGGAGGCAGGACGGGCAGGACGAGATGGTGAACCTGCAACTTGCATCTTACTTTTTGACGGCAAAGATGCAGAAACGATCTTCTTCCTGAAGAGCCTTAATCAATTGACTGCCACTGATCTACGAAATATCTTTACAGCCGTCCGAAGTATCAGAAAACTATTACAACAGCGATCAGAACAAGTGACTGAAGACTGGTTCTGGGTAACGGCTGAGGAGATTTATCAGAGCAGTGACTTAGACGAAGCCTTTGCAACTGAACCGGATCAGCGAACCACCAAAATTCAGGTTGCCCTTTACCACCTGGAAACCTTTGGACTGATGGAACGGGCAGAAAACCTTTCCACAACGATTCAATATCATCTGTGTCAGTCTAACCCGACAAAATCCTGGCAAACTTTTCTAGCGTATGTTCAAGGGCGCAATCTATCCAAAGAACAACTACAGCAGTTTGAAAAGTTAATTTATGGGATGCATCTGATCAAAACACATCACCAGACCGATGGTGAGCGAGTATCCCTGGAACGTTTAAGCGACGAATCTGGAATCCCAGTCACAGAACTATCTGAACGGATTCGTGAACTTCGACGTGCTGGAGTTTGTTCCTCCCAAATTCCCCTCACTTTAGTCATTACCAAAGCCGTTTCGGGAGATGCTCGAACAGCTTACGAGCGTCGCTGTCAGCTAGAGCAAACGTTGCTCGAAGAGTTTCTAGATCTGTTGGGCGATCGCCAGATTCTACAAGTCAACTTACGAGGGCTAGCAACTCGCCTCGATCCGGGTGGGCAGCAAAAACTAAGCGCATCCATTTTGTTAGATATCGTTGAGAGTTGGAAGGCATTACACTGGCTCAAACTCAAAAACATCAGCTCAGGAATTATTCAAATTCAACCGATTGAAGCTGACACAGGACCGTTATCAAAAGTCATCGAAAGACTAGAGAACCACCAAGACTTCTGTCGGCGGCTGATTAACGCAATTTACGCCGAGATTGACCAGAAGCTAGAGAAAACCTCCGGTGCCCGCCTCATCGTTGAGTGTGAATTTGAAACCCTGTTGGAAGCTATCTGTAATCCGCGAAATCCTACAGAACTCGACGCAAAACAGTTAAAAACAGCCCTTCTCTGGTTACATCAGAGGAAAATTTTGCGGTTAACCGAGGGGCTACTTCTTTTTAGCCAAGCATTAAAAGTCCGAGTGCATAAAGGAGCCAATATCACCACCATCAACCGTAAGTATCCAGAGGTGCAAAACCATTATTCTGAACAAGCGCGTCGCACACACTTAATGATGGAATATGGGCGATTGGGAGAGAACCAAGCTGCCCGCCAACAGCTTGTCGAAGACTACTTTCAGCTCCCTTTTGAGGAATTCGCTAATAAATATCCAGACCTCCATACAGAAGCTTGCAAGCGTCCCGTTACCCAGGAAGACTATAACCAGATTATGGGATCGCTCAATCCAGCTCAAACTGCTATTGTCGAAGCTGACGACCCAGCGATCGCAGTCATTGCGGGTCCAGGCTCTGGTAAAACACGCACCATCGTTCATCGAATTGCGTATCTCATCAAGGTCAAACGAGTCAACCCCGATCGCATTCTAGTATTGGCTTACAACCGCAATGCCGTTCGAGAACTCCGCATACGGCTTAAAGATTTGGTGGGAACTTCAGCATCGCGGCTGAGAGTATATACCTTTCATGGACTGGCACTGTCCCTCCTGGGTCGCACGATTGACGAATCAGACACCAAATCCCAGAAACAGCAAAGTACAGAACACAGATTCCAAAAACTCCTTGAAGAAGCCTGTAACCTTCTGGACAAAGGGAACGAAGATGTCTTAGCTGATGAAGATAGTCAGATGCGCCGAGTAAGGCTGTTAGGCAACACAGAATACATCTTTGTGGATGAATACCAGGATGTTGCAGAGCAAGAATACCGACTGATTCAATTGATTGCCGGATTTGGTGACTCTGAAGATCAAGCGCGATCGGTTCAAATCAATCTTTGTGTGATTGGTGACGATGACCAAAATATTTATGAATTCAGAGGAACCAACCCTAAGTACATCTCTCAATTTCAAGCAGAGTACAAGGCAAAACGATTCCTACTAACAGAAAACTATCGTTCTACTGAATCCATCATCCAAGCGTCAAACTACCTCATTCAGAACAATCCCGATCGCTGTAAACGAGATCTCCAGGAACAAGTCCAAATTGATGCAGCCCGGATTGGTCAATCAGGAGTACCAGTCCAAGCACTTCAATTTGCAACTCCAAAAGAACAAGCCATCTGGATTACCACACAGGTCAAACAATGGATTGCAGAAGGAACACGCCCCTGCAAAATTGCAATCCTGGCAAGGGAATGGGATGAACTCAAAGAAATTAGAGCTTTGCTCGATCGATTAGCCAACATTCCCACGCATACATTGAAAGGAGGCGAAATAAAGCTAGTTCACAATCACGTTACCCAACGTCTCTTAAAAGCTCTCAATCGTGATCCCAGCTTAATTATCCCACCCGAACAATCTGTCAAAGAACGCTTTGAAAGTTTCTTTGAAAAAGCGCATCATGGATTAAACGAGCCTACAGTCAAAACCCTGCTTAAGATTGCGATCGATTTAGATGAGGAACGAGGCTATGGTTCAGATTTCGCTGATGAGATCAACACTAATGAAATTATTACCGCTATCTACGAATTTAACGAAAGTCCTGACCTTTCAATTGATGAGGCAGCAGTTTTAGTAACTAGCTGTCATGGAGCCAAAGGACTTGAATTTCGCAAAGTAATTTTACTAACAGATAAGTTCAAGTTCTCTACTAATGCAAAACAAACACAGCAAGAACGAAGATTACTTTACGTTGCAATGACAAGAGCTAAAGAGGAGTTAGTTCTAACTTCAACCCCAAATAGCCAATTCATAAAAGAGATGCAGCTTGAAGTGAAGCAGCAATTGGTAGAGCAAATTAATTTACCCAACTTCATTTACTACGCTGATCTTAGCCCGTTTGGAGAAAGAAGAGAAGGTCAACAAAAAGGTGATATCAATTTAGGATATGCAGCCACAAAATCAAAACAAGCCATCATTCAAAAATTAAGAGAAGGAAGCAACTTACAACTGAAATGTAATCGATACGGAGATGGCTGGACAATCTGGACTGAGCAAGATGAAGAAGTTGGAGCCTTATCAAAGCATGCCAATCAAGTCCTGAGTAACCAAGGACTTCGCCCAAGTCAATTTGAATGGCAACCTGGTGAGGTTGCTGTACGTCATATCTATCAACATTTAGATATTGATGATGTAACAGGCGAAGTTAAAGAAGCGTGGTATTTAGTTGTTCCCCAAATCCGGGTTTGTCGTTGAAAGCAGATTCCTTTGACAAGTGCGATCGAGTCAGTTGCTACTGTACTGCCTGGGAGTTCTTTGAGAGGAAGTTTAAGTAGAAAAAATTTGCTATGCCAAAACGTCGATTGCCTCCAAAACCTCAGTTTGTTCATGAGAACATTAAAAGCCTGCGTGCATCTCTGAAAGAGCTTCAGCTTTTGCAAACCCAACTGGAAAAATGGGAAAACGCTGATCCTAATCGCACAACTGCAAAGATTCTCAACAAAATGCTGATTCAAACGCAACAGATTCAGCAACAGATTACCGAATTTCAACTGAAGTGTGATCGAGAGAATCAAGGTGCCGCTAAACCACAAATTCTTGCTGTTAAATCGCCTGACGGAACGATGATTACTTCCCTACCCCGTCACGAAGCACCCGAAGAAAATCGGCTTCAAGCCACCCAATTTACAGGACTAAAATCAGCATCTCCTGGTTCTCGCAAGAAAAACCAAAAGTAGGACAGAGGACGTAGCACCCATCTGTAGGCATTCGCTCCTACATAGCTAAGCATTCTGCGTCAGAAAGTGGTTATAACTCATCACCTGGAATGGGTTCAGCATCCGGTACTCTTGCTAAAATTTGGTCAAATCGTGCATAATCTGCTCGCTCAGCAAATCCTCTCAGCACCCGTGCTGTACGTTCGGCTCCGACTTTTTCGGCGATCGCAGCCAGCAACCACTGATCCAAAGAAACTTGATTTTCTGCTGCCAAACGGCGAACCTCTTCCAAGAGTTCTTCCGGTAACTGTAAGGGGTAACTACTCATTGGCTCATTCGCTCCGTTAGATTGATTGCTCGAACAAATTGACCTGGCTGAAGCACTTCAATGCCAAATCGCAGAGCAGCAGGCAAAAAATCTTGCACATTAAACGTGATGATTGCCTCTGCTTGAGCATTGATAGCGCACTCTAAAACCATTTCATCATTCGGATCAGTAAGCTGCGGTCTCCATTGAAAGTAAATTGGCACTGGAGTAAGCACATCTGCTAACACGCCTAGAACCACATCTACCTCATCCGATGTTAGCCAAAACTTTTGTAGGTTTCCATCTCGCTTCAAAACGTCGGAATATTCCAGGAACAAGGCTTCAGAAACCGCTCCTGAAATAGCTCTCTGTCGTAGGGCTTGCAGAATCAAGAAGCTAGCACCTCGCCGGGAACGAAACGCCGCCACAAAAATACTTGTATCAAAAACATACATACCCACTAACTCTCATAATCTGCTTCCTCCTAGGCAGGTACAAATCCTACAAACCACAATACGTTACAAAGGGGTGCCAATAGTGACGCGCTAATTTTTATGGGGCACACTTGGAACAGTGCTGCACAAGCCTCATCACCATGATCCCTTCTGTCATTGCCACCCAGGTTCGTAACTGCGTCTCAGATTACCTCCACACCACCTTTCGCCCTACCACACCAGGGTTTGATGGGATCATCGATCGCTTTCTGGCTGACCCCGACAATACCTGTAGAGGTCCCTACATTTCCATCGGCTTACCGTTCCGCCCCGGCACAGGCTCCGCTCCCTTCCGCGAAATTCCCCTCGGTTTCACACCTCACCTTCACCAGGAACGTTCCTTCCGGAGACTGTCACCCCCTTACTACCAATCCACCCTCATCGCAACAGGCACCGGATCGGGTAAAACCGAGTGTTTCTTGCTTCCCCTACTAGAACACTGTCGCCAGCAGCAAGGAACCTTGGGCATCAAAGCCATTTTGATCTACCCCATGAATGCCCTTGCCACTGACCAGGCAAAACGGATCGCCCAACTCATCCACGACACCCCTTCCCTGGGCGGCATCACCGCTGGACTCTATATCGGTGACCAAGACGAAACTCCCAACCCCACGATGACCGCTCATAAAATCATCACTGATAAGCGCATCATCCGTGAGTCACCGCCTGATATCCTGCTCACCAACTACAAAATGTTGGACTACCTGTTAGTCCAGCCTGACACCCAGAAACTCTGGCAATACAACCAACCCGATACCCTGCGCTACATCGTCGTCGATGAATTCCATACTTTCGATGGCGCACAGGGAACCGACCTTGCCTGCCTATTGCGACGACTCAAACATCGGCTTAAAACCCCTGTCAATCATCTTGCCTGTGCCGGCACCTCCGCCACCCTCGGTAGTAGTGCCAGCCAGGACGACATGCTGAATTACGCCACTACAATCTTCCAAGAACCCTTCCTGGAGGGCGCACTCATCCAAGAAGACCGCATTACCGCTGCCGAATTTTTGCAAGATGCACTTCTAAATGTCCTACCCATTCCAGGCTTAGAGGCGATCGCCCAACTTAATCCTGATTCCTATACCACTCCAGAATCTTACATCCATGCCCAGGCTACCCTCTGGTTGCCAGATATGCCCTCACTTCTTGCCCCACTAGTCGAGGGAGAAACCTTTTCCGACGACTGGCGAGTTCAATTAGGCGAAGAACTCAAGACCCTCCCAATCATCCACAACCTGGTCCGACTGCTGGGACAAGAAACCCTGACCTACGACGACTTACTCGATCGCCTCAGCCGCCGACTTCACCTCCCCAAAAATCAGACAGAGTACTGTCATCTACTACTTGATAGCCTATTGAGTCTGGTGGCGGTTGCCCGCCGCCGTATCGTTCTCCCCAGCGGTCAGTCTTTAGTTTTGCCCTGGGTTAATCTACGAGTTCAGGTCTGGTTCCGCGAGCTAAAGCGGATGGTCGCTACCGTTGAACTACACCCTAAATTGCTCTACTCTGACGATCTCACACCAGAGCAAGCCAAGAAAACTTTACCTGTCATGCATTGCCGTGACTGCGGTGTGACGGGTTGGGGAGGAGTCAAACCCTCCCAAGGCTCTAACAAGCTAGTGACCAACGATTTACAACGCTTTTATCGGGAGTATTTTGGACACAGACCGCTGGTAACGTTCATTTTTCCTGCCCATCCCGATGAAACTGATATCCGCAAATTCTGTCCAGAGTGCCTGACCCTCAATGCTCCCAGAGTTGAACAATGCCTCTCCTGCGGAAATGCTGACTTAGTTCGGGTTCACATCCCCAATATCCTGCACGAAGAGAACCAGAACGGACAAAAGAAAACCGTTTCTAGTGGCGATTGTCCCTTCTGTGGCAGCAGCAACGGATTATCTATCTTGGGAGCACAGGCTGCTAGCCTTACCAGTGCGATGATTGGCACCCTCTACACCACCCCATTCAATCGCGATAAAAAGCTGCTAACCTTCTCAGACTCTGTTCAAGATGCTGCCCACCGAGCCGGATTTTATGGAGCACGCACTTACCGCACTACGCTCAGAACGGCGATCGCCCATACCGTTACCACTCACACCAACGCTTCCAGCGAGAACAGTATTACCTTAAAAGCCCTGGTCGAGCAATTCCCTTCCTATTGGCAGACTCGGCTTGGCTCTGCGGGAAACTATGTCGCCACCTTTATTCCCAACGACCTGGAGTGGCTCAGGGAATGGGATCAGTTTTTACACAGCGATCGCCTTGATCTTGCTACCGATACCTCCCTGCCTACCCTTATTAATGAACGATTAACTTGGGAGATTGTAAATCAGTTCGGACACCGCTCTGCTGTCGGTCCCTCCCTAGAGCGCAGCGGAGCCTGTGCTGCCCACTTCGACACAGACCAGATAGAGCAGGCGATCGCCACCCTTCACTTCAAACTAAGCAATGAGATCGATGCCTTGCGTGACGTTAGCCGCGATCACATTCAACAATTTCTGTTAGGTCTGCTCCACCATCTGCGGCAACGGGGCGGAATCTTGCAACCCGCAACCCATCTCTATATCAATCAGGGCAATACCTTTGTGTTGCAGCGTCCGCTGCATATGCCCAGTATGGGTCCCAATATTCCAGCCCCCATCTTCCTGGTGAATGCGGTTGGAACTGCTGATCGCTTTGAGCGGGTGATCAAGCAAGGGCAGGGAGAGAGTTGGTGTGAAAACTGGGCAAGACGAATTTTTGCTGAGACCAGTCTGTTACTCAAAGACCAGCTAAAAGACGTGCTGGAGCTTGCTTTAAACACGGCAGTAGAATCGGGCGTATTAGAAGCGCACCCCTGTGGGCATGGACGTGCCTGGGGCATTCCGATGTCAGTCATTCACTTAACCGCAGAAGGGACGGTGCTGGTGTGCGATCGCTGTAGCCACCAAATCACTGCCGCCGCTGCCGAACGCTCCCAGCTAGAGGGCATGACCTGCCTTAATCCGGGATGCACCGGACACTATCACCCTGATCCACGCACTGGCTTAGCCTACTATCGTCAACTCTACCGCAGTGGCGAAGTGCGGCGTATCATGGCAGCCGAACACACAGGGCTATTAACGCGATCGAACCGGGAATGGCTAGAACAACGCTTTATTCAGGGCGATCGCCGCTGTGATCCCAACCTGTTGTCTGCCACCTCTACCCTTGAAATGGGAATTAACATTGGCGATCTCTCGACCGTACTGCTCTGTTCCGTTCCACCAGCTCCCGCCAATTTCCAGCAACGAATTGGTCGCGCAGGCAGAAAAGATGGCAATGCGCTGGTTGGAGTCGTGGCAAACGGATCGCCCCATGACCTGTTCTTTTATTCTGATCCAACCCGAATGCTAGCAGGCAGTGTTGAATCTGCCGGGTGCTATCTCGATGCATCCGCTATTCTCCAACGCCAACTAACTGCCTTTTGTCTCGATAACTGGGTTGCTACAGGCATCACAAAACGCGAGTTTCCTCCTCAACTCAGCGATGTCTTGAATGCCGTTGAGCGTCAGGATCAGTCTCGCTTCCCCTACAACTGGCTCACCTTCATTCAGGAACACCAAAGCGAATTGTTAGAAACATTTCTACGCCTGTTTACCGAAACGGATGAACGAACGCGGGCAGAACTACAGGTGTTTATGGAAAAAGGGGAGCATGATGAGGGTGGACTCGTTTACAGCATCCTCAATCGCTTAGAGACAGTCAATAAAGAACGCACCCGTCTCAGTAACCAAATTAAAACGATTGGTAAGAAGATCAAAGACTTGAAGGCAGAACCGGAAGCCTTACAGGACCAAGAGCGACTGACAGATCTGGAGCGAGAACGTTCAGGTTTCCGGGAATTGATGCGAACACTGAATGATAAACACATTCTCAACTTCTTGACCGATGAGGGCTTGCTACCCAACTATTCCTTCCCGGAAGCTGGCGTGACGCTGCGATCAATTCTCTGGCGACAAAAGACTAAAACCGAAGGAGAAGACGGCAAGAAGTACGAAACTTTCACCCTTAGCTACGAGCGCCCCGGAGCATTAGCCATTCGAGAACTCGTGCCCAGCGGTGTGTTTTATGCAGAAGGGCGGCGTGTCAAAATCGACCAAATCGACCTCAAACTGTCAGAGCCAGAAGAGTGGCGCATCTGCCGCAGTTGCAACTATGCTGTGCGCGGCATTCAGCCCGAAACCCATTCAAAAGCGTGTCCTCGCTGCAATGACTCCATGTGGAGTGATCAGGGACGACTCCGCCGCATGTTGAGGCTGCGTCAGGTAATGGCGAGTACGAGCGATCGCAAGAGCCGATTCGGGGACGATCGGGAAGATCGCAGCACCTCATTTTTCCAACGCCATCTCCTGGTCGATTTCAATCCGGAGTTTCGAGAAAAGACCTTTCTGATTAAAGATAAAGAGTTTCCCTTTGGAATTGAATATATTTGCCGTACCAGTTTTCGGGAGGTGAATTTAGGAGAATCCCTATCGATCGGAGAAACGGTTGAATTGGCAGGACAACGCTTCACCACGCAGGGATTCCGCGTTTGTAAAAGTTGCGGCAAAGTGATGCGGGGCGACAAAACCAAAGATCACATGATTAGCTGCCAGTATCATGACAAACCCGACCAGGCAAAAGCATTAGATGTCTTGTACCTCTACCGCGAATTTGAATCTGAAGCGATTCGCCTGCTCATGCCAGATGAAAACTTCTGGACGGATCAGGGGTTACATTCCTTTATTGCTGCGCTCCAGCTTGGCTTAAAACATAAGTTTGGTGGCAAGGTTGATCACTTGCACACGGTCATCAGTGAAGAACCTCAGCCCAATTCCTCCCTCCGCAAATCATTTCTCTATCTGTTTGATAGCATTCCAGGAGGAACTGGCTACCTCCGACAACTCATCCGTAACCCTGAAGAACTACGGGATGTCTTTGCCCGGTCTCTTGCTGTTCTGCGGGCATGTGATTGCGAAGACGGTTGCTATAACTGTCTGTTTGCCTATCGCAACAGCTTTGACCAGGATGAAACCAGCCGTCTTACGGCTGTACGTCTCCTTTCAGCTATTGAAAAGCACTGGTCAGACCTGGAGGAAACATCAGAAGGGTTATCCGCCATTCAGCTCAACAGCAATTTCGAAAGTGAATTGGAGCGACGCTTTATTGAAGCCATTCGCCGCTACAGCGGAAAGGTTTATGAAGGATCATCCCCTATTCTCCGTAAGGAAATTGTCAATGGGCGAACAGGCTATTACCTGAAAGTCGGTGATGTGTCCTGGACGATCGAGATGCAGGTATTACTTACTGCTCAGGACGGTGTGGAGATCCCGTCCCGTGCCGACTTCGTGATTCGTCCAGCCTCTAGCCGTATTCCCAGCCGTCCCATTGTCATCTTCACAGATGGTTGGGAGTATCACCAGGAGCGTCTCAGTGAAGATTTTCAGCAACGGCTTGCTATCCTGCGTAGTGGGCAGTTCTGGTGCTGGTCTCTGACCTGGGATGACGTAACTGCTCAGATAGACCCTGATCATCCCGTTAACCGCCCAAACGGTTTGGCTTGCTCACTGCCTCATGCGGTGATGCAGCAGGTTTACCAACAATATCAATGCCTTCCTCTGCGTCCAATGGAAGAGTTGGATAGTTTTGAATGGCTGATGCTTTACCTGTTCAACCCCAATGCCGAGGAGAGACAGCGTTGGGCATTGCTGAGAACTGCTGTTCAAGCGAAGTCCAACCCATCCATTTCACAAAATCAATGGGTGGAAAAGGCAACCTTCTATACTAATCAGGATGCAATCAATTACTGGGATCCACCCAATAAATGGGTTGGGACAGAAATCAGCGTATCTCCGATCCTGACTCTTTGGAATGCGGTAGATATCCAACGGCATCCCCATGATCCAACAGGTAGCTTCGTACTGCTGCGACTGGATGATACTCCGCAGGTCGAGCGATCGCTCCTTCGCAGTAATTGGATTGAAGCATTGCGGTTGCTTAATTTTTATCAGTTTCTCTCCCACTGCTACGCAGTCACGACATCAGGCGTGGATCAAGCAAGAACCTTGCTGCCCAAAGTGACAAGCTATCCACTTGAACAAACTAACGGAGAAGATGAAGCATGGCACCAGTTGAGTCAGTTAATGGTTGACGATCGACTGCTACCAGCCCTAGAGCAAATGCGTCAGGACCGTTGGACAATTCCAGAAGCAGGATATGAACTCATGGGCGATCGCAATCAAGTCGTTGCAATGGCAGAGCTAGCGTGGATTGAACATCGCATTGCCGTTACCCTAATGGAATCGGATCAGGTCACGTTTACGGAAGTAGGATGGAAAGCCTGGGACATCGAGCAATTTCTACAATCAATAGATGATATTGGCATGACGCTGAAAGGAGGGGTATAAATGGCGCTACAAAATACGTTCCGGCTTGCAATCTCCGACGACTTTTTTGATGCTTATAGCCGTTTGCCCCGAAATGCCCAAAGCAAAGTCTCAGAATTTATCAATCGCTTTCGTCAAGACCCAACCCGTCCTGGCTTAAATTACGAGTCAATTCGCGATAGCCGTGACAAGCGGATGAAATCAGTACGAGTAGACCAGGCACATCGAGCGATCGTCCTAAAACCAGATTCTGGCAACGTCTATATCCTATTGTGGGTAGATAAGCATGATGATGCTTACACTTGGGCGCGACGTAAGGTTTGCCGCATCAATGAGGTATCCGGTGCTTTACAGATTATTGATATTGAAGACGTAGAGGTTACTACTGAACGGTTAGAACGAATTAATCAAGAGCAACCTCAACAGACAGGAAAATTTGACTCTATCGAAGACAAACAGTTAATGAAGCTTGGTGTTCCAGAAATCTTGCTTCCCGCTGTACGACAGATCAAAACAGATGAAGCGGTTGAACAGCTATTACCCCACCTACCCCGTGAGGCAAGTGACGCGCTACTGATGCTAGCAGCAGGGTATGAACTGGGTGATGTATTGCAACAGCTAGAGAAGTCTAAAGCCGTTCAACCTGTTGATACCGAGGATCTAGAAAAGGCGCTGCAAAACGATGACAGCCTCAGCCGCTTCATGGT
Source organism: Crinalium sp. (assembly GCA_036703095.1). Lineage (GTDB taxonomy): Bacteria > Cyanobacteriota > Cyanobacteriia > Elainellales > Elainellaceae > DATNPS01. The sequence goes on along the minus strand of DATNPS010000167.1, from coordinate 47,062 downwards.
GATCACTGACGACACAGAACTGGAAGAGATGTTGGCGGCTCCCCTCGAAAAGTGGCGGGTATTTCTGCATCCTACGCAACGCAAGCTTGTCGAGCGAGATTGGAATGGAGCAGTGCGCGTTCTCGGTGGTGCTGGTACAGGCAAAACGGTGGTTGCGATGCATCGTGCAAAGTGGCTCGTTCAAAATCGCTTTACTGACCCAAACGATCGCATTCTATTTACCACCTTTACCCGCAATTTAGCCGTAGATATCGAAGCGAACCTCAAATTCATCTGTTCAACAGATCAAATGCGACGCATTCGAGTCATCAACCTGGATGCTTGGGTTGCAGAATTTCTTCGGCAGGAGGGTGTCGAAACCCGTATTCTTTACAGCGATGAAACAGATGACCTGTGGAAGCAAGCATACACGACTGTGCCGGTTGAGCTTGGATTGCCCTTAAGCTTCTATCAAGAAGAATGGCAGACCGTTGTTCTTGATCAGGGATGTCAGACCCTACGAGACTATTTAGTGGCTCGTCGTACTGGTCGAGGAACTCGCCTCAGTCGCCCTCAGCGTCAGATGATTTGGAGTGTGTTTGAAGAATACCGGAACCTGCTACGAGAAAAAGGACTGCGCGAACCCGAAGATGCGATGCGGGATGCAGCCCAAATTATTGCAGCCAAAGGAGCGGCATCTTTACCATTTCGGGCTGTCATTGTTGATGAAGCACAAGATATGAGTGAGGCGGCGTTTACCCTATTAAGGGCGATCGTAGGAGCGCCAGCCCATAATGACTTGTTTATCGTCGGTGATCCTCACCAAAGAATCTACGGCAAAGTTGCCACCCTCAGCCGTTGTGGGATCAATATTCAAGGACGATCCAGAAAGCTCCGTTTGAATTACCGTACGACAGATGAAATCCGTCAATGGGCAACCAAAGTTTTGCAAGGAATGAGTGTTGATAACTTAGACGGAGGCTCTGACTCCCTAAAAGATTATCGATCGCTCATGCATGGAGATGAACCCATCATCAAAGGTTTTACCCGATTTGATGATGAGCTTTCCTATCTGAAACAGCTTCTGTCTAGCATTTACTCCACAGAGCGAACCCTCTCTGGAACTTGTCTAGTGTTCCGCACGGCTCCTTTGCTGGAACAGTACGAAACTGCCCTGAAGAACATGGAATTTCCAGTCAAACGTATTCGGCGCAATCAACCTGATAACCCCCTGGAAGATGGCATCAGGATCAGCACAATGCACCGCGTTAAAGGACTGCAATTCAACTATGTGATTCTCCCTTCTTTAAATGCAGACACTATCCCTCTTAAGGCAGGGCTAGAGCATTGTGCAGATGAAGCATCTCAAGACCGTTTCGTTGATGGAGAGCGATGCCTACTCCATGTTGCAGCAACCCGTGCAAAGAAGCAGGTCTTAATTACTTATTGCGGTAACCCTAGTCCACTGCTTCCTGTAGTAGAGTAACCGAACCCGCTACTGAAGCTAAGTTGCTTCTTTTCTCAATTCGTCTGCTTCCACTACAGCAGCTACAGTCTCAATTTCATGCTGTAAGTCTTCGATGGATGGAAGTTTCTCCTTAAATTCATCAGGGAGCGCAGCAGTAGTGCGGTAGGTAGACACGCTGATTGGCTGACTCATGCCACGCAGGGCGTACTCTACAACAGACTTTTTCTTAGAACGACAAAGGATAATCCCGATCGTTGGGTTATCGTGCTGGCGACGCAATTTTTCGTCAATCACGTTGACGTAGAAATTGATCTGCCCTGAATACTCAGGCTTGAAATCTGTTGTCTTCAACTCGATCACGACGAAGCAACTGAGTCCAAGGTGGTAAAAGAGAAGATCAACGAAAAACTCATCCCCTTCAACCTCCAGTCGATACTGGCTACCTACAAAAGCAAACCCAACCCCCAGTTCAAGCAAAAATTTCTGCATCCGCTCAACTAGGGCACGCTCTAAGTCACGTTCCAACGCCTTCTCATGTAGCCCCAAAAACTCAAGGTTATACTCCGATTTAAGCAGGCTTTGAGCAAGATCAGATTGAGGTGCCGGGAGCACCTCTTGAAAGTTAGTTAATGCACCACCCTGGCGATCGTATAGAGCCGTGTCAATCTGATGAACCAAAACATTGCGACTCCAGCTATTTTCAAGCGTCTTTTGCATATACCAGATCCGTTGCTCCGGGTCTTTCACCTTATCCAGAATCACGCAGTTATGCTTCCAGGGAATTTTTGCACCAAGTTGGTGCAGAATTACTTCGTCAGAATAAGCCTCAGCAAACGATCGCATATAGTTGAGGTTCCGAGGGGAGAAGCCGGTCATCTCAGGGAACTCTATTTTGAGATCACGGGCTAAGCGATCGATTACCTTTGCTCCCCAGCCCTCCTCCTTCTGGCGTTGAAGAATTTCCCGCCCAATCTGCCAGTAGAGAAGCACTAATTCCTGATTAACTGCTAATGCTGCTTTAATCTGAGTAGAGCGAATCCTTTCCTTCAAATGACGGAAGAAATCATCGTAATTATCGGGAAACAGGGAAGATTGCTTGGGCATGACGAGACTAACGATCCATATTTTATAAATTCATCTGTCGTATTTTGAAATACCACAGTACAATTGGGCAAGTTAAACGTCGTATGATGAAATACGACATAAAAAATATTGACTTATGCCAAAGCAACAATCACATCAAATTGTTGTAGGAATCCTTGCCAATGCAGGTGGGGTTGGAAAAACAACGCTAGCAGTCCATCTAGCCTACGACCTTTTCAAACGGGGTTGCTCCGTAGCACTGATTGATCTCGATCCCCAGCGTGCTCTGGACGTGTTCTGTGGGTTGCCGTCCGTAGAAGCTGAAAACAGTGTTGTCAGAGTACTGTTAAAGGACTTTGACGGTAAGTGGCCACTTGTTCCAGCTTGGGATGCTCCTAAGATTGAAGTTTGCCAGGGACACCCAACCCTATCGCAAATTTCTGATGATTTGGTGATTCGCAGAAGAGGGGAGTACACTCTGGCAGATCGGCTCCACAGCCATCCGCTGCCTCATGATGTTGTGATTCTAGATTGTCCCGCCACCTTAGGAATGATCTGTGAAAATGCGATCGCAGCCAGCACGGGGCTACTCGTTCCGATTCAACTTGAGATGAAGTCTGTGTCGGGAGTTGCTGATTTAGTGCAGTGGGCGATCGCCATCTCCGATGACCTCCAACTTGACCCTCGTCCACCCATTCTTGGACTGGTTCCTAGTTTGTACGACAACAGTCGTGCGATTCATCGGCAGTATTTACAGCAACTGCCAGAAGTCGCGGGTCAGTTAGGGATTAAGCTCTATCCTCACATTCGAGATTCGTCCGAGTTTAAGAATGCAAGTGCCAATGGATTGCCACTACAAAAATATCGTCCGGCACATCCTGCCAATAAGGATTTTGAAGCACTCGCAAAAGATCTCTCCTCACTTGTTCGCAAAGGAAAGTAATAATGGCGCGAATTCCTGCTATCAGTCAACGTTTTACAGGAGCCTACCAAGCAACCGAACAGGCTCAACGAATCGCAGAGCTTCAAGCGGAGGTAGAACAACTTCGAGCTGCTCAATCTCCTGATTTAGAAGCGCAATTAGAAGTTCTGCGGGAGCAACTGAAAGCTCAATCTGGAGAGCTTTCAGTAGAAGTAGAGCTAATCTACCCCAACCCGCATCAACCTCGACAAACTATCACAAGCGAAAGCATTCAGACGATCGCTCGGAGTTTAGAGAAAGACGGACAAATCACACCATTAATTGTGATCCCACAGGGCGAGCGATATCTGCTTTGGGACGGACAACGTCGTTGGGAAGCGGCTAAATCGCTGGGTTGGAAAACTCTGCAAGCGGTAACTGCACCGATGCCCAAGGATTTGCATCGTAAAGCTTTGCTGACATTCATTCATCACGAGGATCTCAATCCACTGGATAAAGCAGAGGCGATCGTCAAAGAGGTTGCAGATTCAACTGGCATTACAGCCGAGGAAATTTCGACGGTATTATCTACAGTGCTTCGCCGTTTAGAACGTGGACAACAGATCAACCAACTCACTTCTCTAGTAGCTGTTACGCCCGAAGAGCAACAGAAGGGATTACAGCAGTTAGACATCAGTGAAACTGAGACAGCGCTTCTACTCTCTTTGCTCGATCTAGGTCTAAATCCAGCCTCAGTGAAGGCAAATCTACTCTCAATGTTGGCTTTGCCTCCTGACCTGAAGAAAGCAATTCGGGAACAGGGGTTGAAAGGTGCTCATGCTTTGGCGTTAGCCAGTCTATCCGCTAAAACTTTGAAAATAGCAGAACGTCAGGCGACAAAAGAACGTCTTGCTGCGACTCAAGCGGTGATTGAGCAGGATTTAACCGTTGCGAAAACTCGTGAACTAGTAGCTCAGGTTAAAGCAAAGTATCTAAATCCCACACCCGTTGAATCAAAAGAGATTGCGATCGCTGCAAAGGGGCTTGAAAAACTCTCACCTGATGTTATGAAAACTACGAACCAGGAACAGCTCGTAGAACTGCGACAAATCCTTCAGCAAAAACTTGCAGAAATTGAGGCAATCTTGGCAGAGTAGACTAACCGAGTAATACCTAAACTCCTCAAACTAGAACTGCTCACCTCATTGGACAACAACTAGGCTTCTTCTCATGACAAGCCGAGGCTTCGATCGCAAAACGGTAGGAGAACTGGGGCATTTAAGACATGAGTAAATGGGGCGCTAGACAGCAAAAAAATATCAGCCCCCCGCTGTGAAGGTCTTGCCTTTACTGGGGTTTGTCCAAAGCTGTATCTGGATGAGGTAATTTACCAACGCAGCGTTGGTAAATTACCTCATAAGCCCACGAGTGCTGAAGTAGCCCGGAATGTAATTGAAGACAGTTGTTCCTGAATTAGAAATCAACCGGGAACAATAGCGCCTTGTGGATCAATAGCTCAAAATCTAGTGCCGAGTTCACTCTATTCGATTAAACTTTCACAGCATTAACCAGCCATACCCCTCGACCATCATCCTGGTCTGCTGTTTCAATGCCAATCGGTAAAGACTTGGGATACCTGCCATATCCTGCTTCAATGTCTTGCGGCTCAAACACTTCCGCGCCCCACCCATATCCTGCCAGCAGTTGTTTTGGATCATCGTGACCGAACTGCCAATGCCGTACAACTCTACCTCGATCGGCTTTTCGCGCTCGCTGCCCAGCCAAAATTGATCCGACTTTGACTCCATCCATACCTAAAACACTCCCAGCAACGCTTAAGTGGGAGATGGTCTGGAGTAGCAGGTGTACTTCTTGCTCCTGCAAATACATAACGACTCCTTCTACTAACCAAATGGTTGGCACTGTAGTTTGATACCCAGCATCGAGGATGGCTGTCGCCCATTTCGCATCTGGAGCAGCCAGATCTCCAGAGACAGGTCGATAGATACAAGCTGGGGTAACGTCTTGTAAAACTTGGGCTTTGTACTGCAAAACCTCCGGGCAATCCACTTCATACAGGATCGTGCCGGGTGCCCATGCCAGCCGATACGATCGTGTGTCGAGTCCCGCTCCCAGGATAACCACTTGCTTGTACTCAGCCAGTGTCGAGTTGAGGAGGTCATCCATAAATTTTGTGCGAACCGCAATGTAGCGAGTTCGTTTGGTAATTACTTGCTCTAACGGAACGGCTTGAGCTTGGGCAACCTTTTTCCATCGAGACAGCAAGGCATCGACTTCATCTCCTGCCAGAACAGCTGCATAGGGATCTTGAAACAGGGGAGCAGAGTGGAGCTGCTCGATCGCCCGCTTAGCTGCAACAATTCGGGCAGTATAAGAAACTGGATCGGAGGAGTGAAGCAGAGCGGGTTCCATATCATTCTTCGGGGCTGCGGGTCTCCCCTAATCGTGCATCACATGGATACTTCATTGCAATTTCTAGTGATAGCTAATAAGGCGATCGCTTGCATCCGATGCCACAGTCCGTCTGCCTTGGCTTTCATCACACCGCAACTGTCCGTCCGTGTTGTCCTCAAATTAGCCCTGCCAGATCCAACTCAGCAGAAACAGAGCACCCAGAAAGGCTTCTGCCACCACACCACCAATATTTTTGATCGTGATGCTGCGGTCAAAGGCGCTGGATAACAATCGCACGATCGCCGCTCCCAAAGAAGCCACACCCAAGACCGTAAAAGCATCCGTAGACTGCAACCAAAGGCAGGTAGCTCCCAGCCCCAGGAAGAAACTACCGAGTGTTGAGCGAATCTCAGAAATACCGATCGGGGCGATCGGAGCAAGACCAACAAAGGCAGCCATGGTTTTCGGAAAGAGCAATGCAGCTCCACCCAGCAGCAGCAAAAGCACTGCCGCTACGTTGGGAGCAACCTGAATCAAAGTTTCCACAGGCAAAACAGAATGAGAGCTATTTCTATTGGATTGCTTGAAATTGAGGTAGGCTACTGTCCATTGGTAGAAGTTCTTATGCTTCCTGTACCTCCCCTATGGTTCAATCTGCCCGGTTTCAATCCACTATCGGTATCATCGCCAGTATCCTGCTTCTTCTCATGCCCTTTCAAAGGGTAATTCCGATCGAACTGAGTGTGCTGGAAACCGTTGCGGTTGTGACCTACGCCTGGAGTGTCTGGTTACTGGCAAAGAACAATCCCCTCGGATGGTGGATTGGGTTGATCGGAACAGCCTTGTACGGCATTGTCTTCTATCAGGCAAAACTGTACGCAGAGGTGGGGCTACAAGCGTTTTACTTCATCACCAGTTTGCAAGCTATCTACATCTGGTTACGGGGTGGGCAGAACCATACTGAGAAACCTGTGGGTCATATTTCCAAGAAAGGGGTGATCCTGACGGCTATTTTGGCGATCGCCAGTGTATTCGCCTTGCGGTCATTCCTGATTGCCATTCGAGGAGCTGCCCCTTTCTGGGATGCCCTTACGACAGTCATGAGTCTGGTTGCCCACCTCTATCTCATGGGTCGTCTGGTGGAAAGCTGGTATTTGTGGATTACGGTGGACGTGATTTATGTGCCGCTCTACGCTTCCCGCCACCTGTATTTAACCAGCATTCTCTATGCCGTTTTCGGATTGATGGCATTGGGTGGGTTGAGGAACTTCCAACGCATCGATCGCGAACAACAGTTGAAGGCAATTGAGCAGTAGGATGAAGTTGGGTATTACGATTGGGAAGTTTTATCCGTTCCACCTGGGGCATCACTATCTGCTTGAACAGGCAAAAGCACAGGTCGATCATCTCGTGGTGTTGGTTGGGTACAAACCGACCCAAACGATCCCTGGTACGGTTCGCGCCAACTGGATTCGTTTTCTGCACCCCGATGTCGAAGTGATCGAAGTGCTGGAAGATATTCCAGATGCACCAGAACCTTGGGCAGAGCGAGCATTAACCGTTTTACAGGGACGACAACCCAATTTCGTCTTTACCTCTGAAGCTTATGGCGAACCCTGGGCAGCGTTGATGGGTGCAGAACATCGAGCGATCGACTCCCAGCGCCAACACTTTCCAATTTCAGGAACTCAATTACGGCAGGATCTCTCGGCTCATTGGCAGATGTTAACTCCCCCTGCCAAAGCGTACTTTGCCAAACGAATTTGTGTTGTCGGCGTAGAATCTAGTGGTACAACAACCCTAGCTCAGTCTCTGGCACAGCACTACCAAACGGTGTGGGTGCCCGAATATGGGCGATGGTATTGGGAAGGACGACGTTACACTCCTGGGTCAGAGCAGTGGGATACCTACGAGTTTGTTCAGATTGCCAAAGGGCAGGCGAACTGGGAAGATGACCTGGCGATGCGGGCAAATCGCTTGCTCATTTGTGATACCGATTCACTCGCAACTCATGTTTGGCACAGACGATACACCGGCACTTATTCCAAAGTGGTGGAACAAGTTGCCGACTCTCGTCACTACGACCTGTATATTCTGACCGCTCCTGATTTTGCTTTTGTGCAGGATGGCACCCGCGAAGGTGAGCATATTCGGTTAGAGATGCACCAGTGGTTCGTTGAGGTACTCAAGCAGAAGGGCAAACGGTACATCACAGTGAAAGGTGCCCATGAGCAGCGGATGAGTGATGCGATCGCCGCCATCGATCCTCTCCTGGTGTTCCCCATCCTGGATGCTCCGTAAAATAGTGGCATTCCAGTAGAGTGAACTTCTCATGTGCGATACCTTTGTTGCCCTGCCAGATGCAACCCTCGATGGCTCCGTTATCTTTGGCAAGAATAGCGATCGCCCTGAATGTGAGATCCAGGATGTGGTGACCTTCCCGGCTCAAACCTATGCTCCAGGGCAGAAGGCCCAATGCACATACATCCAGATTTCCCAGGTCAAACACACCTATGGGGTCATTCTTTCCAAGCCCAGATGGATGTGGGGAGCCGAGATGGGAGCCAATGAGTGTGGTGTTGTGCTTGGCAATGAGGCAGTTTGGACAACCCAGCCTTACCAATCCACTGGGCTACTGGGGATGGATTTAGTCCGACTTGGACTGGAACGAGGAGAAACTGCCTTTGCTGCCCTACAAGTGATCGTTGATTTGTTGGAACAGTATGGGCAGGGTGGCAATTGTGCAGAGCATTTCTCCTTCACCTACCACAACTCTTTCCTCATTGCCGATCGCAAAGAAGCCTGGGTTTTAGAAACTACTGGGAAATACTGGGTAGCTGAGCGAGTAACACAAGGGACGCGATCGATTTCCAACAACCTCAGCATCAGAAGTGCTGGAGATTTGCGCCATCCCGATGTGGTTCGTGATGCAGTTGCTCAAGGACGATGCAAGGGTGAGTCCGATTTTGATTTTACTAAACTCTTTTTGGATGGTGGAGTCGAAGATCCCTTGTCCCCTTACTCCCGAGAAGGACGGGTGCGATCGCTTTGTCAGATGCACCAAGGCAAGTTCACGGTAGAGACAGCAAAATCAATTCTGCGAGATCACCAGGGAGACATTTGTATGCATGGGCAGTTTGAGACGCGAGGGAGCCAAATTTCTCGATTAAAGGCTCAACAAAACGAACACTGGTTGATCGATCGCCCCTTTCCCTGCCAGCAAGAATATCGGCGGGTTGCCTTACCGGGAATGGTAGGGCGTGAACATCACTCACCCTATGCCAACCCATCCAAATGAAGACGCTTGAACTCATTATGCATTCACTCGGCGATCATCTCATTGACATCGAGACGCTGCTCAACGGACACCTTGGGTTCGATCCCGCCCGACCGCTCAATGTAGGTGATACTTTACATCAATTTGTCTTCTCGCCCACGTTCCACTCTCCTAGCACGCTCGTCCTTGAGCAGTCGGTGAGCGGCACAACAGCGTATTTGGCATTATTATTTAGCCCAGTTCCCAAGGAGGGGAAAGCAGGTTGCTGGCAAGACATTCAACCTGTTGCCCCAGAAATGATGGACGCATTCTCAACAGCAGCCTTAGTAGCCAAGCCCTGGGAACTCCCGAATGTCAATACTAATAGTCGGGATGGCATCCTCGCCGGGTATCGGATTCAATCCACCGAAAGGAGTGCTCGGTTTTATGCTTTCAACCCAATCTACGAAGATCATCCCAGCCAGATCGCTTGGCTCAGGCGAGGGCTTTGTATGGCACAAGAACTCTTTCAGTCTGCGGATGCAGTTCTTTATTTGGAGTCCTTACAAAAGTACTTTGTTGAAGTGTAGTGGGCAATCGAACTAGCCGTTACAGCGCGCGCAACAGGTGCTCGTCCAATAGTCTCGTTACAGACTGAGCGTATCAAATTAGTTGATGGAGTCCGAAAACTGACTAGTAGCGGGTGAAGGGGATTATTAGGCAGGCGGAACTGCTTCCTTGCCAGCACCTCCTCTTGCAGCAAAACCGAGGATCGATGAACGAGCCACTCAACGAGATGCCTAAACTGAGCCAGCTAGAACCGCTGGTATCCCAACTAAATGAGGAACAGCAGATCCAGCTTCGGCAAGCTTTGGTGCGACAGACGATCCACTACGTAAGCCAGGCTTTCCCACCGGAAGATCTCGATGATGGGCACCGTTATGGCTGCGATGAGGCGGCTAAGTGGTTGAAAAACCCGACAGCAGAGGTGGCTCACAACGCTTACATGTGGGGGGCGGGCGAGTGCTGGGATGGAGGTGTGCGATACTCCGATTACCCGGAGTACTTCCTGTTTCCGGTCTGGGCGCTTGAGGGCGAACTAGACACGGCGGCGCAATACGCGGCTAGGGCCGCCCCTGAAAGCGATCACACGGCGGCTGTTGATTGGCAGATCGCGGCGGTGCGAGCTATTGCACAGGGTCAAGAGCCATCCTTGGAGTCGTTAGAAGTCCATCCGGAGTGACAAAAGTATAGAAACAGGGCGAATCACATGTCCGCCACTCGCCAGTCCTGGTCGAATCTTCAGACTTTGCCCGTCCAACGCTCGACCCTTTCTCTCCAGCGAAAATTCACTGAGCCGGAGTATGAGCGTCTCTGTAATGGCTTGATTCCAGACCGGATGGAAGATAAGTGGTTCATTTTTCTGGAAGCAGATGTTCTTTACGTGCATCGCAGTTGGACGGGGTATTGCATCTATCAATTGAGCCTCACCAGAGAGAACTCAACCTATGCCATCAGTCGTGCCTCGGTCAATCGCGACCCAAGCCAATACACATGGGTTGACGATCGCTACGATGAGAAATTGTTGATGTTTCTGATTGATCACCTGCTGCTGGGTAAGCGTTCCCCACTGCCAATGGCGGCAAATGTGCCAGCTGGAATTGCCACAGAACTGCATCTTCAGCATGTCGTAGGGGCAGAGCGAAGCACAGGGGCAACCCCCAAGGAAATCACACTCCCAGAGATATTCGGGTGGCTCTGGCATTGGCTGCTATTTCTGATCAGGCGCTGAATCCAACGTTACTTTTCTATCAGGCTTGACTGTTATGGAAGAACTTCCAAGTGTCCCTTTACGTGAATGGTATTCTGTTAGCTTTGATGACAGGGCGATCTCATTGCAGGTGAGTCCACCGAATGGCATCGCCTGGGAAGAAATAATTTCATGGGAGCGCATCATCCAGGTCTGCTTCAAGACGGGGGATTGGATGGAGTCTGATGAAATCTATCTGTTCACGGACGAACGACCTGAGAGTTATGTCATCCCAACCGAAGCAGCGGGCGGACGTGCTTTGTGGTCTGAAATATTGGCGCGCAAGTTGTTTGATGCCGAGATGGCGATTCAGGCAGCCACCACAACCCACAAGCTATTTTGTTCTCCACTGAAAGATGCGCCAAGAGAACCTGAAGCCGTACGGCTCTCATCCCCCAGTCAATTGCCGGATTTGGAGGGCGAAATGCTGCACCTGGAATGGGATCAGATTGAAGCCGACAGCATCATTCGTCATCGAGACTCAATTGTCTGGGAGGAAAAGACGGGTTGGGAAGTTTACGATCGCTTTGAGGAAATTGCCGCCATCCTTAAACAGAAGTATGGCAAGCGGTTAACGGACCTTGTGCCGACCACCAGAAGCTTCTATGCACTGTATGGAGACAGTACCAGAGCTGCCTTGCGCGTGAGCGTCGTTCGACAAGCACTGGGTCAAGATTTTCGCGAGGAGCAAAGGAGAAAAAGAAGCTTGGACGAGGTCCACCTTTCTCGCATCCGTTCTTACCTTCGGACCGCGCTTGACTGCGAGGAAGAATATCTCCACGAGGGCGAGATGTCTAACTACATGCGTTCCTATGCCTCGGATGCAGCCAATGAACTTGACAGTTTATTCAGACCTGATGGACCCTTTGGTGCAGAAATTGACTGCTGCGTAGAGGCACTTTCTGATCCCGTTCGGATCAGGAACGGTCGATCCAAACAGTTACTCATCCAGCTCAGAGAAAACAGCCGACCCATCCTCAATGCCCTTGCCAATTCAACCGACCCTCAACTGCGGCTCTTTGCCCTAGAAGCTGCCAAAACTTCCACCAATCCCCTGTATTTCAGCCCTCTCTATGGAAGCATCGATATAGAGCGGCGGCTCCTCAACGACCCTGACGAAAATGTACAGGTTGTTGCCATCTCAGCCGTGAAGCAGACGATCGATCACAATGCCGAATATATCCAAAAGAGTCTTCAGAATGGTACAGAAAATCCGATCGTTGAATTACTTCGCCAGCTTCTTGCCTTGCTGAATGATGCTTCAGCAAAAGTACGGGCAGCAGCAGCAAAAGCGTTGGGTGTTTGGGCTGCTCATGCGGGTGAGGAGGCTCTGAATGAATTCCTTGAACATGAGACTGATTCTGATGCGCGGAAAGCACTTCTGATGGCAAAAGCTGCATGGAGTCAGACATCGAACGAACCACTTCAGCTATAAATCTTCACTCTGCAAGTGATTTAACGTATGAATCGCATATCGTATCAGAATCTGATCTACAAGTCCTCGCCATCTTCACCGATCGCCTTGAGATACGCCTCAGCCGCCGCCTGCTTAAACACCCCTTTGGTGTACCGCTGGAAGACGCGATCACTTTTAATCCCCATTAACTCTTTCCCGAACAGCGGATCAACCCCTCGACGGGTCACTTCCGTTCCAAACGTATGCCGGAACCGATGCGGTTTAATGTCGTCCATCCCAGCAAGCTTCCCTAGTTTTTTCACCATTCGATGTAAGCCTTTGTAGCCCAACCGTTTCCCGGCACTCTTCGGGTCTTGCGCCAGAAACATGGGACTTTCCGGTAGGGGTTCAAACATTCCGCCCTGCTGCTGTCGCCACTCCAGATAGGCGTCCAGGTACTGTCTCGCTTCCCGATTCAACGGCACCTCACTCACGTTCTGCCCTTTAGAACGATGCACCTTCAAAATCTTGCCGTTCCAGTGTTCCACATTTAGATTTGATGCCTCTGACGCACGTAGTCCATGACTGAGAACTGCAATAATGGCGCGGTCACGAACCGCTGTCTTCTCCTCGAACTCCAGGATCTGCCAAATCTGAGCCAGATCATCTGCATCAATATGATCAGCCTCCGGCTCTGGTTGGCGTTCCAGGTCGATCGCATCCGTCGGCAACGGCTTGTTCATGGGATACCCATTGCTCCGGCGCAACCACCCGTAAAATGCCTTCAGCGTATTGAGTGCATGGTTGACCGAAGTTGCCTTCAGCCCCTTGGATTTCAACTCTCGTCGGTACTTACCAATATCACTGGGCGTCACATCGAGCCAGGACTTATCGCACCAAGCGGCAAACCTCACCAACTGCCCCCGGTAAACCCGCTGGGTATTGTCCGATTTCCCCGTCTGTCGCAGAAACTCCTCAATCTGCCAGTGACGGAGATCTGGGGGTTCCAGTTGTCGAGGTTCCTCCTGCTTGCCACCCTCAATGGACACAATCACGATCGGCAAAACAGGATCAGAAGGTGATGAAGTCATCGTCGAGGAAAAAGTTGGATGGATTTCAGATAGAGATAACTTCACTTATCTCTATCTGAATATTGTAAGAATATTAACACTATTTTTGGAATCATCGGCATTTAGGCGATAATTTAGGGCGGTGGGTGAGGTTAGCCATGGGGCGGCGAACGAATGAAAAATGCTGGGCATGCTCTTTGTTGACTCCGGAGGAGGCCCGTAAGCTGCATGATGCTGAAGCAGGTGGGGATGGCTGCTGGCGCGAGGAAACCTGTCGGAGCCGCCGCTCCTATTACCGGAAAGGGCGAGGTCGTTTGGCCCAACGAAAAACGGCGATCGAAGCAATAACTGTCCCCATCCCTCAAATTCCCTATGTGGTGCTGCATACCTATGTGGATCAACCCCGCCACCCGAGTGATGAGGTTGTTATTCATGCCATGTGTGCCGAACTATGGTTGGGAGAAAAGCCAGTGGCGATGACGCAACCCCAACATACCTTCGGGCTACCGCCCCGTCTGGTTAAGGAGTACGCCCGACAATTATTGGATGCCCTCTACCAGCACTATGGAAATGGTCGGCGGAGTGGTTTTGAACGGTTTGCCCGCGAAGAACAACACTCCGTTTCTCAGTGCCCAATCCGTCCTTGCTCCTACCATGCTGAGCATCTTCAGTTTGTGCAGACGGGAGGGCACTGATGAAGGGAGAACAGCTGGAACTGAATCTTTGGGAGGAATTGCGACGGGCACAGCAGATGCCGGAAACGGTTGAGGTGGTGCAAATCCTAGATACGATGGAAGTCACAGCTGCTCAACTCCCGGAGGCTGCGCGGCTTCAGTTTGCTGGGGAAGCTCTACTTCAGATTGCTGAACTGTGTGCAGCACGAGCAACTGTATTGATGACGGAGTGGGAAGAAGCCTACCGTGATCCAATCGTGCAGCAGGGCTTTTTTACGGATCTCGTGCGTCAGACGATGTCGGTGGATTTGAGTGACTTAATGGAACCAACTCCCCCGCGCAAGTCTCGTACAAAACGAGTCAAGTCTGCCGAAACAGAAGAGGGGTCCGTCGTTGCGGCGGTTGACAAAGCAGCTTTGCTGGCAATGGTAGACCAGTTGGAGTCGGAGGCAGCCCTTGAGGAGGAACGGAAACAGCAGGTATTGCAGATCGCCTACGATGAAGATGTGTCCCGGTGGATTGAGGCGATCGCCCAATGGTTAATCGCAATACCGAACCACTGCACCTCCTTTGCCCATTTGTGCCAAAGTTTGGGAATGGCAAGAGTCGAGATTTGGTTGGGTGTACTGCTCGGTGAGTTTGAGCTAGAACAGGGCGAGGAGTTTTATAGTAATACGTTTTGGATCAAAGGAACTTCAGCAGCCAGCGCCAAGCGGTGACACAATTTTTAGCAGCAATCTCTGGAAAGCCATTCTACGTCTAGAACACCGCCAAAATTAGCTCATTCATAAACCGTTACATATCTGAACCTTTTAACCCTTAACCACTTAATTTTTTCTATCTCTCCCAGGTACGGATAAGAGTTGGGTAATATCTTTGAGGGTTGCAATCCTTGAACCAAAGTTCGGATCGAGTTCCATAAGAAGGGTTAGGGCTGCCAAGATAAAAACGCCAATTGTGACGAACTGAGCAGGATCTCCTTTGAGAGCAAGGGGGGTTTGTTGAAATATCCAGAGCAATAGTAGCGGTAGTGAAGCTTTGAACAGCAACCGCGACATAAAGATGATCCAATTTCGCCACAGCTGCACTCCCTTTTCAGGAGCTATTCGTTCTAATGCATCCCAATTACCAGTAGCAACATGAACCAGATCATTGGACAGACGTTTGATCAGTTGTTCACGAGTATCCGCTTTGGGGTGACAGACCCATTTTTTGAGAGAACGCACCGCTGCCGCCTTTTGTGCCGCTGATTCTCTTTGCCAGAGATCCGTTGCAATATCGCCGCTGGGAAGGGTTCGAGACAAATCGTGCTGAATCAATACAGCTAGCTTTTCCAGGTTGGATAGGATTTGTTTTCTAATCGTTACATCTGTCCAATCGGTAGAGCGGATCTCTACTAAAACAAGTGTATCTACAAGCCAACTTACGATTAATGAATCAGGATAAAGCGCTTTTTTCTGTCCCTGAAAACTATGCTCCAGAAAAGAGGATGGTAAAACAGAGAAAAGAATAAATAATATGATAAAAAGAATGATTAGTACAGTAGCTTCTGTCAAAGAATAACTTAACTCATCTAAAGGATAGCCTTTTCTAATTATAGAGACTGATCTGTAAATTATGATTGCAAACATAGTAACGGGAAAGCTTAGACAAGCAATTATAGCCTTCCAACTATTCTCAAGTTTCCAACCTCTAGAGAAGTTCACCCAACCAAAAACAAGAAAAGGAAAGAAGCTAACCAGAAGGAATGGTATAAGAATATTTGCATCCACTTCAAAAGATGATGAATCCTTGATATTGAACAAAAACTTAGTAAGACTTTTAGCAATTGGAAAAGCCATAAACAGCGGGAAAAGAGTAATTACTATTAACGAATTCAAATCATTTTTAATTGTTTTGAACGCTGCATCTACGTATGCCAAGCGTTTTTCGTGATAACGAATATGATAAAGTAAGTCTTCCTTAATGCTAGGCGCTATTATCTGTAAACTGCAAAATTTCTCTAATCTCTCTTTTACTATTGTATTTCTATGATTAGAAATTTCCCTTCTATAAAGACGGCGGAATCTTTTTGTGTCAAGAATAGGCAATAAGAGATTTCTCCATTTCTTTTTCTTCAAGCTACCAATAGCAAGTCTAAATAGCTTTAATACTGCTATAGTAAGAACTATCGATATCACTAGATATACTAAAAATTTTATCCATGAAGGAAACCAATCACTATCACTTAATTGAAGAATACAAACACCAAGAATAAGAAGAAAAGAAATAATTAAATCAGAAATATTGTCTATGAGATCGGCGGTTCTGCTGAGGAATGCTCGTAAATTGATAGTTTTGTGCTCATTCTTCACAGCTCAAGATATCCCTTTTTGAGTAGATTCACTACCTAAATTTTGTACCAAAATTTTTATTCAGTCAAACAGGTAATGTTCTAGACGTATAGTGCTTTGTTGATTCTGAGACGGTTTGCAAACATTGAGGGCAACGCATCATTAACTACTTTTATTAGCGTTCGCTAGGTTGAGGAGGGTGTGGATTGATAACCTTACATTCATAATTGTTTTGCCATGTAAATATCTGGTTTGCCCAATCCATTTGCATCCGGCATCACCCCGACAATGACAAATCCACATTTCTGGTAAAACTCATAGGGATGCTGTCGTAGGTTCTGAATTGCTGCAATATGCTTCCATACATTGGGGTAGAGGTTGATTCCTGAAAGCGTCGTTTTTCCTTCTTCATCATCCGTTCCCAACCAAAGCGTCACGCCGCCCCGCTGTCTTGCCTGTACTTCGAGATCAGCAACCAATAATCGCCCAATTCCTTGTCCGCGACAGTCAGACTTTACGATCAGCGGATGCAGTTCCCAAACATTTCCGTCGTACTGCTGAATACCGCCAATCCAACCCAACACCGTTCCTGCCTCATCAATGGCAATACGACTAATGCGATCGCTCGCAAAGGACTGATGAACTTCTTCAAGTGCCTCTTCGAGTGTTGGGTACCCACTGGGTAAGTGTCCAAAACAATCCAGCAGGATCAATGCAACCTGCTCGATGGTGGCAGTATCCTCAGGAGTCAAATCAGTAATTTGCATCAGCCTTGGAATTAGGAAGGGTATTTGCTGTAGCAAACTTTAACGGGTTCAGCGAAATTTCTCACTATTATGGCAGTCGAAAATCTCAGTCCAGCCTACCGCATCCACACTCAACGACTGGTTGTACGCTGTTGGAATCCAAGTGATGCATTGCTGTTATCTACGGCGATCGCTCAAAGTCTAGAGCATCTCAAAGCCTGGATGCCGTGGGCATATGAGGAACCCAAAGATTTGCAACAGCGCATCAATTGGCTCAGACAAACCCGTGGCAAGTTCGACCTGGGGCAGGACTTCACCTATGGCATTTTCAACCTCGACGAAACGCAGGTGTTAGGAGCAACCGGACTACACACAGGCATTGGCAATAATGCACTGGAGATTGGCTACTGGATTCACGCTCATCACTTAAATCAGGGCTTGGCAACCGAAGCAGCAGCAGCTCTCACCAAAGTGGCGTTTACCGTGAATCAGGTCGCACGAGTCGAAATTCACTGTGATCCAACCAACCTCAGAAGTGCAGCGGTTCCACGTAAACTAGGCTTTACTCATGAGGCAACATTGCGGCAACGAGTAGAGGATCATGAGGGATGCAAACGAGATTCCATGATTTGGTCGCTGTTTGCAGAAGATTACCCAACCAGTAAAGCGGCGGCAGCCATCGTTGAAGCGTTTGACGCGATGGGGCAGAGAATTCTCTGATCCTTGTCTGAATGTGCCGAAGGTTGGAAGACTGTAGGAGGGCGATCGCAGAATGCCAAACCCTAATTTCCAATGCAGTCCCTGGAGGAAAGTTCAGCGTCAAGAGCACTACCCCAGTAGTATAGAATCTACAGGGCTTTGGGCTGTTGGATCGCCCAGAGCGGTTTGTTATGAAAGGATAAACTGTGGTTGACCAGGAGTCTTTAAGGGAGGAGGCAGCGCGTCTACTGCGTGTTCTTGTAGAAACCCCTTTTCAGGAGTGCCACGTGCTGAGCCGGGAATTCCGGGAGTTGCCCAACTGTACTGGTCTCTACGCGATCAAGCACCAGACTCAAGGTGTTTTATATATTGGCAAATCCGGTAATATTCGTTCCAGACTGCGAGGAGGTCACAAGGCTCTGGGTTGGGCATTTATTGATCGCCTTGATCCTGATGACGTGCGGATCGCCGTTGCCCGGCTGTCTTTTCCCTGGGCTAGGTTATCATTACAATTAGAGCAAGTCGTGCTGCGGCAGGTTCGACCACCCTATAACGATCGCATCGCTCAGGAGGATTAATACATGCTGACCTCCAACTTCAATACCCAATCTCAGATTTTTGCCTCTCTGCCTGAGCGAGTGCAGGAGGCGATCACTGCCTATGCAGATGCAGCAGACCTATTACCTGATGCGGTGATCCAGTTTGCGATCGCTCATTTTCTAGAACTAGACTATATTTCTCCTGACACCAAGCAAAACCCTCCTAAGACTGGCAATGTCTTAGATGAACTTCCAGGCTCACTCTGGCATGAGATCAGAAATTATGCTGTTGAGCAAGAAATGCCACCAGAATTTGTGGTTGAGCTAGCGATCGCCCACTTCCTTGATTCCGATTCTGTCACCTTTGATGACTGCCAGGTTGGGCTGCAACGCGATCGCGTAGAACTGTTGCGCCATCAAAAGCAAGTTCAGCAACAAGTAGCAGCTTGAACGATGAGTTGAACTTCCAAGTAACACCTGGAGGTTCATATTCAGCCAGCCCCCACGTCACCAGAAGGACGATCGTGCGGTGCTGATATAAGGTTTCGTATCTGGTAAACCAGCAAGAGCCAATCATCTTCCACCAGATTTTGCAGAGTCTTGCCGATCGCTTGTCCAATAAATACCTTTACCTGATCTAATGACCAGCCCATTTGGTTTGCCAATTGACCAAATTGGTATCTCAAGTCATCTTGCTGCTTTGATATAGGTACTGCTGAGGCAGGTTTGTTTTTTGGAGTCGCTGGCTTCAAATTAGGACGAGAATGCACCAGGGGAGAAGAGGGGAAGTTCGGATGCACTGTTGAAGGGAAAGAGAGGTGAGAAGCTTTTTCTAGGTTGCTTCCTAAATCAGGCAGAGCAGCTTCTACAGGAACGTTTTGCAAAGACAACTCCCCAGCCATTACACGTGCTTGGGTTGTGGATAACCCCCCATACCCCCCCCTAGAAGACAAAATGTGAGAAGGAGCCGACCCAGAATCAGCCGCAGGCGCTAAACCCTTCATATAGGGCTGAGTGTGTACTTCCTGATTGGATAAGGATTCTAGCGATTTTTGAGGTTCTACTGGAGCCGAGGCTGATGAGGCTAAAACTGCGTCAGTATGGTTAGTACACACCTCTTGCACCAGGCCACCCCCTTCGGGATACCAGAGGTGCAGATATTTGCGAGTGGTCTGTTTGCTGCATTTAGCAAGGTTGATGATGGCATTCTCAAGAGCTGTTTTTGTCTTGTATAGAGCTAATTCTCCTGCTTCTTTCAAGCGATTAAATGCATTGGTAATCCGGGATTGAGCATCTTCAGCTCGCGCTTGATTGACGAGATTGCCTGGCGAGATCGCGCCATTTCCCTCTTCTTGGTGAATATTGCCCTGGCGTGTAGCCTCTGTGCCAAGCGGCCAATAATACCCCTCTGCTGCTCGTGCCCATACTCGGCAACGGAGTTCAATTTCATGTTGGTGACGACACCATTGAGCATATCCAGCACTGTTCGTTGCCGTACGTTGGACGTACTCAATTAAGTGTTCACCCCTCAGCCGCTGAAACACGACTCCATAGCAGGCAATCTGCTTCAGAAGGTGATTCGTCTGCCCGTGGTCAGTCCAGCCTTCGCTGATTTCAAACTCCAGGGCAGTACGCCATGCTTCCACAACAGCGGAATCTCGGCGTGCCGATCGCTTCCGCCAGTTCTTTTGAGCCTGGGCGATCGCCTGTCGTACCTGGTCGGTGTCCTGCCCAGCCGCACAGTGATCCCAGATTTCAAAAAACCGTTCCAGTCCACCAACCATTGGATTGAGGTCATCATCCAAAAGCTGAGCACCTGTTGCGGGTTGTAGGGGAAGTCGATGCCCCTGGTACTCGGTAAACTCACCTTCCCGCGCATAGGCTTTGCAGTTGGGGAAGATCTCTAACTGTCCTTGCTCAACCGTCAGCCCCTGGGCTTCCAAACATTGTCGGATTGCAGTTGCTAACCCAAACGTGGGCATTTGTTCTGGAAAGGGGAGCCAGAGATGCAGTCCACCACTTGAACTGGATTGGGTCAGGAACGTTCGGGCTATTCCAATTGTTTCTAATGCGGCTCGAATGACAGACAATGCTTGGGCATCTTGTTTAGGGTGATAGGCTCCCTTCACATCTAAGTCAATCATGGCGTAGCGGGTTAGCGAATCAAATCGTACCCCGACAACCTGAGCTGCATCCTGCCAGAACCGCCAAAGTTCCCTTGGACGCAGTGGGTAGTCATTTAAGGTTTTCCAACTGCTATCTGGCTCGTTGGTTTTGGCGATCGCTTTCCAGAGATAGGGGAAGGTTTGACACAGCCGCTTGCCTAATTCATCACCAGGCAACGGTTCTACTCGACGAGGTTTGCTCATGCAACACCTCCATCGGTGACAAAGAAGCACAAATTTTTGTGGAGTACCATGAAACGCTCTGTCTCAAATAGACAAACAAAACTTGGGCAATTGGCAGTTCGACGTAGGCTGACCAATTACCTGGTTGAGGAATAGGGAATAGAGCGTTGTGCCGTAATTTAGGCAGAACCGGGTGCAGAAGCTTTTGGCTTGCAACACCTGAAGGAATTTGCTTAAAATGAGCACAGCAAAGCTAGGGATCTAACTGTCACTCGCCAAAGTATCTAGTTAGCATCACTACGCTCTATTGCGATGAAAGTAACGTTTGAACTTGAAAGCTCCATCTGTGTCAGCAGTTGGGGCTTTTAAAGTTCTGAGGGACTTTTAAGTCATGGGGTTTTCTCCTGGGATATGGATGCCAAAAGGAATCGAATTGCGATCGCTTTTGACATTGGTTTCAAACGTAGGCTGATACTTCAAGTACATCCCTACGAGAAACAATTCATTTTTCGCGTTTAAAGCGTAGCCCCTCAGTTTGCTCAACCATGTGGTTACACCGTGATCGATCTAATTGATCTGATCAGGCTTGTAACGATCCTGAAAACCCTTGATGGGTAAGCCATTGAAAAATCTCAAGTCATAAGTAGGGGTATTTAAAGTCTTTAGCAGGGGATAGCAAAGTCATAAGTAGGGGAAATTAAAGTCCCTGCTAAAGGGGGTTACTTTCTAGGATTTGTAACCAAAATGATCTCAAACACAGAGCCAGCAGGGGTTACAGCAGGGTTACAGGTACAGTGACTTGAGACTCGATCGGAAGTCACGACAAGGGGAGGCTAATGTCATAACTAGGGGATGTGTAACCATCACAAAAATAGCTGGAAACTTTACAGGGTAATAGTTACAGCAAAGTTACTTGTTTAGGTTACAGTGACATCCAACGTCAAAGTAATCACGCTTATATCTAGTGGTTACTTCTCAGTTTTGCACCAGTATTGACATAGTTAAGCTGTACTACTCCTACATTTAGTGGCTAGCAAGACTTTCTTACGCCAAATAAGCCTGTAACCAAGTTGTTCGCATCTCCCCTCATGTTTGCTCAAGTCACTAGCAGGGGGGCTTGTTGTCACATTCAGGGGAAGAATTAGATGCCCAAACTGTCTAAAAGTCTCATTTAGAAGTGGTTACAGAAGGTTACAGGGCGATCGCCTACAGTATTGAAGTCACGCTTAGGGGAAGCTAATGTCACAACAATAGGGTGCTAAAAGAGAATGAATTAGTCCCAACTGCTCTCCTGGCAATGGTTACAGTCAAGTTACTAGTCTTGTAACCATGAATTCTGTTAACGCAACTGAAGTCACTTGTAGAGGATGCTGATGTCACGCTTATAGGAGAATTTTGAAGCCAGAAAGAGCAAAAAGCCTTGTTTAACAATGGTTACATAGGGTTACAGATTTATAAAACTAAACCCAATCGGTGAGTTCCGAAATTTCAAGTCACGAGTGGGGGATGGCAATGTCACCTTTAATGACAATTTCAGAGCCAGATAAGAGCTGAAACCCTTATTTGGAAAGAGTCCCAGCAGGGTTACAGGGTATGTAACTATTACTTATTCCATTTACTGGATATCCAATACCTGGCGAAGCAAACTTTGGTCAGTATCGACCGCTCGACGGCGATCGCTCTCTACCAATTTCACCCAACTCACACTCTTGCCGATCGTGGATGCGAGTTGAGCTTGCGTCCATCCTTTTGCCTGTCGTGCGGCTTTAACAGTAGCTCCTGCTAATTCTGATGCAGGGAGTTGAGCGATCGCCAGTACAGGCTGAACATCCGCTTCAATAGCCCGTCGTCTCGCAGATGTCCGATGGCTCTTCTCAGTTCGCCTTGCCTCCAGGTCATCCAGGCACTCCTGAATCTGTGAGGGTAACTTGAACGAGATTTTCGCCGGGAACCAATGCTTGGAGATGTAGTTATCAGGCAGCCACTTCGCGCCTAAAAGCTGCTGGTTTCGCTCCTTAGTGGGCAATAGGGCTATTTCATCTGGCAAACTCCAGACGGGCCTTAACCAAATTGGGTAAGTTTCATCATCAAAGCCAATCTCAATCTTGAGGCTATCTTTGAGCGTCAGCAACGCATTATCGACGGACTCTTTCAACTTCCACCCATAGCGGCGATCGGACAATGCCCTTTCAATTTCATTGCTGGGAAGTACACTTTCGATCAGACTTTCGATCGTATAAATTCCATTAGGACGAGCGCGGCTATTTTGGATCAGATACAACCCCATACTGGTCGCCAGTTTGCGGCGATGAGGATCGATGTCAAAAACCTCTTTAGGGATTAGCCCATATTGATACAAAGCTTTCTGCTGTTGTGCGCCTTCTCGGTTCAGGAAATTATGTGTCCACAATCCTGGCTGCACGCGGATCACAACCTCATGGAGTTCCTCAGTCTCACCATCCACGTTCGGCTGAGTATACTCCTGAACACTAACAATCCACAGAAGACTCCGCTCCCGCACACAGAGATCCATATCCCCTTCAAACCAGTGGATCACCGCACCCAAGGTACCCACAACCCACGCTAAGTCAGCGATCGCCTTCAGCTTCTGTGACTTCGTAAATTTATTGCTGTTGTGAACTTTGAGCGTTTTAATCAGATCCGTCCCCAGCAGGTAAAACGGCTGCTTCCAGGGTTCACTTTGGATCGCCGCATAGGACGCAAATACCGCATGAAGACGAGCTGCCATCACACCATACTGCTCCAGGATCTCCCGCTCAGCCTGGGATGAAATGGAGTCAGCCTGGTGCTTCTGCTTGTTTAGAACATAGAACTCAATGTAACGCCCCTTGCCAAACTGCTTCTGGAAGTAAAGCCGATCCTGCCCATACTCACTCCAGTCAGGTGGCTTCAGAAACGCCTGGGTTGCAGAGATGACGGGTGCTCCGCTCGCCATCATCTCTACAGACTTATTAGTAAAGAGTGGGGGTTCAGTACGGGGCAAATTTCGCGGTTTTCGGATCTTGGTGCGGGTAGACTGAGGCGGCAGAACTTCTACCTCGGTCAACGATAGCTGTGAGGAGGTTTCAAGCTCTGAGGTAGCCTTCTCAGTGGGACTAGATTTAGACTTCATCATGCTTACCCATTGAAGAAACGACGCTCAACTCAGGCACTCCTACAGGGATCATCCGCCGGGCAATCCGCTCAATAAACTCAGACCGAGATAGGTGAAACTCTGCTGCCAGCGCGTCTAGCTGCTCCACAGCAGTCGGAGTCAAACCAATCATAGTTGGCTTCTTTGGCTCCGAGTAATACTGCCCTAGCCCTTTACGGCTCTGTTTGTCCTTACCAGCACTCATAGTTATCCGCGATCGGTTATATAAGAGATAACACAGCTTTCGCAATCGGACACAACAACTTTTGCCAAAACTTTCTGGTCTCTCCTCTCCTTTACCAATACGTGTCCTTTCAAGAGAAGCAACAGTTTTAGCAACCAAGCCTGACACCTACAAAGCACCAAAGATATGGAGCTGTCTACAGCCCTTCCTATCAAGCGACCTAAAACTTACTCCTAGCTTCCTGCATGATTGGCAAAAGAGTGGGTCACACCGGATTTGTTGTTTCTGAGTTCTTAGTGACAGTCAAGTCCAGTTCTGGAGTAGGTTCTATTAAATTCCGAATAACCAAACCTGCAGATGCAACCGTTTTCCGCACAATTATTCTCCATATTTATGCAGCAGCAGAAAGCCAAGCTGACAACACTTGTGTGTATGATAATTGCTCAGAACAAATATTAATCAGTTCAAAGCAAACGAGCAATTGAGGAGTCGAATCAATTTCATCTTGCCCAGTTGCTGCAGAGTAATTCCGGATTATTCGAACGAATATACTAAAGAGCCGAACTAGACGATCCCCTTGAAAAGTAAATCTGAAATTGCCATCCGATTTAACTGCCATTGCTAATTTAGTCAGCACTTCACTGGAAACAACTTTCTGGAAATACAATTGATGCCAACTCTCTTCCAAAAGAGCATCAATTTCTTCTAGCGAGTAATGGCGGTAATAGCCACCTTCTCCATAAAGAAGGCGTTCTGCCGCTGGTTTTCCTACAGTCAGCCATTGGTGTAAAATTTCAGCTATTTGAAACACATCTCTGTCCGATACATATCGAAGACGATTTAAAGTAGTCAGAATCTCTGGATGTTGGGGATTTATTTCTCTTAGTGCAAGTGCTGCTTTAAGGCGATGTATTGTCAAATTTTCATCTCGCATTACTGAAATTAAAAAAGCAATGATTTGATTAAGGGAACTAACATCATCCGATTCATAAATCTGATAATACTTGTAAAGTGCTGGTCGTGCTTGAATTTGAGTATCTAAGGACTGAGACTTGCGTAGGAGATACCGTATTTCTTTAAAGGCGATCGTTTCTCCTCCTTCAACCTGAATAAGTCGATCTATAATCCTCAAACGAGTTTCGATATCGTTCTTAGAAGTCTCCTTTAATAATTTTCTAAGGCTCGCCAATGCTTGAACAGAGTCGGTTTCCAGCAATGCTTGAGTTGCCATCTTCTCTATGTATTGAGGCGACAATGTTACAAACCCACTCTTATTTAAGTCAATGGTTCTGCAGCTCCAATTGGCAA
This sequence comes from Crinalium sp., assembly GCA_036703095.1. Lineage (GTDB taxonomy): Bacteria > Cyanobacteriota > Cyanobacteriia > Elainellales > Elainellaceae > DATNPS01. Next base: position 21,699 of record DATNPS010000167.1, on the reverse strand, counting down.
TCTGAGCAATAATCTTTTCCTTTTGGATAAACTTGTCGTGGCAGTTGACGCCGGATGCAACGAGTAGACGTGCTCTAAATGAATAGTAACCACTAAATTTGTCGTTGAAATCTACTAGTGCTTGTAGCAAAGCTTCTTTATCTGGATCTGGAATTGGGCGCTCCAGGTAGAGCAGCACTACTTCTCGCAGGTGCGGTTCTAGTGCGCCATAATTCCCTGGATTACTCGATGGATCGAACAGAACTTGAGGGCGATGGATTGCATTAACAGCAAAATACTCATGCAAGACTGGGTGAAGGAAAGCCCAAACATCATCTAGAGGATTTTCTTGAGCCTTCCCTATAAGATTGAGAATTCCTTTTTCCTTTAGAAATAGTAGCCACTGCGGATCAAACCCTTCAGAGCGCCACACCTTTAAAATAAAGGAATAGCGCATTCGGAAGGGAGATAGCTCATCGAACAAAGCACGAAGGGCTAGAACTTGGATTGCTCTGAAAATTGGACTGAGAATAACCTCCACTGGCTCTGCCGATTGAGAACGCCAGACATCAACTAAATAGTGTACATAACATTCATAAAGCCCAAAGCGGCTCTGAGGTAAGCGGTTTTTTCGTAACCGATTCTGACTCCGATGCCAAATCTTCCACAAATAACACAGCAATTCCAAGCAGAATGGATTGGAAACTAAGTCTCTGAGAGATTTATTTTCAGAGCGATCGAGGCGATGCCTTAAATCATCTCCTAGTTTGGGATTTTCCCTGAAACGTGCTTGGATAAATTTCTCAATCTGCTTCGGGCGTGACTTGTTGCCATATTGCAGTGGCTTGATACAATAAACCTCAAATCTTTCTCGCAACGGGTTGGACTCCAGATCCCAAACATTACTGCGGCAAGATACCACTGTATTTGCACGAGCCAACCAACCTGTTAGCTCAGCATTTAGTTTGGCTAGTGCAGACATAGCATTAGCTCCAACCTCATCTACTGCATCTAAAAATAACCAAACACGCCCTTCAGAAAACTCCGCTAGCAGTTCTTCCCAATCGAGTTGTGAAATCCTTTCTCCTGTCAACCAATGTTCACAGAGATATTGGTGTATCGTACGATCTCGCAATTCTGAGATAGGGATCCAGATCGGAATACCTAGTTCAGGGTGCGCCAAAAGCCAATGGGCAAAACTTTGCAGGCAATTAGATTTTCCTACACCAACAGCTCCAATAACTGCTATTTGCTTCGCAGCTTGTACTTGACCGACACTAAAGACCTTGTTGAAAAGTTCCTGCTGGGAGTAGGTGCGCTCAATATCAGATTCAGAAAGAGCAAAAAGATCGCTGCCCTCATGTGGGTAGTAAGTTGATCGCCTTAGTGGTAATTCTGGTTTTCGGTGCTCTAGCAATACATCCACTTGGTATTCTTGCCACGTTGGCAATGTCCCTTCCCTAGAGAGAATGGGCAAAGTTGTGAGTTGCATGTGGGCACTAATCCTTTGCGAGCAATAAGCCTGCCAATCTCTCGCTTCAATCAGATCTGACACTTCAACTTTGAGTGTTTCTGCTAGTTTCTGCAAAGTTTTAAGATCTACTGGGATCCCTGCCAAGACTTTCTTTATTGGGGTTTCGCTAACCCCTGACGCCTCAATCAAGGATGGAATCGAGTAACCGTGCAGGAGCCTCAATCGGTTGAATCGTCTGCGACCTGCTTCCGACAAAATAACGCTATCGCGATTTCGAGAACCTTTCGAGAACATGTCTTGATACCTATGAGTTGAGAAGCGTTTATTTTTGTAAAGCTGTTAAGAAGCCCCTAAAAAGACCTTAACTGAACTTTGCCTGATTTGAGCTTTTAGATAAAGTGCTGAGAGATGGCGTGATTCACTGATGAATCCCTCAGGATTCACCTGGGCGCAAAGCCCTTCCAAACAGCGAATTGCTACAGGAGTCAAACCGAGTTCTGGCAAAACCAGAGATGGACACGCACAGGCAGAATTGGAGGAAAAGAATTTGGCGTATGCAGAAATAACTTCTGCACTCGAACTCATTAGATTTCGCCAATGCCGTTAGACCGACTCAACTAGAATCTCTGCCATTGGTTTAGCCCAGTTAGAGCTGTAATTACTGGCTGACCAAACTAAGTCCCTGCACCCAATACCAAGGAGCACATCACTTGATGCTTCAATTTTGTCTTGCAAATTTTTCAGATATAGATCCTCAAGATTACTTCTCTAATCAAATTAAAGAATTCTACGTGGTTATGAAGCCTAGAAAAATGGTTACGAAGTTATGAAAATTACGATGCTAAAACGCTGACTCTCTCGTTTCTTGCTTCAATCTTCTGCTCAGCAAAAACCGAAGTAAAAGTAGTATTTTTCATAACTTTAAAGCAATGATCTCATCTGTTTCTGAATCCCTCCTTGAATACCAGAAAAATGTCAAAAAGAAAGAAGTTGACGAAATTCGCTCAATCCTTTATACATGTGGGCTAGCTAAGCTACTCATACCTTTCAAGCTTGAGGAGTTGAAGAACCAGAGGTTGGACTATATTCTCGATAGAATTCCTATTTCAGGCTTCGTAGTCGTAGCGGATCCTATTATTCGGGCAGAAATTCTTCAAATATCTGTTGCTAGTACTAGGAAAGTAAAAAAGAGCAAATGGAACCGATACTGCAAGTGGTTAGAACAACAGGACTGGTACCTACCTGAACCTACTCAAATAACCATCACTGTAAAGGAGTCCGAACCAACCTATACTCATATTCCAAAAGGTTTATGGAGAAAGGTGGATTCTTTGAAGGAAAGGAAGGAAAGACAGAGAGGAAAAATTCAACTTTTGGAAGCCGAGTTGCCTCCTCATCTTAAAGAGCAGCTTGCATCCTTCAATTGTTTCTGCACCACTCCAAATCAATGGCATACCAAGCCCATGACCGAGGAAGTAGTGAAGGGCTTTAACATAGGGATCAGGAATCTTTTAGCGTACCTAAAGAATGTAAAAGGTATAGCGCCTGAGCAGCTTGACCTACAGCAGTTGATAGAAAAAAGTGTTTTGGAGGAGTACGCGGAGTGGTATAAGAGCAAAGATTTAGGAATGCAATCGATCAAAGCAGACTTGGCTGTAGCAGTGTCAATCGCGCAGTGGCTCTTTTATCTTTCCTTTCCTAACCAAAACTTCCTCAGTGCAGAGCCAGTGAGGCTTGTTCGTGATTCAGTTCACTCTATCACCAGTTTCAAGGGCAAACCTCTTGCTTTGACTGAGCTATCTCCTCACCTTGAAGAACAATTTCAGTCTTTCTATCGCTTTTGCACTACTACTAGTCGCTACCGCCGAAAGCCTGTAGCAGAGAAAACCCTAATAAATTTTGATGAAGGAATGAGACGTTTTTTAGCGTATTTGAAAAACGTCAAGAAGATTGACCTTGAGCATCTGGACTTGCAGCAATTGGTGCAGGAGCACAATCTCAAGGACTACTCGGAGTGGTGCAGAGATAGAGGTTTAGCTTCTGGCTCAATCAGAAGGTATGTTGACGTGGCAGTTCATATTGCACAGTGGATCTTTAATCAGTCCTGCCCTAATGAGGATTTTCATGATGCAGAGTCGGTGAAACCAGTTCGAGGCTACGTTAATTCTATTACTGACCTCAAAGACAGACCTCGTTCATCACAAGAAGCTTTCGAGGCGCGAGAAATCAGCATGCAGCAATGCTGGGAAATTTTGAGGTACTTAGGCTGGCGCTGTAAGGATCTAGAAAAACAACACGGTCCTAATAGTGTTGCGGCTATCGACGCATGGCAGGACTACATATTAATGGCAATATTAATTACAACTGGAGGACGGCAGCGAGAAAGTCGGGAATTAAATCGTGCGAAACTTATTATTGAAGAATTTCCTATCCTCACAATTTTTGTAAGCCTCTCACCAGAACAGCACAAGACTGGTAACAAGACAGATAAGGGTAGGAAATACCCACTGTTCGTTGGTCCAATGAAACAAGATTTAACCAACGACTTTTTATATTATATTAATAAAATTCTTCCTACGAACCTCAAGGGCGATCACCTTTTTTTTACACGTAAAAATAGAACTACAGACAACAAGGAATCACGTCGAGGGGATCCAATTCCTAATGAGGGATATGTCTCAAACCTAGTCTCTCGGACAATCGCAGCTGTCACAGCTCATAGATACGGCCTAGAAAACACTCGATGGACGACACCCCACGATTTCCGACGCATAATCGCAACTTGGGTTTGTGTTTATGGTCAACCTAAACACTTGGCAATCTATGCGGAACTGTTAGGGCATGATCCAGCAATCTTGATTCGACTCTATAACAAGATGCATCCGGGTCAACTAGCAAGTCAAGCTCAGTTTGCTTTTGAGGAGATTTACGAGCAGGAAATCAAAGTTACAGCCTCGCAGGCATTACTTCAAGCAGAAGCACCTAACTCTACTAAGCAGATGGCTCCTTCAGATATCATCGAAATGCTTAAGAAGTTGGTCAAGAAGTTATGGTATGTACTAACACCTAACAGGCGTAAGGCAATGTCTGACATCCTCACTCCGATTGAGCGCGAGGTTCTAGAAGAGTAGTACATAGAATATCACTACAAGTACTATCCCATTCTAAGAACATGGAGCAATCCAGTGTAGCTCCTTATCGCTCAGTAAAATCCAGCGGGTAGAATAGTTTATACTGCGAAGAGTACCAGTAGGAGAACATTCCCTCTGTTCTACATCTAATCAACTCAGCACATTCGGGTAGCTGCTTCCATCGTTGTAACGTATTAGTTGAAATACCTGTTAATCGTGACAACTGCGATTGAGACAATCCAGCCTTGTGTTGAGGCTGTGTGTTGTTCTCCAACATACAGATGAGCTTTTTGGTTTCACCATTGATATTTGATTGCTGTTGTTCCCCAGTTTCTAAGACTGAAGATGCAGGTGTCTGAGGAGCATTCTGAATTAAGTCAACCTGTACTGGGTAATAGCGCTGCAGTGATGAATCATAAGTCCATCCTAACTGTTGTGGATCCCGTTCTACTGCCCATTGTACTTGCTTTAAATCTCGCAGATACTTCTTTAAGGTTGATGGATTTGTTTTTAACCTTGCAACTAAGGTATTAGTTGTCAATCCAGTTGCCCATTCTTCGGGAGAAAGTATTACCGGTTCCCGATCTAGATAATTTGAGGTTGCAGAATTTTGCGATAGAGAACTGGTATTTCCTTGATGAGCCGTATCAATATCCAAGCTACTAAGGGAGATGTTCTTCTCTTGAACAAGGGTAGATGAAGTTGAAGATCCTGGTTCTAGAAGTTGCAAAGCCTCAGTTGATAGTTTTACTGCATCACACTCTATCAATTGCGAAAGAACTACATAATTCTGCTCCAAAGCAGATACTCGTTGCACCAAGCAATTTACAGATGTCTCCACTTGCTCAACACGATGAAAAATTGTTGGATTATTCGTTGAGATTGAACTTGACCGAATAAACTCAATACCAAAAAATTCCGACAAAGCAGCAGCAATAGCTTGAGATGTTGATTGCAGTTTGTGAGTTTGCTGATATTCAATCAGCTTATCCAGTAAAATCTGCGGTACATAGCTCTGAATTTTAGTCAATTCAGCCGCCATTGCAATTCATATTGTGAATCCTTAAACCTCTTGCGATTCTGATATAACCCAGCATCTGAAAAGGGTGGAAGTAGTTAAACAACTCTTCGAACTATTGAACGGTCTTCATTGATAAAGGTCAAATTATCTCTGTCACCACAACAGAGATTTGTGAAGCGGGTCAGTTCTGTATCAACCTCATTGCAACTCATTCCTTTTCTAAAGATCGCTTGCTGCTGCCCAATTCGCATTCCTTACACTAGACCTAGTCATGCTGAGTATGTTTAGATAAAGCAACTTCCCACTCTCAACGATTCCACTCAAATTTGCAATTCCCCAAAAAGATTGATAACCGGGTCACTGTGAAATAAGTCGCCAATGTATATCAAGAGGCAAGCTAATTCTCCTACCTCAACCTGCGAATAAGGTGCTATTGATAGTTGTGCTATGGCTGTCTGCAACTGATTCCTAATCTGCCGCCATTGTTGTATCCTCCCTATAATCTGGTCATCAGAATCTATACTGGATGATGTTGGCAGGTTGGGGATGGTCAGGGTTTGCTGCCAAGCTCCCAGTTTTATTTGGAGGTGAACTGGATTCGCTGCAGACTCACCTGGATCAGATTCAATGGTTTCAAGAATGTGCAATTCCAGCGGAGTAGAAAGGCGGTGCAATTGCCAGTCAGCAGGATTCGGAGCCACGTTCAATGAGCCTGGAACCTCAATTTCTCGGGCAGCGATGCGGTCGCACATCGACCGCACAAAGGTTTCAAAATCAGGTACTTGCAAGAGCAATCGTGCATCTGTTGCCAAGAGAGGGCGGAGATGATTCAGGAAATTTACTTCAGCGTTTGTAAAAGCCAGTTTCTGGTGCTGGATTCTTTGCATTTGTTGGGCAAGCTGTTGTTGCAAATGCGCCGCCAGTCCTGGTTTTATGGCGAATTCAGTTGCCGCCTTAGCATCTGGATCTGGCACTTCATCCTCTGAACCACTCCAACGAGTTTTAGTCTGGAAAGCGTCCAGGGATTGAATCTCGATCGACCCAATACGCAGCATCTCAGCATAGTCAGCGTCCAACGTAGTTTGGTTCAGCAGTGCCAAGAGTGCCTCGGGTGCGAGGGTGTTCGCTTGCATCCGTTGCCAAATGCTGCGCGGATCACCGTCGGCAGGCTGGGCATAGGTTAATAGAGGTTGCCAGCGCTCTGGATAGTTCAAGATGTGTTGAGCGATCGCCATTAGGGAGGGAGCCGCAATCAGAGTACAGCTATGGGAGTGCAACCCCTCAAAATCACAGTGCAGTATGGCAAACAATGGCATTCTCATTCCTCCCCAATCCTTGTAGACACCCGTGATTGAAATTAAAGACCTATAAATCCATCATCTTCTAGGGCAAGACACCGGTAAGTGTCTTCACTGTCACCAGGACACCATCACGACAGGAGGTCCTTTGGGTATCGCTAACAAGCGCGCAGTTTCTGGGCTATCAAGAATCGTCGCGGTTTTGCACGCCCAGCTTTGACTCAGGTTTTGCAGACCGATAGCTGCATGGCGGTTGCGCGCCCAGAGGTATAGACAATCCCCGCTCCAAACATTAGGTAACCCACAGAGTACCTGTAATCGATTAGCTAATCCAGTTTCTGCATTGGGCAAAGCCGGTCCCCAAACAAAGCTGTACCACCACTGCCAATGGGTTTGTAAATCCTGCAGAATGGTTGGCGCACAAACCCGTTGGGAGCTATGCCGCAGCAGTAATCCTGCCATTAACAGTTGCGGTGAACACTCACCGAGTTGCGGCAGCTGATCGAACTGAGGAGGCTGAGTCAAATCATAGGCCGTAGCAAAATCCATCTCCTCTGTCATAAACCTGGAGCGCTGCTGCCAGTACGCTATAACCAGACTCTGCCTGCGCCTCCTGCCTAGCAGATGCGCGGTTAACTGAGTGGGGAGAATGGCGGTCTGGGTGCAGTTCCAGGTTTGAGCCAATGTCTTTAAAGATCGTGCGGACTGATGGCTGCGTGCCAACACATATAAGGTATTAGTATTCCACTCCACCCCCAAATCCCGTAGACACACCAAAGCAGCGGGATCGGCGGCTTGATCAGTTGTGGGAAGTGGAGGACCCATGACAAATGCATCCCACCAATCTGGCTGATGACTCAAATCCCTCAAAACCTGACCCATTGTGGCGGAATCAGGATGATGCAACATCAGGGTCGCCATGATCGCTTGAGCCGTGCAATGAACGAGGTCGGTTTGGATGTTGAGAATACCGTCAAGTCCTGTGTCCGAAAGGTTGCGTTTCTGGAATGGATTCATGCGGGATGGTGCAGCTTAAATACGGGGCTGAACTTCATTGAAGGGAATCGTTTCGATGGACGCAACTTATCCCTGTCGTGACGACATGAATTTGTGAAGTTGGCGTATCTCTAAGCCAGATCGAGGTTTAACTGTTCGACTCGACAGAAGGAATCATGCACTTGGATCGCCGACTCAAATTGCGGGAGAATTACTTGTTGCCCGACAATCTTGAGCAAATGGCAAACCGCGTAAGAGGTTTGTTCTGGTAATACCAATCCTGTAGTGCGATCGTAAGTGAACCGTCCTGTCTCCTCAGCCATTTCTACCCGCCATGGTTTGAGAGTCAGGCGTGCTCGAAAGGTTGCCTGGAAATTGCATAATCGGGCATACAGCGGATCAACGTAAAGATTTTGCATCAACCGATGAGTTGTGCGGCTCAATGGGTCAAAGGGTCGAGTCGTGCAGAAGTAGCGCAAGCCATTGCAGGTTCGGTAGACGCGAAACCCTAAATGGGGAAACTGTTGAACAATCGCGTCTAGAGCGGCAAGAGCTTGCCGCGCACTTATAGCAATTCGACAACTCGCCGCACAATCCGAATAGACAGATGGATCTACATCTCCAATGTCTACATCAACAATCATCAAGTTCCTAGCATTCAGGATCAAGCAATCGTAGCGGTTACGGGTGATGATTGCCTGTTGCTCTCCTTGATAACAAATTTCATGCAGTACAGGTTCGTCCATGACGCTGTACTCGCCTTTTTGCAAAGCGTACCAACCTGAGCCACCTGGATAATCTCTAATTAGAATTGGACTGAGCTGCGCGAGGGCAATCCGCTCCTGCGGAGAAAGTACCTTTGACCACCGCTTGAGTAAGGTAGCGGGATCGTCTTGAGCATCTGGTTCGAGCACAAGTTCAGTTAGGTACTGATTGACCTCCACGGCCGAATGACTTGAACCACGCCGTCTCGCCCAGAAGCACAGCTTCCAGTAAAGATAGGGTTGTGTACTAACAAACTGCTTCAACGAGGGTAGGAGTTGAGCGTTCATAATTTACTCTTGCACTCCTCCTATAAATCTACGCCCTTCAAATTTTGTTCAAGAGTTGGGCTTTAGGCAAGGAATTCCTGTCGCGACAACACAAATTTGTGAACTAAATCGGTGAGTGGATTAAGGTTACGATTCTGAATCCTCTATTAGATCACACCATTCATCAAGTAAGTCCAGTGGAATGCGATCGCTGTTACTCCAAAAGAAATCAATCGTTGCAAGACGACGGCAATGATGCTCAGGGGCCGTTCTACTCCCTACGCCTGTGCTGAACCAATGCCCAATAGTATCTCGAGACACACCCAGCAATTGGGCGAGATCAGGGTAGTTCAAATCCCAGCGTTGCAGAAAGGTTTGAGGCGACATGGGTGGCGGACAATTCCGATATCGGTTAAACAGTCGCCACTGGTAATCTGTAGGGTACATATCGTCCTCGGCTCCTAGCTGTGCAGTAAATGTCTGTGGCTTGAGACAAGTTCCAAGTCATCCTCAAATGCCCAGTCCGCTGCACAGTCCGATCGGGAAGGGCTATTGTCATCTAGGGCAATTAAATAATGGTAGCCGTGAGCAACCACACTGATACTATGGGCATGGCTTAGTCCAATAATCGTGCCATAGCCGTGACTGGGAACTCTTGCCCACACAACCGTCTGTCCAATCTGAAATTTAGGAACAGCAAACTGTTTGGGTAGAGACGCAGCTAGCTGGATGGGGGTGAAAATTAATCGTGAATCTGGGTGAGTAGATAGGGAGGTAGGAAAGGTTTGATTGCAATGGCTCTGGTTCATAAACAGTCGAAACAAGACTGTCTGCTATTAAAGCCTGCACTTGCCACCCCGGAGTGGATACCCGCCGAATCCCTGTCGGAACAACAAGCCACCTGTCGATCTGACAACCTTTGTCGTAATCGTTCTTAAACTTATTGCCAGAACTGCCTCCAAGTGTGGACGGAGTCACTATTGCTTAAGAGGAAATCTGTGATCGCCAGCAACTTCTGGTAACTCGCAGCAGGCGATCGCCGTCCCGTCCCCTGTGCGAACCAGTGCTCCACTGTAGAGATGGAGCAGCAGCAAATTTGGCTTACATCCTGGTACGTCAGTGTCCACCGTGCCAGAAATTCGTCTGGCGATAGCACTGGCAGATCTAGAAGTTGCTGGAGCAAAAGTTGCTGAGCGTCACTGAGCCGCATCTACCTCTCCTGCTTCAACAAGTTCAAGGTCATCCTCAAAGCCATAATCCTCCTTGCAATGCGAAAAGGACGGGCTTCGGGAGTCAAGTCTGATCAGGTAATGCCATCCCTCTGCCTGCACACTCCCTTCTGAGCCATAAAAGCAATCGGCTACAACTCCGAAATCCTGGGTTGGTACTCGAAACCAACGGACGCGATCGCCGACCCTAAATTTAGGAGGCGGTAGCGCCTTTCTGCTTGACACCGTTCTGGAGTCTTTCGGTTGTTCTTGGTGATACATTCTTCTGTCAGACAAGCTTGATGAAAAGCAACCGTGGTTAACCTTTTTAGAATACCCTTATAGGTGCATTAGGTGCAAATACTGCTAATGCACCTAAAAAAATAAATATCAAAATTCAGGGGGATAATTGCACCTAAAGGAGTAATAGGTGTAGTTTCTGCGAGTTGTTTGTGCCAACAGATGAAGACAAAGGGAAAGCTATTCTCAAGGTTTATCTTCCTAGTAAATCTTTGCGCGATCGCTTCAAGGCGGCTTGTGCTTTGAACGCGACAAGTATGAACGAAGCAATTGTAGAGTTCGTCCAGCGTTACGTTGAGGAGAATGAGACGTTACAGCACCGCCCCGGCTCAAATTTTCCCAATAAGGAAGAATAGTCGTGAGGGCAACGTCCTTATCTTTACGAAGCACTGCTCGTTCTACTTAGGGAACATTTCGGGATTAATTTGCCTAAACTATTCCCTAAAATTACCAATCGATTAGCTTGAGGCTCCAATCAAAATCCGCTACGCTGAAACAAAACTGATGTACTGGAAAAAGAGCAATGTCTAAGAGTAAGTCAGGTTGCTATGTGCTAGATCGAGAGGAACTATTCCGCATTCGTGACCTGAAGCTGTTGACGAGCGATCGCGACTACATCTTCTTTGCCCTCCAACTTGATTTTCCTGGCAAACTGAACCCTAAGATTGACGTGGATGCCTTCTGCGATCGCTGGGAACTGGATGAAGGAGACCTCTACAAAGCCCTGGGTGAGTTACGGAAAAAGGGCGTAGTCGTTTCGATCGCAAGCCAAATCAGTCTTCAGATGCCGTCTTAGTACCGTTTAGGCTGCCAGATTGCAGTTGATTTACTTAGGGAATAAAAACGCCTCAAAACATCTCAAATATTCCCTAAGTCTCGTCGGATTTCAACTATGGGCTGAGTTGGACTAGATATGTTGTTTCCGCGACTACGAGTTAACTTGGCTCATACAACCAGTGCTGTGTTCCCCGGCCTTTGCTGTCCTGAGTCTATTGTTGAGCGATCGCATTTGATTATAGGATTACTCATCCTGTATCTGCTGTTACCTGTTTTTTCCTACAGTGAATAGCCGCTAAGACCCTTGAGACAGTAGCATCAGCTAGAAAAGATGGGTGAAAATCAATAAAACCTTACTGGAAACCTTCCAAGTAATGACTGCAATTCAACCGAAACCAACTTTACTCAGTGCCACTCTGCAATCTACTGCGATCGAGAACCGCTCTGCCCAGGTTGCTTGGGTAATCTGTCGAGTGGCGGTAGGCTTGCTGATGGTCCATAACGGATTTAGCAAACTGGCGGACGTGCAGGGGTTTGCAGACGGAGTTGTGAGTTTTATTGGCTTACCCTACCCAGTATTCTTCACCTACTGTGCCGCCTACGCTGAAATTGTGAGTTCCATTCTGCTGGTAGTTGGATTATTCTCTCGGCTCAACGCCTTAATCCTGCTATTTACCATGCTGATTGCGATATTCTTTCATCTCAAGAAAGATGGCTGGCAGATTCCCCCGTTGGAAACGGCTTCCCTCTATGCCCTGTGGTTTGTCTTCTTCTTGACCAATGGTGGTGGGTTATTCTCCCTCGACACGGCGATCGCAGGTTGGTTGGGGAGATCTACGTCTCCGTAAAGTAGTCGATGGGATCGAAGCTGTATTTCCGAATCAGGCAACCAATAGCGATGTTCTTTAGACAGGCTCCGCTGTCAAGAGCCGTTGTTGCTCGTGCAACCGCTGCCACGCTTGCTTAACGTGTTGTGACTTAAAGGGTTTTCGTTGCCCGAGTTGCCACTCCTCAACCGCAGCGATCGCTTGCTCTACATTTGCTGCTGCCTGCGGATTTGCTTGCATCACCCAGTGGGCGATCGTCAGCACCTCTAAGCTATAAGGACTCCCATAGCCTTCAATTAGACGAGTCACTCGATTCAGGATAGCAATTCTCCCGTGAAGAGGCTCCGCCAACGCCGGAGTATTCACCAGGAAATCCTGGGCAGCTTGAGCAACCCCAAGTCGAAGTCTAATTTCTGCTCCATCATCATCAGGGCGGTAGCCCTCAATGGTGTGTCCTTCTAACTGGCGCAGAACCAGATGCAAATTGGCGGCGTAAGGTCCCTGCTCTCCCTGAATAAACTGCAAGCGCAATGGCTCACCTGCTGCCTGAAGCAGATAGGTAAGCTTCTGAATTTCCAAGACTGTGAGCGGGTAATCCAGCGACAGGTATTGCTCCATCAGCGCAATCAGCAGGGCACGAGCGCGGGTGAGTGGAGGAAAAGAGGTGCTTGCTGTGACTTTTTTAGACTCAGCCACTGGAGGTTCAAAGACTAATACCCGTACCTCTGGTACCTGGGCAAAGGCTGCTTCAATCATTGGGGCAACTCGTGACCACGCTAACCCACCATTGCCACAACCGAGAGGTGGAACGGCGATCGAGCGGATCTTTAGCCACCTTACTGCTTCAATCAGTGCCTGCAACCCGATTTCAATATCTTCAATGCGGGATGGATTTTTCCAGTGGCGTTTGGTGGGGAAATTGATGATGTAACGGGGATGAGTTAAATAATCGGTTGGCACGATAAACATCTGCCCTGGCTTGACTTCGCCATCCTGGCATGCCCGTTGATATTCCTCAAAGTTTTCTGGGAATGCCTGCTTAAATTGCAGTGCTAACCCCTTTCCCATCACACCAACGCAGTTGACGGTGTTCACAAGAGCTTCAGCATTTGCCTCAAGCAGATTACCCAAACCGGTTTCTAGCATAATCTTCGTCTAGCAGTTTCCCAAGCGTACCAAGCTGCCTGGTGAATACTTTGAAATTGTCAAGTTTTTCAAACATACTGAGGATGATGGGTTAGAGAGAAGCCACAAATTCTCTATGCTCTGGACTATCGATCCCTTGCCCAAGTACACGAAGTACCTCCCCCAAATTGCCAGACAGGAGGGCCGCGCTCGCTAGCCATAGTCCTGGGAATTGCTGGCTACGAAAAACGCCCTGCTCGTTAGCCGTTAGAGATTGATACTCCCCATCTTGGAGATAAAACCAATCAATCTGCTGGCTGTAAGTGCGCCAAACAATGTACTCCTGTACGCCGTTACGTCTGTACACTCGAAGTTTGTCATGGAGGTCGTAGGACGCACTGCTAGCCGCGACTTCAACGATCAGTTCGGGAGAACCCTCAATGTAATCGTCTTCACTAATGGACGATCGCCCATTCTGTTCGAGTCGCAATACTGCATCCGGTTGGGGTTCATTATCCCCATCTAAGCGCACCGTTGGATTGTCGTAACAACTTACACCGGGGGTAGCAGCCTCATAGGTCGTGAGCCAACCAATAATGTGAGCATGAGGCTTGCCGTGAGCTTGGGCACGTAAGGGGGATGCCACGTAAACAACTCCTTCGATCAGTTCCGCCTTCTTGATGTGAGGCATCGCGTGATAACGACGCTCAAATTCGACGCGACTGAGGCGATCGCCGCTTTCAAGGGGCGGAATTTTGGCTAACCGTTCTGCGGTCATGACAGGAGACCAGGCGAGTCAGGTGGTTGCTTTTCATTCTAGCAGTGCCCGTTTTAGCCGCACTGCCCGTTGATTCTTCTAACGTTTCCAAACTCTTGCTTCAGGCGATCGCCAACTTAGGGAAAGGGTGGTGCGAAAAAGACGATGACTATTCCCTAAGTAAATAACAACTAACCAGACTGAAACAGTTGTATCTTCTGCAATTTACCAATTTAGGGAATACTTATGCTTCTGTGGGGACAGTTTATTCCCTAAATCGCAATCCAGAGTAACAAGGATGGCACTTCGAAGCCGACCGGAACGTTTAATTCAAGAACTCCAATCATGGCAGGATGAAGAACTGGCAGAACTCGCTGCCATGATTACAGGACTGTTGGAGTCCCGACAGCAGGAAGCCGTTGATGCATCCCAAGAGCGGCGGGAGGATGGAACTCCATTAGGGCGACACGGTGGGCGAGGTCACATTGAGTTGAAAATGATTCCAGACGCGAAGACGGGCAAGACCTATGGGCCGTATCGGTATTTGCGCTACTGGGGTGTGACCAAGAAGGGAACGAAGGGATTGAAGAGCGTGTACTTAGGGAAAGGAAGCGGGGCAAATGAATAATTCTCAGTCATTTAAACTGATGCAGCGACTCGATTACAGGTATTTCACATTTGCCGCTTCTCAATTAACTGATCACATTCTCCTGTATACCCCAGCACTCAAATCAGGGTACTCGTTATGGAATGCAGTTGATGACTCAAAGTTGGCAGGTAACGTCTTGAACGATCGCTAAAAAAGTGAGTAACACCGGATTTGTAGTCTCTGGGTTCCAGGCAACAGCTAGCTCCAACTCTGGTGTTGGCTCTGTTAAGGGTCGAAGGACTACACCCGCAGGGGCAACAGACGATGCTGAAGCATGAAGCAAGGAAACACCGATTTCAGCAGCCACTAATCCCAGAATGGTTTGCTGAGGAACGACTTCCTGGATAATCTTTGGACTAAATCCTGCTTGTTGGCATAATCCTAAAATGCGATCGTACAGCACAGGACCGACATGACGGGGATAAAAGATAAACGACTCACGGGCAAGTTCACTGATAGAGATGTGTTCAGACTGGGCTAAGCGATGGGAGTCTGGCAAAACAGCCACTAATCCCTCACGATGAATTACCTCTAGCCTGAGGGAATCATCGTCGATCGGGGGATGCAATAAACCTGCCTGAATCTGTTGCGATCGCAATGCCTCAACTTGCTCGTTGGTTTGGAGCCGTTCCAACTCCAATTCAAGGTTGGGATGCTTCTCTTTGAATCGTCGGACAATTTTGGGCAAAACGGTGTTGAGAGCTGGACCTGTAAAACCAACGGCAAATTTTCCGATTTCACCCCGTCCTGTTTGTTGTGCCAGGAGAATAGCGTGTTCCGCTTGTTGAAGGGTTTTGCGGGCTTCGGTTAAAAAGACTTGCCCTGCTTCGGTTAAGCGAATGGTGCGCTTGGTGCGGTGGAATAAATCAACTCCAAGCTCAGCCTCCAAGTCGCGAATTTGGCGGCTGAGGGGCTGCTGGGCAATAAGAAGTCTCTGGGCGGCTCGCCCAAAATGGAGTTCTTCTGCTACTGCTACAAAATAGCGCAAGTGCCGTAATTCCATTTGAACCTTTTGGGTGCAATGAATGGATTAAACAGGTGTTGGACATTCATAATGATTCTTTTTAGCATGAATGTATCGAGCGCAACGGCTCAAGTCAGTCTTGTCTAACCATCCACTTTGTCTCTACTGGCGCAGCTTTACGTGCGGCTTTCGCCTGGTCATTTGGATGGAGTTAATACAGGAGGTATTGAAATGAAATTACTTCACTCTTTTCAAACACTCTGGAAACGAAATCGAGGACTGAGCACAACACTTTTGCTCGGTAGCTTATCGTGTACTCTGATTGGAGTGACTCAACTCCCAGAAGTGACTTCTGGAAATGCTGCTACGGTAGCCTCCGGCTGGTCGAAGACCCTCGCCCAGGAACATGGTCAAATCTCACAACGAACACCTGCTTCCTTTCAAATTGAGCGCAATGATTTCTTTGTTACCAGCGATCCGAGAATTCAAATAGCTGTGCGAGAAGTGCGATCGCGCAGCTAAAAACCACTCATATCCTAGCTGAAATTGTCGTTTACCATCCTGCTCAATGATGCTGCCGTGAGCCATAATGACTCGCGCAAAATCCCAGGCAAGAATCAGTTGAAGGGATTGTCGTACTTGCTCTTTGTCTCTTGTGGCAATTTTCTCTAAAAGTGATGGACGCAATTGCTGATAGCCACCCAACACTCTAGATATTAATTGGGCAGATGGTGAACTCTGGCGATCGAAATGAAATGCTAAATCCGTAATAATGAGTGTGCGGCTTTTGGCATGAAAGAAGGCCCATTCATCCAGCGGCATGTATCCTTTGACATCAAAGGTATTAAATCCAGTTACTTGTGCTGCTTTAAGCCCATTGAATGACTGGATGGTTTGGTTGCTGAGAATTCGATCAATCAACAAATCAGGGCATTTATCCTGTAAACCAGATGGTGCCCAAACTGTTGCATTTGGGTATCTCTGTTTGCACTGGTTAAGGAACAAATGATGATATAAATTTGGTGCAATAATATCACTCACATTTCCTAGCTGGTTTATCTGATCAATCATTTCATCTTGAAGTTGTATTGGTGCGATGATCACTAATCGATCTTGATTTAAGCGAATCAACGTCATTCTTGTTCCAACTTCTAAGCCAAAGTATTTCAAAGGCTGTTCAGCAACCCAAAGGTCAGTGGCGATCACTCTCAGCATAGTTAACTATGTACTCAACCCTTTAATTAGAATGATTTCAAGCTGTAGTAGAGACACGCTGCACTACCCATGATGTAAACCAACCAGGTTCCAAAAAAGCCGATCGCTCTTTTCGGTGAGGGTCCGTAGGTTTCAATTACTCCCCATGCATGGAAAATGCGTGACACAAGCAATGTTGCTCCCAGTAACCAGAGAAATCCAGTTAATGCTTGCATGAACTCTAAGGCAACCAGAAACAATAAACCAAGCGGCACATATTCGATGAAATTTCCATGTGCTCGAATTGTTCGTTGCAGTACGCCATTATCGGATTCTTTGGTTGCGATGGTTTGTTGTGTCAACTTCTCGATCAATGCTGCCCAGGCATTCGGTTGTTTCAGGTAATCAGGTTGTGAGGCAATGTCTCCGGTGTCTGCCCCATGCCAGATGCGAGTTCGGGTACGTTCCATGACAACCTGGTAGGACAGCCCTAAAGCCAGTAATCCATGACAGCCAATGAAGAAAGTTGAGATTGGAATTAAAGCAGACATCGAATTATGACAATCATCACAATGCTGAAACGAGCTTATTAATTTTGGGCGATCGCTGTCTTTTAGATTCTTGCGGAGTTCATCGGATAACGAGATGATGAAATGAAATTTCCTCTCTCCCTGCCGATGAGCCTGCTGCAAGAGTTTTTGTTTGACCCGCCCGATCGTAAGATTCCTCTGGATCAACCTCCGTTGGAGAACCTACCGCAATGGGGGCACTGGATCGAAACTCCAGAGTACATGGTGGCGATTGTTCCACCCGGTCATCTGGAGGTGAATTTGTGCTCTCCCCTCAATCTTGTAGCCACCAGTTTTGGATTGACTCAGGGTGTGGCAGCTTTTGATAACGATCGCCTCAGACCTTACAAGGCAACACCGGGAGGATTTGATATTGTGCCCCAGGGCAGCACCTATCGTTCGGTAGAAGATGCCTCTTGCTTTGTGGTGTTTGGCTATTCGGAGGTGTTTCTATCTCGTAGTGTGGCAGAGAGAGAAACCGTTGAGTTACTGCCGGGGCAGATTGCCAAAACTCCTTGGGGATTGAGTGCGGCGATCGCAATCCAAGTTTTTTTTAACAATGGACAGGTGGGCGGTGCGTTCTATCTGGAATCCGTTGTGACGGCGGTACTCGGACAGATTATCTATCGGCGATCGACCCTTTCTCAACGCTTCAAACGCCCACCGGAATTTTTGGAACCGAAGTTATTGAAGGACTCTCTGGACTACATTCGAGCGAACGCTTCACAGTCATTGAGTTTGGGTGATATTGCGACGGTGATTGGATTTAGTTCCTATCACTTTGCCAGAGCCTTTAAAGCCACCACTGGAATTCCTCCCTATCAGTACGTGCTGCAATGTCGAGTAGAACTGGCTCAACAGCTTTTGCAGGATAAGGAGCGATCGCTGGCTGAAGTCGCCATAGAAGCTGGGTTTGGCAACCAGAGCCACATGACCACTGTGTTTCGGCGGGTGTTGCAGACGACACCCAAGCAGTACCGTGAAAAGGAGGACTTGCCAGGAAATTAGATTTCGATAGGATGAGGGCAGTAACGTTTTCTGAAGTGGTGGCAGATGACGGAGCAACCTTCCCTTTTCCTCAAGAAAGAGTGGCAGGACATGACGGTTGAGTATGGTCTGCTCGAAAGTGTGGGAAATTTTGAGTTTGCCATGCCCAAACATGCGATTAGTGTTGCATTTATTCCGCACGATCGCGTTACCTGGTCAGTTGATGGTAAAAAACAAACGACTGCTCTGCCTGCCGGAAGCGCATTCTTGTATGGCGATCGCGAGTTTGTCTGGCATCATCGGGAGAAGGCGAGTGAGTATGTCACTCTTTACCTTAATCCGAATTATCTGAAACAGATTGCGATCGAAAATGACCTGTCTGAAGAAACGCAATTGACCCATCGGGTGATTTTTCCCGATCCTACGATTACTCAGGTGGCTCACTGGTTTAAAGGGGAACTGCTGAATGAAGGATTGGGCGGAAATCTTTTTGCTGAGTCATTGAAAAATTTGCTGACGGTTCATCTGTTACGCAACTACTGTGAATCAGGAATGCCACAGAAGAAGCTCGTTGTTCCAGGTCGGGCTTTGGATGCCGTAAAGCTGAAGCAGATTCAAGATTACATCGAGGAACACCTCGCAGAAGACATGGCGATCGAAGATATGGCAGCTTTAGTTCCAATGAGCCAATTTCATTTTGCCCGTGCCTTCAAAGCCGCAACGGGGGAAACTCCCCACAAGTATCTAATTCAACGTCGGATGGAACGGGCTAAAGTTCTATTGACTGTGACTCAGTTGGCGATCGCAGAAGTCGCTTATCGAGTCGGATTTTCCAATCAAAGTCACTTCACCACTCATTTCCGTAAAGCAACGGGAGTTACCCCAAAAGACTACCGTTTGCAGTGCAGTTAGTTAGGGAGGATTGCCGGATTCCCACGTCCAGGTCATTTTCATTTTAGTTCGAGGTTGTGTATCCACCATCAATGGCAATGTTTTGTCCGGTAATAAAGCCAGCCGCATCCGAACAAAGCCAAACAACCGTTTCCGCAATATCCTGGGGCTGTCCAACTCGCTGCATAGGAATTCCCGCTGCCACCTGTTCTATCATTCCGGCAGGTGCGTTTGCCCATAGCTCGGTTTCAACCGCACCGGGACTGATCGCATTAATCCGAATTCCCTCTGCCGCATATTCAGCCGCTGCCGCACGAGTTAGCGCCACTGCCCCTCCCTTTGCTGCTCCGTAGGCTGTGTAGTTGGGAACTCCCAGAATTGCCCCTTGAGATCCCATATTCACAATTGCCCCTTTACCTGACCTCAGCATGGCAGGAATTTGATACTTTAAACAGAGCCACACAGATTTGAGATTAACGGCAATTTCCTGTTCCCACTCTTCTTCGGTCAGATCAACCAACCGTACCCCTTTACCGGAACCAGCATTATTGAAGGCAGCATCAAGGCGACCATACTGTTCCAACGTGCGATCGACCAGAGCCTGTACCTCGTTTGCTTGAGTCACATCCGTTTGTACAAAACTTGCCTCTCCACCCGCATCCATAATTTGTTTGACCGTTTCTTCACCTTCATTCACTCGTCGTGCAGCAATCACCACTTTTGCGCCTTCTCTGGCAAATGCGATCGCCGTTGCTCGACCAATTCCAGAACTGCCGCCCGTCACAATCACGACTTTTCCATCCATACGTCCACTCATGTTGCTTGCTCCAAATAACGTGTAATGACCGTTGAACCCTTAGCTTGAGTTGCGTTTCAATAACTCAAGATTAGAAAAAGTCTCCTCAAACCTGAAGCCCGATTCTTGCGCTGTTTTATCAAAATTTTGCGGTGTATCGTGGTCTTGTCACAGCTTGACTCTTGAGCCGCGAAAGTCAACAAACTAAAGAAAAGTCTTTACAAACTTGCAAGACTTGATTAGGATATTTCTAAAGATAATTCTTTAGAAATATGACATTCATTTCAAACCGACCTCAATCGCTTGTACGTGCTGCAATGCTGGCAGAGCTTCAGGAAAAAGGGCAGTTGCTTGTACGGTTGAACCAGCAGCCTGTGGCCCTGTTCTACAGCAACGATCGCGTCTATGCGATCGACAACCGCTGTCCACACATGGGCTTTCCGCTACACGGTAGTGTTTGTAAAGATGGAATTGTCACCTGCCCCTGGCACTATGCCCGCTTTGACCTGGCGAGCGGTGGAACGTTTGATTCCTGGGCAGATGATGTGCGATCGTTTCCAGTGCAGATCCAGAATGGGGAGATTTGGGTGGATGTTGCCCCGTTAAGCAACCTCAAAGCCCACCAGCAGCAACGATTACAGGATGGACTGGAACAAGGAATTTCCTTGGTCATCGCAAAATCAGTGATTGCATTACTGGATCTGGGAGTTGTGCCAACAGAGCCTTTTCAAGTCGGGTTGTCCTTTGGCACTCGCTACAACAAAACTGGATGGGATACCGGGTTAACCATGCTCACCTGCATGATAAATCTGTTGCCGTATTTGGATGAGAGCGATCACCCCCGCGCTATGTATCAGGGGCTTTCTGCTGTTGCTCGTGATAGTGCAGAAGCGCCCCCACATTTTCGAGTTCACCCCCTGCCTACAAATAATCTGGATTTTGTCATCTTAAAAGCCTGGTTTCGCCAGTTTATTGAGCAGCGCGATCGCGAGGCAGCAGAACGGTGTTTGGTGACAGCCGTAGAACTTGGGATCAGTCGGACTCAGATTGCTGAGATGCTATTTGCCGCCGCAACCGACCACCGTTACCTGGATGTGGGTCATGTGTTGGATTTCATCAATAAGGCGTTGGAAGCTCTGGATGCGATCGATTGGCAAGACGCTGAATCTGTTCTAGCAAGTTTAGTTGCAGGATTAGCCAACTCAACTCGTATGGAAGAATCCAGTTCATGGCGATATCCGGTGGATTTGGTGGCAATTCTAGACGCTGCGTTTGAGCAATTGCCTGCGGCGCTAGAAGCTGGAAAATCTCATTCAGGAGCGTGGGTACAACCGCCAGAATTCATGTCAGTGCTGTTGGGAGAAGACGCTCAGGCGATCGCCGATAGCTTGTTAGAGGCGTTGCGATCGGGCTGTACAGAGGCGCAGTTAGCCCAAATCGTCACCTATGCGGCTGCCCTGCGAGTCGCCCGATTCCACACCAATAACGATCATGGAGACTGGAACAGCGCCCACCATCCTTTTACCTTTGCCAACGCCGTGCAGCAAGGCATTCGTCGAGTTCCAATTATCGAACTGCTGCGGGGTGTATTTGATGCCGCCATGAGCGTTTATTTGAACCGATTTCTCAACGTGCCACCGGCCCGCTTACCGGAAGCGAAAGATACTGTTGCTGATCCTGAGTCTCTACTGGAGAAATTACCTGACCTGCTCGATCGCCAGCAAC
>DATNPS010000165.1:0-25200 GCA_036703095.1 Crinalium sp. | reverse complement strand
CGGGCGCGCAAAACTCGCAATGAATTTCAAAATGAGAATTGTTGGGTCTGCGGGGATAAGAGATCAGGACAGCAGGGCAGCATGAGCAGCGTCGAGCTACAGCCGCGACTTCAAAAACGTTCCCAGTGCGACGATGAGGGCGATCGCCACAGCTCCAATTCCCAATGGACTGGGAACCCAAAAAACAACTTCTAAATGACTAATGTCTCCCGTTTGCAGCATCCACGTGAGATCTTTGCCATCTTCTGTAGCTTGAGAGACGGGTATTCCCAGATTTTCGGCACCCCAGGGGGTGATCAAGCGAAATCCTAAATTTAAGAGCGAACCCGGATTAATTACGAGATTACCATTTGAAGACGGTAGGCCAAGCGGGCGTAAATCCAGGTCAAACGTAAGGCGATTTTGCTCGACTAATCCATAGTTCGTCTGTGTGATGTGTAGCTGAGGATGTAACTCTGGAATTTCTAACTGCGCCAGCCTCAGTGATTCAGCCTGATTTTGACTGGGCGGCTGGAAGAATTGGTTGAATTTGGACTCTAGCTCGGCTCCATTGTTAAAGGGAATGGTGACGATGATTTCACGCTGAGAGGGCTGTTTAGTCCGTCCGCCCAGTTCACGAGTTCGCCGCTCCAGGCTCTTTAACCAATCCTGCACGACCGATTCATTCAGGCTGACAAACTGCTTGTCCAGCCGAATGTGCTGCACAACTTCACCGTGGTTTTGGCTGGCAAAGTTAATGTTTACGTCATACTGAACGCAACCTGACAGCCCCAGAGCCGCGATCGCCACTATAGCCAAAAGTCCCAGTCGGGCTACACGAGAGGCTGTCTCCCACACGACTTGAAATTGATTTATTCCCCACCTGACGATTTGGCGAATCGGCCCGTTCCAATCCCGACCATTGAACACCTGCTCTCTTCCCTCACACGCTAAACCATACGAGACTGCCGACAATCAGGGCGATCGCCAGCAACGCCACCCAAATAAACCGATTATCCTGGGTATTGACCTGGCTGAGATCAATCGGTTCAACGTCAAACCTGGATTTGGGTTCTTTGGTGCTAGTGCGATTGCTGGGCGGCGTATAGGCACCCTTATTATCGCGTTCAGATCCCTCAATAGAGGTTAAATCGGGAATTTTGGTGAGCCATTCGGGACGCGTTTTTAGACGGGGTGCCCTCAAGATATACAGCAGTCGATTGGCCTGTTTACGGGCATCTCGGTCGGGATGGCGGCAAAGCTGCTCACACAGGGCGATCGCTTCTGGAAGCTGGCCTGCCGCTTCATAGGCCGTCACCAGCCAAATCTGAATTTCACCGCCTAAGCGAGACGTTCGATTGACCAGGCTGGCAGCTTTTTGCAGGTATTGTACCGATTGGCGATATTGGCCTCGCTCAAAAGTTTGTTTCCCGGCCTGGTATTGAGCTTGAACCAACTCTAAATTTTCGACGCTCCCATCTGTCATTGGCTTAAATCCTTAGGATCATGGATTAATTAAAACCGGATTTTTATTTTTGAAAGCGCGGCTGAACCACGCTTTCAAAAAATAAGTTTTGGGTTTTATTAAATTTACGTTCCTTGGCAAACTATCACCTGCCGTTTACCGGAACCCTGGATGGCATGAATCTCGTCTGTCATTTCAGGGATGAGGGCTACAATTGAGATAAGCCCCCTATAGTTTCAAATTTTAACGAAGCAGGTTGCATTAACGGTCAAGCGTCTTTATTCTCGCAATTTCAGCTATGCTTCAGCTCATCCGTCAGATGGTTATATCCGCCAAAACTCGCTCCGTTTTGGCGATCGCTCCGTTGGCTATTGGTAGTACGTTTGTGGCGTTTGGGGCTACCCCAGCCCAGGCAGATCGGATTGTGATTCAGGGCAATATTTCAGTGGGTGATGGTCGCTACTTCCCGAATGGCGATCGCTATTCCGGCGATCGCTGGGATAGACGTGACTCTCACCGGGGCCGCTATGACCGCCGCCCCTATATCGTCGATAGCGAAATCGAAGATTCAACCTTGATTAATCCAGTGATCATCGACTCATCCATCGAGGATTCAACGCTGATTAATCCAACCTTTACAAACCGTTCCCGCTACGACCTCAGACCGAGCACACCAGCCGGATCGTGTATGTATTTTGCCAACATTAGAGCCGCCTGCCAGTAGTCTCTTCGTTCGCTTCGGTTCAAATACATCAAATACAAAGATGCTGCGCCCGGAGTGGGGCGCAGCATCTTTGGGGCTTTAGTGACGTCTAAATTACTGATCAGGCCTGATTTCCAGGCAAATCTTTGCCAGCACTTGAAACAGAGGAGCCAGGTCTTCAGGAAAGCGTGTGGAAAGCTGTTCTATCTGAGTATTCACAGCCGCAGGGACAGCTAAATAGCCTCCCCTAGACTCTGCATCTAGTGCTGAGACAGATGGCTCAAGCAGATGGGCGATCGCCCGAAACATAATGGCAGCATCATTGTTCGTAGCCGCATAGGTGGGTGCGACCTCTGCCCAAATTTCTTTGAAGCGAGTCAAATTTAAGCTGGCTGAAGCAATCATGGCGTCATGAGCAGAATAGGGATTGGCTGGTTCAGATCCATCACGACTCCCTTTTTCAGCGTTTTTTCTCAGTAACCGGGCGATCGCCCTTAAAGAGGAAATAAAGGCCCATGAAGTTATGGTTAGGAGGTATCCTAGACAAACCCTAACGACGGGCATGAAAGGCGCAACCCATCGGCTTTCCGCATTAATTCTGAGAATTTCAAAAAAGCCATATTTTCTGACATTAAACAACCGCACAAAACCTGAAATTGTTAGATAATTATGGCGGATATGATCCTATTCAGCCGTTTACCGGGATTACTAATGCAGGGTGCGTGACCAATGGACTCAAGGTTCTTTCTGCTGTTTAGTTCAACTGTTTAGTTCAACCTGCTGAGCATCAATTGTAAAGAAATTATTTACTCAGCATTTTGGTAGATGAGGTGTGAGGGGTGATAGCCAGAGAATCAGGTTCAGCCTTTAGCTGATAGTATTTATTGTCGGTGTTTACGTATTTTTTAGTTTCGTGTTCCCTCCTCTACCAACTTTATGTTTGAAGTCTCTGCTCTCGTGCTTTGGCTTGTTTTGTTGACTGTTCTTCCATCGGCACCAAAAGAAAAAATTAAGCGATTTCCGTCTAACTTGACCTCTACCAAGAACAAGACACATTAAGCGAAAATTTGCAATTCGGTACATAAAAGGGAGGTCGGGCATGGCCCGACCTCCCTTTTATACGCACCATCTTCGTGAAGCTGCATTAGAGTTATAGCCGTAGCCATCTAGATTTAGGACGGGGTGCAGGGGTGGAACCTCTGACTGGGGCGCAGCTCATACACCCCCTTTGGTTTTCAACGTCCTGAAGATCAGATATAGATGAAACCAAATTTTTAATTTTGGAACGTTCGGCGGAGCCGCGCATTCCAAAATTAAGTTTCGGGTTTTATTAAATTCACGATCCTAACTGATATGGCTATAGCTATAAGTTGTAGGGGAACTCCACATTATTACTATGCTCATTAACCTGATTGCGGATTACGGTACCGGAGATCCAGCCTTTCTGGAGGTATCCCAACGCCTGTTAATGGCTCTCCCTCAAGCTCAACTGTATGGACTATCGGTGCCGCCCTTTAGCACCCTGGCAACCGGATTTTGGATCGCTCAACTGGGATTAAACCCTGGGCCGAGCGATCGCCTGATTTATCACAACTGCGCCCCCCGGCAAGATGACCCCGAAGCCCGTCGCGATAATGAAGGGGAAGGTTTAACCTATGCTTTGCTGCCCAACAAGGTCAAAGTCGTCGGGGTTAACGCTGGATATACACTTTCGTTTATCAAACATCACGCCAAGGTTTTGCATACGGTGAATGTGTCGCGGGGTGGCTCCCAGTTTCGATCGCGCGATGTGTTTCCAGGGGCAGCAGGGGCGATCGCCAGTGACGATTTTAGTCTGCTCGGCGAACTCCTGTCTGCTGAGCAAATCCCAGATGTTCCGCTGGATCGGATTGCCTGGATTGATGGCTATGGCAATATCAAAACGACCATCCCGGCCCACTCCATCACCCTCAAACCCGAAACCAAAGTGATTGTGCGAATTGGGGATGTGGTCAGCGATGCGGTGTATTCAGACGGCAGTTTCAAAGTGCCCGAAGGAACACTGGCCTTTGCCCCCGGCAGTTCCGGCTGGTCGGCAACAGATGGCACTCCTCTCCGCTGGATGGAACTCTTTTTGCGCGGCGGCAGCGCATGGGAACGCTTCGCTAGACCTAGGCTGAATCAGCGAGTTACGTTTGGGTAAAGTGAGCGAGGCAAAACGCCAGACATCGGGTGTCTTGGAGTTGAGGCACGAGATCTTGGTGCTGACCAAATAGACACCCGATGTCTCAGTGCAACCTTGGCGTTCACAAATAGCGCTGTAGCAATCCAATTACCTGCTCAGGTGCTTCCAGGTGAGGCAGGACGCCTGTATCGGGAATCGCATGAACGGCTTTGATAGTGCCGGGATTTAAGCTAGCCAAGCGTTGTCCAATTGTTAGGGGACTAAATCGCGCCTGTTCACCCCAAAGAAACACGGTGGGAACGTGGAGACGCTGAATGTATAGTGCCAAATCGAAGCACAGATTGCCTTTGAGCGATGCCAGTGCCGCATACTCGGCGTTAAACTGCTGGGCAGAAGCGGTGTAGGCTTTCACCATTTCGTTGGTGATGCGATCGCCATTCGCAAATAAAAACTGTTGAAGAAAATTCCGAACGGCGACTTCATTGGCTGCCCCAAGGGAGTAAATCAGGCGATCGAGCACAGGCATTCCGGCCAGTTGAGCGGCGGCTCCTCGGCTGTAGTCAGAGCCAAAATCGCTAAACCCAGATGGACAGACGAGTATGAGTACATTAAATAAGTCTGGCCGCTGGATGGCGAGCCGAATCGTAATACCTGCGGTGAGGGATGAGGCGACGACCGTTGCAGGCGCAACATTGGTGCGTTCCAGCAGTTCTGTGATAACGGTCAGGTAATCTTCAACGCGATAATCTTGGGGGGGATGGGTGGACTGTCCCCAACCAATCAAATCAGGAGCAATTACACGATGGTCAGACGCAAAGGCCGGATACACTTTTGACCATTCGTAGGCCGATGAACCTCCGCCTAAACTGTGCAGAAACACAAGCGACGGAAGGGTTTTACTATCATCAGCCGCAGTACGCCAGGGAGAGCCACCGGGCGTGTAATACGCCAAAATCCCCAAGGAGGTTTCAATCACGTGCTGAGAAAAACCGGGGGGTTGATATTGAAGCATGAGATAACAGGGTAAAGGCGATCGCCATTCTCAACCCTTTGATCCTAAACCTATGTGAATTTAATAGTGCCATTCGAGCCGCGTGTCGCGCGGCTCGAATGGCACTTTTTTGCGCGTCGTCAAATTCACGTTCAACCTATCGTTGCAGCGCTTGAACCTGAATCAGCCGTTGCACACTGGCTAATGCTCGATTGAGTTCATAATTGCGGCGAGACGGATGCTCCAGATACGATCGCTGTTCCTGTTCAATCATCAATACATCCTCGCGCACCAATCCCTCCAGCAGAGCTTTCGCTGATCCAAACAGGCTATTTTTGACGAAGCGACGGAACCAATCTGGCAATTTATGCAGACGGTGGAAGGCATTTAAGGACGTGAAATGAATCAGATAGGCTCTTGTATGAGTTTCGTGGATAGGACAAAACAGGCAGTAGATCTTAAAGTCATCTCCCAAGGTTGAAGCCCAATGGGGATAGATATAACTTACATCTAGCGGTTCGGGATGAAGGCGACGGAGAGCCGGAATGAAAAGCTGAGACACCGACCAGATTTTGTCAATTTTGTAATAGCTCTGAGCCTGGTAGTGAGCGGTGACGCGATCGCCCGTTTCCTCCAACCCTTCTAAGGTGGCCTCAGCCCACGCCTGATAATTTTGATGCAAATGACCATGATGCATATCCATCAGGTTTTCGATCAGGTAGGAAAAGTGAGCTTCACAGTCAATCACCGCAACCGAGCCAATGTAATTGAGATGATCCCATTCCGGCAAACCCATTGGCTGAATGTTGTCTACGTGAAGCCGTTCAACCTCACCCGGAAACAGCCAGATAAACCCATCCTGTTCCATGACGGGATAGTGGCGAATCTGACAGGTTGGCAGCTTTTGATTCTCAGCCAGATACGGCACGGCGGCACAGCGACCCGTTCCATCAAACCGCCAGCCATGATACGCACACTCCAATTCGTCGCCCATCACTTTGCCATCACTCAGTTTCACCTGCCGATGCGGACAGCGATCCTCCAGAGCATGAACCCGTCCGGCGCTATCCCGATAAAGGGCGATCGCCTGATGCCAGAGCACGACACTCACAGGTTTTTCCTGAACTTCAGTACTGCGAGCCACCACATACCAGTGGTTTGGATTGATGCCCAAGCGTCGGACATCCTGACCGGAGGTAAGGGACGTAGGGGATTCAAGCATGGCTAGAGAGAGGGCGTTGGGTGTTGGGTGTTAGGTGTTGGGTGCTAGAGAGACGGAGGAAGTTTGGAAGATTCGGGGGCGGGGAGGATGGGGGTGATGGGAAGGATAGGGGAGATGGGGAGGATAAGGGAGATGGGGAGGATGGGGAACATAAAAAACAACACTCCACACCCCACACCCCACCTTCCCCACCACCTCCTGACTCCTGACTCCTGACTCCTGACTCCTGACTCCTGACTCCTGACTCCTGACTCCTGACTCCTAAATCTGAAGCATCCCTTGCGGATTCACCGTCAGCAAAGGTCGTCGCTGCAATCCTTCGCGATGCAGGATGTCGTTGGCGGCCAGGAGTCCGCTGCTGATAGCTCGCTCCATTAGACCACAGGGGAAGGGCATCTTCACCCAATCTCCGGCAAATAGGAGGTTGGGAACGGGTGTGCTGGTTTCGGGGCGATCGCCATGGCTGTTGGGCGGGAATCCTGCAAAGTTCTTTTGATTAACCAGCTCCCGATGCAGCATAGTAGCCTCCTGAAGCGTCGGCACAATTTCATACAGCTCTTGCTCAAAGGTGGCTAGAAGCGCTTGCTGCGTGGGAAATTCAGCTTCCTTGTAGCAGTACGCGTGAAGTTCGACCACACTGCCGCCCGTTTGCTCTGCCCAGGCAATGTAGTCATCCTGAATGCGATGGTAGAGCGTGATGCTATCGGTGAGGCGATAGCCTGAGAGCGACGTAAAGTTGCTGTTTGACCAGTCAAAATCGCGATCGAACCAGAAGCGAGCCACCGCAAATGGATCGGCCACAGCCAATTGTTTCACCTGGGTAGCCACTTGCTCATTCACCTCGCCTTCGGATAGCGAAAATAAGTGTTGGATTCCCGGTACATCAGCGGCGAACACATAGTAATCGGCTTGCAACGTTGCGGTAGGAGTATTTGTTGCCTGCATCGCGACTAACTGAATCTGATCAGCCTGCCGCTGAAGCACCCGAAAACGCGGTAAGTTCTGTCGGGCGGGTCCCCGCACGACTCGGCCTCTAGCATCGTAGCTGGCTCCATGACAGGGACATTGAAATGCACCATCGGCCTCCTGATGGACTGTGCAGCCCTGGTGGGTGCAGGACAACGAAATGGCTTCTGACTGACCGGGAGCGATCGCATACACGTCATCTCCGGCCCCGAAGTATTCCATCTGGTCGTTCGTCAATAGCGGATTTTGCTTGACCCAAAAGGGAACGGCACTGCGATCGCTCCCTTGTTGATATTCCAGTCCACTAATTTTCCCTTGATCCCAATGCACGGTGTGGGCGATCGCTTCCGTAATGACAGCCCCCCCCTTCTGCTGAATCGCCTCTAGCATCGGCTGCACCAGACTGCGGCCCATATCCTGCCGCGTTCCGTTAAAGGCTAAGCCTTCTGGATTGCCAAAAAAGTAAAAGTGGAAGAACTGCATCAGCTCTCCTGCACTCATGACATCTGGAGCATTGAGGCTGGACTTGGCGAAGGGCAAGAAGTACAGGTCATACAACCCTCGCGGAAACTCATGTTTGACCCATTCCGCGACAGAAAGCTGATCCAGTCGATCAAAGCTTTTTTGAGGATGAAAGCCTGTGATTTCTCGAAATACCTGCCAGTGTTCATACTTGGTCAGATTCAAGCCCCACCGCAGCCGATTTTGCGACGAGACTGCTAAATCCACAATGTTCCAGGGAAAGGCGGAATGGCTGGGACGAAACACCTCCGGGGCGTACTTTGGATCGCGATAAACCACCGAGTAAAACTCCAGCGACTTAAAGTGATCCTGAATGCCAAGCTCTGCAACGAGACCGTTGAGGTTATAGTACTGCGGGAAAAATCCGTGAAAGCCGTGCTCCATTCGGAACGGCTGGTCGCCCACCTGAATATCCCAACTGGCAATCTTGCCACCCAACTGAGGCGATCGCTCCAGCAGCGTGACTGCAAATCCCCGCTGGCTCAGTTCATAGGCACAGGCCAATCCTGCCAGTCCACCCCCCACCACCGCAACTTGCTTCGGCTGGTCAAGCTGAAACGGCAGGGATAACGATTCTTTCTGAAAGACAGAGGGCTGCGGCTTTGCTAACCGCGAATATCCGATTAATCCTCCCAGAGTGCCAATACTAAAGAGTTTAAGGAGCGATCGCCGAGAGAGCGATTGGGACAACAAAGACTCAAAGGGTTGACTCATTCACAGGTGAAAGGCTGATGGACAGACGGCTTATCCAAGGAGTAAGCCGATGGGCAAACTCAATTGCCCTGATGCTCAATGCTCTCCAAACAAAGCTTTTATATGAGCTGGAGGACGGTTTGAGGCAACAGGGGAAATCTTAAGTGACCTAATTTGAAATGTAAAGCTAAATTAATGTTGTTTTCACGCCATTTCAGCCGCACGACGTGCGGCTGAAATGACGCTATCGAATTCCTAAGAAAACGCGTTTTCTTTTCGTTTTCCCAAGGGAGGTAGTAATGCGCTGCACTACTACCTCCCTTGTTGGAGACTCACGTTAAAAAACCTCTCTTGCGAAGGCAATGCGAAGCG
Source organism: Crinalium sp. (assembly GCA_036703095.1). Taxonomy (GTDB): domain Bacteria; phylum Cyanobacteriota; class Cyanobacteriia; order Elainellales; family Elainellaceae; genus DATNPS01. The sequence goes on along the minus strand of DATNPS010000165.1, from coordinate 16,123 downwards.
CGCCACGCCTCTCACCATTAACTCTTTGCGGAAGGGGTTTGGGGAGCGAGCGGCGCTCCCCAATGGGGGTCTGGGGGAATCCCCCAGCAAGATTTACAACTCAGCAGAGAAACTCTCAAGCATATAAAACCGAAGTAGGGAGCATGGCGTTGCCATGCTCCCTACTTCTTTACACTGAATCTATAGCTTCAACACCGCCATAAATGCCTCTTGCGGCACATCCACGGTACCGATTGCCTTCAGGCGTTTCTTACCCTTCGCTTGCTTTTGCAGCAGTTTCTTCTTCCGGCTAATGTCACCACCGTAACACTTCGCCAATACGTCTTTACGCAGGGCTGGGATATGTTCACTGGCAATCACTCGGCTCCCGATCGTCGCCTGAATGGGGATTTTGAACTGGTGACGCGGAATCAATTCCTTCAGCTTCTCGACCAGCGCTTTGCCTACGTAATAGGCTTTATCGCGGTGCACGATAGTCGCCAACGGATCAACCGGATCGCCATTAATTAGAATATCCAGCTTCACCAACGGGTTTTCGCGATAGCCGATCAGGTGGTATTCCATGCTGGCATAACCGCGCGATCGCGACTTCATCTGGTCAAAAAAGTCGGTCACCACTTCTGCCAGAGGAATTTCGTAGATCAGGGTTGTCCGGCCCATCGTCAGGTATTTCATGTCTTTGAACACCCCCCGACGGATCTGACTCAGTTCCATCAGCGCCCCGACAAACTCTTCGGGCGTGATCATATCCACCTGAACGTAAGGTTCCTCCATCTTCTCCCGGTGCTGGGGATCGGGTAGGTGGCTGGGGTTATCAATCAGCAAGACCTCACCGTCCAACTTTGTCACCCGATAGACCACCGATGGAGCCGTTGTGATTAGATCGAGGTCATACTCCCGCTCCAAGCGCTCCTGCACGATTTCCATGTGCAGCAGACCCAAAAAGCCGCAGCGGAAGCCAAATCCCATTGCGCTAGAGGTTTCAGGCTCGTATTGCAGGGCTGCATCATTCAAGCGCAGCTTTTCCAACGCTTCCCGCAAATTCTCGAAATCATCGGCATCTGTGGGGAACAGACCGCAAAACACCATTGGCTTGGCCTCGGTGTAGCCGGGTAGCGGTGCGGAGGCTGGAGCCGATGCCAGCGTAATCGTGTCACCCACACGAGCATCTTCTACCGCCTTAATCGCTGCCGCTAGATAGCCCACCTCACCTGCGTGAAGCTCATCGACCCGCACCTGGTTAGGCGACAGCACACCTAATTCATCAATCTCATATTCCTTGCCAGATGCCATCAGACGAACGCGATCGCCCTTGCGCACCGTTCCATCCATGACTCGGAAGTAAACGATCACCCCCCGATAGGGATCGTAATAGCTGTCAAAAATCAGTGCGCGCAGCCGATCTTTCACCGTATCAATGGGAGACGGCACCAGATGCACAATGGATTCCAGGATCTCGCCGATCCCGATGCCTTCTTTTGCCGATGCCATAATGGCCCCGCTGCAATCCAGACCAATGATTTCTTCGATCTCTTGCTTCACCCGATCCGGCTCGGCTCCCGGCAAGTCGATCTTATTGAGAACCGGGATAATTTCTAGATTATGCTCCAGTGCCAGATAGACGTTCGCCAGCGTTTGGGCTTCTACCCCCTGAGAGGCGTCTACCACCAGCAGTGCGCCTTCACAAGCGGCAAGCGATCGCGACACTTCATAGGAGAAGTCTACGTGGCCCGGTGTGTCAATCAGGTTTAAAACATAAGTCTCGCCGTCTTGAGACTTATAGTTCATCCGGGCGGCCTGGAGCTTGATGGTGATGCCTCGCTCCCGCTCCAGATCCATTGAATCAAGGAATTGCTCCTTCATTTCACGAGCGTTGACCGTTCCTGTCACTTGCAACAGACGGTCTGCCAGGGTCGATTTCCCGTGGTCAATGTGAGCAATAATCGAAAAATTGCGAATTCGAGAAACAGGAACGTCAGTCATAGACCTCAGCGATACAAGTGGAGCGGGATACGAGTCAGCAAACTGTAAGCCTGCTTAAAGTATTTTAATCCTTCCGACCCGATCGCGTAATTTCATTACAAAACAGCACTAATTCTTCTCTATTAAAACCAAAGGGGGAGTGGGAGCTTTGCACCCAGCCAGGGGTTCCACCCCTGCACCCCGGCCCAATTCAAATGACTGCGGCTGTAAGCCCACAAGAATATCGAAAAAGACGTTGCAAGTCGTAGTCATAATGAGTATGATTTAGAAAGAAAGGAAACGAGAAGTCGAGACATCATGGCAAGAATACAGGACGTTCCCATTAACCAAATCCGTCGCCCGCTATTTCGGCAGAATGACCAGGCGAAAGTCGAAGCCTTAATGAAGTCCATTGCCGAAATTGGCCTGCAAGAGCCGATTGATGTTCTAGAAGTTGAAGGACAGTACTACGGATTTTCGGGCTGCCATCGGTTTGAAGCCTGCTCTCGCTTGGGCCATGAGACGATCCGCTGTAACGTTCGTCGTGCGCCCAAAGCCGTCTTAAAAATGCATCTGGCGTAGTTAAATCGTCTGTTTGGGAGATGCGCTCCAGCCAGTTCTGAGAGATGATGCCAAGGCTGCAAGCCCGAAAATGCCAGATTCTAAGAATTTTTTTCACGCTCACAATAGGAGATTAGGAACGTTATGCAACTGCACGAACAAGCTCCAAATATTAATATCGGCATCAATGAAGGCGATCGCCACGAGATTGTGGAAGGGCTTTCCCGTCTCCTAGCCGATACCTATACCCTCTATCTCAAAACTCACAACTTCCACTGGAACGTGACCGGGCCAATGTTTCAAACGCTGCACACGATGTTTGAAACACAATACACCGAGTTAGCGATCGCTGTTGATGAAGTAGCTGAGCGGATTCGCGCCCTGGGCTTTCCAGCCATCGGTACCTACAGCGATTTTGCAAAACTCAGCTCCATTCCTGAAACTCCCGGTGTTCCGAATGCAGAAGATATGATTCGCCTGCTGGTTGAAGGGAATGAAGCGGTTGTGCGCACTGCTCGTGCCACATTCCCAGCCGCAGAACGGGCTGGTGACGAATCCACCGCTGACCTTCTGACGGAGCGGATGCGTCTGCACGAGAAAACTGCCTGGATGTTGAGAAGTTTGCTTCAGTAAGCTGACCGATGGGATGATGGGAGAATGCAAGGATAAAAACGCCTTTCTTCCATAGCTGTAGCCATTTAGATCAGGACGGGGTGCAGGGGTGGTAACCCCTGGCTGGGGGCACAACCCCCATACCCGTATGGTTTCAAGGTTCTGATGGATGTGGCGACAGATACAAAATTCTCATTTCATCGATTGTCCATGAATCAGATTGCCTCGTCTGAATATGCCCGCCGATTGCGATCGCTCATGCAGTCGGTGGGTGTTTCTAGTTTTAAGGGGTTAGGTCGCGCAGCAGGTGTTACAGAATGGCAGGTGCGCCAATTAGGCCAGGGAAAAGCCGCCCAAATGCGGGTTGAGGCACTACAAAAACTCAGCCAAACTCTTCAGGTTTCACTCCTTGATTTGATCGCTGAGTTTTCTGAAATTCCCAAGCCATCGAACGCATCTAAAAGTCATTCGTCTGAACCAGACATTGAAACCCTCAGCCAGGAATATGAGCGCTTACAAGCCCAATTAACCGAACAGAAGGCTAGCTTAAAGCAAGACTTTCAGCAAGCGACGCTGCAAACCCTAGAATCTTTATTACTTCAGCTTCCGACCGTAGCCCATGCCGTACAGCAAAATCCCGACCTTCCAGCATCACGCTTGCTGCCCATCCTGCGACCCATCGACCAACTGCTAAAAACCTGGGACATCGAAGCGATCGCCCCTGTCGGCAGTGAGCATCCCTACGATCCCCAAATCCATCAGTTGATGGATGGAACAGCCCAAGTGGGCGATCGCATCAAAATACGCTACACAGGCTATCGGCAGGGGGAAAAGCTGCTGTATCGGGCGAAAGTGAGTCGGGTTTGAGGTGTTGGGTGCTAGGTGTGGGGAAGGGGGTGTAGGGTATGGGGTGTAGGGTGTAGAAGAATTTTGACCTCCCCATCCTCCCTATCTTCCCAATCCCCCTTGTCCCCCTTATCCCCCTTGTCTTTCCCAACACCCAACACCCAACCCCCTCACACCCTATTCCTGATTGCGAATCTTCTCCAGCTCGGAGCGAATTGCGGCAATCTGCTCGGTGAGTTCCCGCAGGTCGGCTTGCACTTCGGGAGACGTGGCAGGAGGCGCTTCTGTAGCAGTGGTGGTGATGGTTGTTGTGGAAGCGCTGTCCGAATAGCTGCTAGAGCGGTTTTGTTGGGTCAGAATGGTTTCCACGAAATTGCGGGCTTCTTGCTCGGTCAATTCGCCTTTTACGGCCCACTCGTCGGCCAGCTCGGCCAAGTCAGTTCTCAATCGGCTAAGGTTTTCGTCCCGACGCTGGGGATCTTGCAAAATTTCCAGCAAAGAGGCCGTCGCGCCGAGCGTTACGCGAAATCCTTTCTGAAGCAATTGAATGAGCGAGTCAGAATTCATAGCAATTACGCTGAGTTCAATACAGCAAAGTTTATAAACAGATCACCAAGGCATTAAATAACATTGATGGAGTCAACGTTACAATTGCTTTACATATTAACGCTAAGATCTGAATCTGGCGATCGCAACTCGCCACTAAAATTCTTTATCTTTAACCAAATTGCTCCAGATATTGATTGATGTCTTCAATCAAGCGGGTTAATTCGGCTTCGGTATTTAAACGAATGCGATCGTCACGCAGCGTCACCAGCACTTTAGCCGCAAAGGGACTGGGCCAAATATTGGGATTACAAAAGATTTCCAGAAACACGTCGCCTGTGTACTGATATTCCATTGCTTGCTTGGGATCAGGGCGGGTACCAGAACTGCCGTGAGCCGCTACAGCTTTGAGGCTTTCCATCAGAGAGGCGATCGCCGCTTGCAGATCACGGGCGGCCTGTGGGGTGAAGCTAAAGCTGACTGACCCTTCAACTAGATTGAGTCGAAGTTGAGATGAGGACATAAGACTAATGGCGGGTAAATATTTCAAATTCTACCGCCCAACGGACGGGTGCATCTTACTCTAAATACAAAACCTTCAAGGATGTATGCCGCACTCCTAAGGAGCACGGCATACATCCTTAGGGATTTTAATTATGTCTAACTGCTTATGGGCGATCGCCCAAATAACTGTTATTGCTTAATTACACTCTCTCTAACATTGCTGCTTCAATACAAATTTGCTTACTACAATACACTCTTTCTTCTGAACGGAAGGTAAATTTAAACCGTTTCTAATCAGTAGACGCAGACATATTTACAGTGAATTCAGGAACCAGATTTAAAGCATCAAAGTCGATCTTATCGCTGACGATTTTAGCTTTTAATTTCTTTTTAGCCAAAAAATAAATTTCTCAAAAGCTAATTCAAATAAGCATTTCAAACGTTCAGCCTTGTCATTTCCTCATATCAGTAGAAGAAACATCACTCAATCTGTCAATTTCGAATTCACTCAAAAGAGTATTGGATGAATTCACCAATTCAGTCAATCGGATATGACCAGCCGTGATTTTTCGGACGATGAAATTGCTTCTATAGGAGGAAGTCTACTTCAGAGAGAGTCCCTAATCTTGACAAGGCATCAATCGTCTTTCAGGGAGAGTATGGTTAAAAGCAACCCGATGGATCTGCCAACCCAACGCTTGATTGATCAGAGTATCGCTCCCATGTTTCAAGGTTCAATACGAAGCCGAAACCATTTGGGAGTGGCGATCGCCGTTATTACGCCAGATCAAACCTTCCTGTTTAACCAGGGTTGCGTCAGCCATATCACCGAGTTACCGCCCAATCACCGTACCCTTTTTGAATTGGGTTCCCTTTCTCGACTGTTCACAACCACGCTGTTGGCTGCATTGGTGCAGGAACGAATGGTGAACTTACAGGATTCGGTGTGCAATCTGCTGCCCGAATTCTCTCAGCTAGCCCCAGAGATTACCTTACTGCGGCTGGCCACTCACACAGCGGGCTTACCTAACGTTTCAGAATCGTTTTATCAATTGCTGTTTCGGGATGCGCACAATCCTTACTTGACAGACACTTTAGATAACCTTTACTGCTACTTCGCTCACTACGAGGCAGACCATCGCCGATTAGGACATGTTTGTTATTCCAATCTGGGCTTAGGCTTATTAGGTCATGTCTTAGCTCGAATGTTGGGATTGTCCTACGAACAAGCGATCGTGGACTACATCTGCGAGCCACTGGGAATGGTGGACACTCGCATCGTCACGACGGTAGAGCAACAGCAGCGATCGGCTCAAGGATATCGCGCTAACAGCCAACCCGTCACAGAAACTAATCTGACTGCTTCAATCAGTTTTGGCTCATTTCACTCGACCAGCCAGGATTTATCTAAATTCCTGAAAGCCAGTCTGGAGCAACCGATTACCCCACTCAGCCAGGCCATGAGCCTCTGCCAGCAAACTCATGTCGCCTTGGGTGGCGCGAAGCGTTTGGGGGTTGGCTTAGGTTGGTTTGTGAATCATCTCGACTATGATACTGGGCGTGCAGCGGTTCACTGGCAAACGGGTGCGGCAGCAGGCCATCAAGCCTACCTGGGTTTGATCAACGATCTGCATTTGGGGGTTGCAGTGCTGGCGAATTACGAGAGGGGATGGCAAGACACCTTATTCCGCAGACCCAATGTTGAAACGATTGGATTGAATCTTTTGAAGACATTGGCTAATGCGCAGCAGAAAAAGGCTAAACGTGTCATTAGGACAACGTCTTCCGTCAGCTCGTATAGCCGTATTCATTCAGATTAGGAAGGGGTGCAGGGGTGGACACCCTGGCTGTGGACGCCCCTACCCCTCTTGATTTTCGATGTCCTAATGGACATGACTACAGCTCGTAATACAGCCATCGTCCTATGGATTAACGTGAGTCTCCAACAAGAGGGGTATTAGTACGCTGCACGACTACCCCTCTTGCGAAAACGAAAAGAAACCACGTTTTCTTAGGAATTCGATGAACGGGCTTTTTGAAGTGTTGCGCGACACCTCCAAAAGCCCGATTTTGGGTGCGTGTCGCGCACGTAAAATCGGGCTATCGAATTCACGTTCACATTAAGATAGGGAGGGGTTATTGAAACCGCAAGCTGTCTTATCATCACACCTGTGTCAGAGCCGTCTCCTGAATTTAGTTCTCCGTCACTGCCCCTCCGGCTGCTGATTGTCGAAGATGATCCCGTCATGCAATTGGGGTTAGAGCAATTTTTTGAGGATTACTGTGAATATGAAGTGGTCGGGCGTGCCTCAGATGGGTATCGAGCCGTGGAAGTAGCGATCGCCCTTCAGCCTGACATCATCATCATGGATATTGGTTTGCCTCAAATGGATGGCATTGAGGCGACTCAGCAAATCAAGCAAGCCAATCCCCACATTCGGGTGGTCATGCTCACGTCTCATACCGCAGAAACCGAAATGATTGCCGCTTTGTCTAGCGGAGCGGATGCGTATTGCGTCAAAGGAGCCAGTGCCGACCAGATTTTGCTGGCGATCGCTTCTGCAACTACTGGAGCCACGTATCTCGATCCTCGCATCGCCCGTCAGGTGATCGATCACTTGAAGCCGACATCGGTTAATCCATCGGTTAGCCAATTAACTGAACGAGAATTGGAAGTCCTGAAGCTGATTGTAGATGGAAAAACCAATCCTGAAATTGCAGGTATTCTTTACCTCAGTTCCAGTACCGTCAAGGCTCATGTCCGCAGCATTATGAACAAACTAGCGGTGGACGATCGCGTTCAGGCGGCAGTGGTGGCACTGCGATCGGGACTTTTTTAAGGATCGTGGAGTCAATAAAACCCAAAACCTGATTTTGGGACGTGCGGCAATACCGCACGTCCCAAAATTAGGTTTTGGCTTTAAGTTATAGCAACAGTTGAGACAGTTAGGACAAAGGGGCATGGGAGTTTTACCCCTGCCTCCGTCCTAACTTGCCCTGCCGCAAGTCTAAAATCCCCACTTGCGCTTGGGGCCAACATCCAGATGCAAAATGTGTTTGCGATTGCCGGGATAAATGCCCAGACCACCGGGCCACCAGTCGATGAACGCATTCCCCAACTGTCTACCGCTATATCCAACGACTGTAATGTCCACTCCACTACCCGTCAGATGTTGGCTGCGCTTGGCTCCACCCACTCTCGAATTCCAGGGTTCCGGACGATACCAGGAAGTAATGCGAAATGGCTTGCCGATTTGCTGCCGCGCGCGCTCAAGATTAGCGGCCAGCTTCAGCATATTGTTTACATGAGCGGTCTGCTGCGGCACCCGCGTACCGCTATGAGTAGCATGTCCCCAGGTAAAAATGCCATTTGGCACGATGGGCTGGTCGGTATACACAACTTTGCCACCGGGCAGAGTAATGCTCTTGCCTTGAAATTTGGTTGTGCTGCTCGGTTGTGGACTAGGTGTAGGTGTCGGTTTGGGGATAGAAGCAGACTGCATGGGTTGCTTGGGCAACGGATAAACCCGTTCGTCATGTAGCTCGACGTGAGCATGTTGGTCATACACATACCAGGTGCTGACGCCATTGATGTAGTCGTCATCATCGGCGATCGCAAATCTAATATGGTTGTTAAAATCCCCCTTCGCATCGGCATAGCCATACGAGTGCAGTTCCAATCGCTTTCCTTTCGCGATCGCAACCTTTTCATCTGCCGCTAGCTGAGACGAATCGACCGGACGACGCTTTAGCACCGTATCCTGATCCACTTCTAGAACCAGACGCGACGCCTGTTCCTCTTCGGGATACACTTCTTTGCCGTCAAACTCAACCTCAATGTGTTTGCCATACACATACCAGGTGTTGAACCCATTAATGGCCTTTTCCTTGAGAGCAAACTTAATGTGCCCGTCAAAATCGTTATCGCCATCGGCATACGCATAGGATTGAATTTCAAACTCCGTTCCGTCTTTCACCAGATAAATCTGCTCTGGCGTTAAATCGGTGGATTGTTTTGGTTCACGTTTAAAGAAAGTTGCTTTAACAATTTTCAGAACTTGCTTTGTCATAGGTAATTTCGGTGAAGTGAACACTGAACCATAAAAGTGAATCAATCATACAGTCGTAGTTCAGCATGGCAAGACTTCTTTAAGCTAATTTTCAAGCAAGAGGCTAAATTGGATCAGCCATTCTCATTTTGAAACCGATTGCGGGTTTACGTGCCTAACGGGTGCGCCAACCCCGCAATCGGCCCTACAAGTCCGCCTACGACAAGCTTGTACTGCCGATTTATAGCTGTAGCCACATGGGTTAGGACATTGAAAACCAAGGGTGTGTGGGGGCTTTGCCCCCAGCCAGGGGTTCCACCCCTGCACCCTGTCCTAATTCAGAGGGCTACGGCTATACCTCATGAAAATTGCTGAAATTGAATACCCCCCTTAGTTTTAAACTGGAGAGTTAGATAGTCTGGATAAGATTGTGCTTACTGATAATCGCGCTCACGTCCGCCGAGTTCTGATTATTACCCTGTTTCTCAACCTGTTTGTCATGGGGTTGAAAGCTGTGGTTGGCTTCTCAACGGGGTCGCTGAGCTTATTGGCTGACGCACTGCACAGCGTGACAGATAGCGCCAACAACGTTTTAGGATTGGTGGCCAGCCATTTTTCCTCACCGGAACCCGATCGCGATCATCCCTACGGCCATCAAAAATTTGAAGCCGTTGGCGCATTAGGCATTGCCGCTTTTTTAGGAATTGCCTGCTTTGAAATTTTGCAGGGTGCGATCGAACGCATCATGCACGGTGGCAAATCCATTAGCATTTCTGGTTCTGAACTGTGGATTTTGCTCATCGTCTTGGGCGTCAATATTTTTGTTGCATTTTATGAACGGAACGTCGGGCAACGGGTCGGTAGCCCAATTTTGATTGCAGACGCGAAACATACGATGAGTGACGTATGGGTCACGATCAGCGTTTTAGCAGGACTGGTCGGCATCTGGACGCTGAATCTGCAATGGCTGGATGTTGTACTCTCCTTCCCCGTCGCGCTGCTGGTGTTTTGGAGCGGATGGACTGTGCTGCGCGAGAATTTGCCCTGGCTGGTAGATGAGGTGGCGATCGCCCCCGAAGCCATTCACGATGTGGTGATGGAAGTGCCTGGTGTGCTCAACTGCCACAGCATTGCCTCTAGAGGTTTATTAGGGCGTCAGGTGTTTATTGAAATGCACTTGATTGTAGACGCGACGGATGTCGAAACAGCCCACGACATTACGGAGGCCGTAGAAGTTCATTTAGAAGAACGATTCAGCCCTGTTCGGATTAACATCCACGTTGAACCGCCACACTACACCTCCCATCAAATTAGTTACGAAGGGGAAGGGGTGAAATAAGACCTGTTTTAGTTCATCGCCCAACCTAATCGAGTCGGCTGTTCATAAACCCGCTTCAGCGTATTCACATCGCGTTTGGAAATTGGGGGAGGTGTGCGAACTTGCGAAAAGTAGAGCGCGTCGGTTTGTATCGGACTATGCCCCCAAAGCCCCAACGCATGTCCTAACTCATGTCGCGCTGCTGCACGCAGATAATCTGCCGTTTGGCTGGGCCGCAGCAGAATCGTAAAACGGTGCGCCAGAATCTCAGTTTCCGGCTCGGAATGCTGAAGATTCTGAACATACAGTTCATAGCGCGTTTCAGCCGAGCGAGCGCGAGGAAGCCCATTGCCCTCGCGCATTAAGGGAGGCACTCTGCGCCAGATCGCGATATCCGCTGATTCGGGAGACTCTACCTGTTGCAGCGGCAGATATGCATTCCACTCCTGTACTGCCTGCGTCACGGCTTCTACCCAGACGGGCGATCGCCCATCCGCTGCACCCGACGCTAAAGTCGGTTCAACATAGACTCGAATGGGAAACTGTGACCAGACCAAATATCCGACCTGAGTTGGCTGAATGGCCGAGAAATAGTCCCCCGCCTGACTGTCATCTTGCCACTCTGCCAGGCTGGGTGGTAGAGGGTGAATTCTGGGAGCAGGTAGGCTGTCTTGCAGGGGAGTGCTTTGCTGAGGGATAGCCGTCTGCGCGGAGGATGGATAACTATCCCAGAGCTGAGTGAGGGCGATCGCAATTGCCAGAGCAATCGCTAACCCTAGGACACGTAAGCTACGCCGCCAGCGTCGCAGCAAGTGGTACAAGACCCGAGTTACCCTAAAAACTTACCGCTCAGAATAATCGTCAACCCCATGAAGAGAATCGTCAAAATCCAGGTGACACGATTGAGGGTTGTTTCGGCACTTTTGGTGCTGGTAAAGAGCTGTGCTTGACCACCCAAACCGCCTAAACCGTCACCTTTGGGGCTGTGCAGCAACACCAAAATCACTAAACCTGCGGCGGAAATGGCCCAAAGAATTTGAAGGATCGTTACGATGGTCATAGTAGCAAGGCTAATAAACAGTTGATTTAGGATGAGCCGCAAATGGGCCAATCTAAATTTTAAGGGATTTGCTTGTTAAACGGTTGAACAACTTGCCAGCAACAGCAATTCTCACATGCAATTGGTTTAAAAATGAGACTTGCTGATAATTTGTGGCCTATTGGTCAATCTCCTTTGCAGCCGCCAATTTTGCTTTGGCCTGTTGCCACAACTGTTCCAATTCATCCAGGTTGTAAGTAGACAGGGGGCGATCAGCGACCGCTTCCATTAAGGTCAATCGCTGGATAAAGCGTTGATTGGTACCCTGCAACGCTTCTGTCGGATCGAGGTCATACCAGCGGGCAATATTGATCAGCGTAAACAGCACATCACCAAGTTCCGCCTGCTGCTGTTCCTTGGTTTCAGCCGCTAGCGCATAACGAAATTCTTTCAGCTCTTCTCGAAATTTGGCCCACACACCTTCGGCATCTTCCCACTCAAACCCTGCGGCGGCAGCCTTCTTCGAGATTTTCATGCCAGCGGTTAAGGGAGGCAGCGATCGCGCATAGCGACTCAACCGGGGCACTAAGCTCTGATCCTGCGGATGCTGCTGTTCCTCCGTGGCTTTGATTTGCTCCCAGTTGCGATGGACTTCGTCAATGCTCTCAACGGCCACATCGCCAAACACATGCGGATGGCGACGAACGAGCTTATCGGCAATGCCCTGCGCCACATCTCCTACGTCAAACTGGTTCGTTTCACTGGCGATCTGCGATTGCAGCACGACCTGTAGCAGTAAATCTCCTAACTCGTCAGCGATCGCCTTTGGATCACCCTGCCGAATCGCATCTACCACCTCATACGCTTCTTCCAGTACGTAAGGAATCAACGTTTGGGGCGTTTGGGCCAGATCCCAGGGACAACCACCGTTGGGCGATCGCAACTGAGCGACTACCTCGATCAAGCGTTGTAGCGCCTCCAGGCTGGACGGAGATGGATGAGCATGAGCAGAATCGGGCATAACCAAACGATGGAGTAGACCTACAATCGACTACTGTAACAGGTTCAACTGCTCCTCCGGTTTCGCTTCGCCGATGTTGGTCGGGCTGCGTTTCCTCCAGTCCGCTTGCGACTGCCCGACTTACGTTTCGTGGGCTGAAGTGGAGGTGGCTTAAGTGCTTTCCAACCCTGACGCTTGAACCGCTTATAAGTCGTCAAACTCAGGTCAGCCGCATAGTGGCTCAAAGCTCCCAATTCCAGGCCCAGACATAACATGAGCCATTCAACCTGATGCTGACGGAGCGATCGCCCCAAAAAGCCAGCAATTTCACTCCACGTCCAGCCAAACTGCCACACCTCGTTGAGCAGCGCCAGACTAACAAAGCTGATAAGACCAAACCAGAGCAACAGATAGACAATCCTCAGTGCAGTTCCTGTAATGGGTGCGTGCGACAGGGGCGATCGGTGCCGCATACTCCCCCGATAGGGAATCCAGATCCAGCGAAACCAGCCCCACCGTTTGAACTGCACCGAATGAATATCCAGATCAGGCCCAAACATCAAGCCACCAAATAAAAATCCGGCACAGATGATCAGCGTCAGGGTGCTGCTGCGAGAGGCCCAAAGCGTGAGTCCTCCGACCAGCGGTAGCGTCCAAAGGGTAATACGGTCGTGGGTGCGGCCAGACGGCATGGGCTTCCAAAAAAATTATGGGTTCTTTCTTGAAAAAATAGTAACAGTTGCCAAATCGTCTGCTACAATCAATAACTGTGCGAACAAAGCGCACTGACGGGCGGTTAGCTCAGTTGGTAGAGCGCCTGCCTTACAAGCAGGATGTCACAGGTTCGAGTCCTGTACTGCCCATATCTAAAAGTCAATCGTACTTCCACAAAACTTGTACGTTTATCAAAGCTGTTTTACAGTCCATTTAAAGCTCTGTAACAAAAAATATATTCGAGCTTCACCCTTAAAGCTGTATGCAGGACTTGCGCCAACTTCTATAATCGGGGCAGTGTTCACTCATCCCCTCGTTTATGAGCTATACCCCTCGGATTTTGGCGTTCGCAGGTAGTGCCCGGAAAGATTCATTTAATAAGCGGGTCGTTCAAATCGCTGCAAACGGTGCAAGGGCCGCAGGAGCTGAGATAACGTTCCTGGACTTTCGTGATTTGCCATTGCCCCTGTATGACGAAGATTTGGAAACGGCACAGGGTATCCCCGAAAATGCGCTGAAGCTGAAGGAACTGATGAAATCCCATCAAGGCTTTCTGATTGCTTCGCCAGAGTACAACAGTTCGGTTACACCGCTGTTAAAGAATGCGATCGACTGGGCATCGCGTCCCGTGCAAGGTGAGCCACCGCTAGCCGCGTTTGCCGATAAAGTAGCAGGTTTGATGAGTGCATCCCCTGGAGCCTTGGGAGGTCTGCGAGGTCTGGTACATTTGCGATCGATTCTTGGCAATATTCGCGTTCTAGTATTGCCGGATCAAATTGCTATCACTAAAGCCTACGAAGCATTTAATCCAGATGGAACATTGAAAGACCCACAACAGCAAAGCGCTGTTGAACAAATTGGAGCAAAAGTTGCAACGGTTGCAGCAAAACTAAACGCATAGTTTCTGCCCACAGTTTGTGTGTGAAAAATGCGAAAAACCTGTTCACGAATCCAACCTTCCGTCGGGAGGTTGGATTCGCGCTATTGAGGGCAGATGAGCAACAGAAAATCGTTTAGATTTGGCAATAGTTTCTTCTGCGAATAGAGTCATGAGTTAACGTGAATTCGACAATCGGGTTTTGGGGAGAGTGGCGCGACGCGCCACTCTCCCCAAAACCCGATTTTGCGTGCGCGTCGCGCACGCAAAATCGGGCTATCGAATTCACGTTGAGTTAGAATTTAGATATAGCTTAGCCTCCTCCAACGCCACATTTTTGTGATTAGGAGGTAGGGTCATGAATGATCATGTCCTTGGTGATAATTCACTATACAGTCAACGTCACTTCAGTTGTTCTCAAAGCGTTATTCAACTACCCTTCACTGTTGCAGCGCAAAACAGCATTGATCCGATTCGAGTTCATTCCTCTACACGTTCCACGACCACATCTTCTGCAACGGTAGTCTCTACGAAAACAGGCCATCAACGGTTTATTCAAGTTAGTTCTTCGAATGGAGAAGGCAGCTATCAGCGATCGCTTACTAAAAACACATCACCCAGAATTATCCATAATAGCGGTCTACAAATTGGCAAAGGAAGCGAGATTAACCTCGATCGCAATCTGCTTCAAGCTGTAGATACGGAGCAACACGCGAGTCAATTAATCTACAGGCTGACGCAATCACCCCAGAACGGTGCATTGCTGTTGAAAGGGATTGTTTTGAAGGTGGGCGATCGCTTCACCCAAGCGGATATCAACAGCGGTTTAGTCAGCTACAGAAGCGTATCTGGCGTCACTCAATTCACAGATAACAGTTCTCCAAAACAACTCAAAGGATTTGCAGGACAGAACATCGTTTGGGAAGGATTTGACGGTAACGATTGGGAAATTTTTATTCACAATATTGTCACAAACACAACTACTCAACTCACTCACAATGCGTTCAACGATAAAGTATTAGGCATTAGCGGTTCCAATATTGTTTGGTCTCGTTCGCTTAGTAAACCAGTGGGTAACGAGAATGAGTTACTAAAAGCAACTGGCAACGAGTTGCTATGGTTTAACGGAAAAACGATTTCTCATATTACGCATGATGGAGCCATTCACAACGATTTGATTGCGATCGATGGCTCAAACATCTTTTGGGAAAGCACCTTTGATACATCCCGTTATTCATCTCAAGAGTTTTCATTTACCAATGGCAAGGTTAGGAAACGCTTAACGAATCACAGTCAATATAAATATGTTCAGGCCGTTCAGGGAGCCAAGATCGTTTGGGGTAGCATAGGTGATCCTCAGGGCAAAGAAACATTTCCAGCTCAAGAACTATTTCTCTTTAACGGAAAAACAACTACGCGACTCACACATAATCGAGTCGATGATTCACTGGCCAGGATAGACACACCTTATATCGCCTGGTCTAGCGATATTGGCCCCAAGATTCGCAAATGGAGGAGTCCCAAGCGCACGACCACAGAAATCATGCTCTTTAACGGCAAAACAACCCGTCGATTAACGCGTAATCGGATAGATGATACTGTGATCGGGATGGATGGGTCACACGTGGTCTACCAGGAAGGTGGTTTCTGGCAAGATGACTATCCAGACCTGTTTTTGTTTGATGGTAAACGTCAAATTCAGCTCACCAACAACAAAATACCCAATCGCCTGGTCAGTATCGATGGGTCAAACGTGTTCTGGACTAGTGAGCTTAACCCATTCCGGGAGCCTAGGGCGTGTCATCAATTAAGCCAAATAACGGAAGCAGCAAGATAAATAGCACCCAGAAAATTCCTCGCTCGTTTGTCGTAACGGGTGGCAATGGCTCGATACTGCTTGAGCTTGGCAAAAAAGTTCTCAATCAGATGTCGGGCTTTGTACAACTCCTTGTCGTAGTTCCGGGGTCGCTTGCGATTGCGTCTGGGCGGAATCACTGCCGTCTTTCCCTTTGCTTGCAACGGTTCAATCACCCGTTCATCGGCATCGTACCCCTTATCGGCTAACACCGTCTCAGCGACTATATCTGGCAGCAGT
>DATNPS010000152.1:0-10939 GCA_036703095.1 Crinalium sp. | reverse complement strand
ATTCTCAAGATTCTTATGAACTAGTTACTACTTCTAGAATCTTCAGTTTTACCCGGATTAATTGTTCCCAAATAAATAAGTATTGACCAGATAAAAAGATTTATTTTTTCAGAAAACCTGTATAGTCTGTATGGCCGACGTTACAGAATTTGAGAAATTTAGGATTTAGATTCTAGCTACTTCATTCAATGCAAAAAACACTGGTATTAAAGAGTTTGTCTTTCATGATTGGAACCCCAGATTAATTGTAAAATGAATGGGCCATAAGAACTATTCCTCTTCAGGTACAGCTCTTACAGCCCATTTTAAGGTCGCTGCATAAAAAATGAATTTATAGAAAATAGCACCTCCTAATATGCTTTGTAATCTTCTTCAATTTTGCTTGGGAAAGCTGAAGAATTAATGCAAAATTATTCAGTAAAACGGGTATTTTTCTAACTCAGATGCATAAACACAGTTTGAATTAAGTCCGACTGTGTAAATGGTTTGGTTAGATAGCCAGATGCCCCTACTAATTTTGCTTTTGCTCGATCCAGTAATCCCGTATTTCCTGTCACCATAATTACAGGAGTATTTTTGAAGTTAGGATGCTTTCTGAGTAGCGAACACAGCTTGTATCCGTCCAGATTTGGCATCGTTACATCCAGCAAAATCAAATCCGGCTTATTTCGAACTATTTGCATCAACGCATTAACAGAATTATCAATGGTGAGCACTGAGATGTCTTGATCGGTTAGGAAGGTTTTGATTTTTTGCAAAACGGCTGGGCTGTCATCGATACAGGCGATCGTGTAGTTGCGCTGACGACGTATTTGAGCAGTTCCTCCTGGTGTTAAAACGCTCGGAACATCCGTTGCTTCTGGAGATGGGAGAGGTTGAAGATCAGGCGATTCAATAATGGGGGGTGGAGCGATCGCCTCACTTTCTAACGCTGGCACTGATTCAGTTTTGGCGGAATAAGGCAGTTCACTGGGTTCAGAGGGCTCTGGAGGAGCTGGTTCTGGTTCTGATGGCGATCGCGATTGCCTGCGCCAATATTCAACAATCGATCGAACATCGAGCTTGCAAAACTTCGGGAATTCATCAAACTGTTCGTCTTGAATAAATTTGTAATTCCCTTCGCGAATGGCTAGAAATGAACCCATGACCTCCTTTGCCAATCGTTTGATGAGCACAGTGGCTTGAGCGGGAGTCAAACATTGATGTTTGACTAACCAACAAATCACTTGATAATCCAGATTTTGAACAGACGGTGATTTCGCAGTTGCTTCGCCTGTGTAGGCATCCTCAAACAGTGAACGGGCAACTCGAATGACATGTTCAAATTTAGACGCGTCAATTCCCAATAGTTGCAAATGGCTCTCCAGCCGTTTGATGGGGTCACACGAGTTAGACGCGTAGACTAACTTTCCCTTGTCTAAATAGATAGACCAAATCGTAGTTTGGCTTGATACTTGCAAGCATCCACTTTTCTGGCGACTTACGGCCCTTGCCAGCAACCCTACCGGATTTAATTTTTGAAAAGATCGATCGGTGATCATGACATGAACATCCCGGTTGGCCAAACACACTTGTGAACCATCAAATTTCACGATGAAAACCTCCGCACGCAACGCTCTGGCATTGATGAGTCTGCCGTTACTTATCCCGTTGTGCTTACAGGCACCAGGAGTAGCCAATCAAGCTGTATGAGCTACCTTCATCAACTCTTCATTGCCAGTTGCAGAGATCGACATCTGAATACACAATTAGTTCCCTGGAGATAATAGTGGGTGCAGAATCAACGTTGTTCAGAGTTCTACTTCTACAACTTGTCTGAACAAACTTGAAGGTTGAGGAACAAAAACTGCAAAAGCTCGTCAAACCTGGTAATGCACCTGACGAAAACCTAACAGAAACAAGGAAACCCTAAGCGTTACACCCTTACTGTACGCAAGTAGCATCACTTAGTTAACACAAATCACGATAATCAAGTTAGCAGATTTTTCAGGGGTATCCCTGAAATTCAGTGCAGCTTAAAAGACAATTTATAAACTTGAAGGTTAATTGTAGGAAACATAGAGACAAAGCTGCGATCGCCTCTAAAGCAGAATTAGCGCTCAAATTTCTTTACTTCATGTGAATGCGATCGCTGCAATTCGACACGTGGCCCGTTTATTGGCAACTTAGAAGCAGTTTAAGGCTCGCCTCACCGGATGCTTCACATACCAACAAACCAAACATTTTAATACAGAAAAGGAATAATTGGCAGCGAATTAACTTGACAAAAATTCGTCATGTTTCGGCTGCTAACGGTTTGATTACAAACAGATTTGATTACCATCCAAATGAAGCTTGTACGGTTGGACAACTCAAACTAGCCGATCGTTATGCAGCAAGCAATAACTTGTATTTCGTAGCAGTACTGCAATTCAGCAATTCTCATTTGATTACTAATTGCAGATTTTGCAATTCCAACAGGAGCCGATTTCGATCACCCGATTATGCAGGTGCATCGTGCACACGCGATCGCTATCTTGGGAGAGTAGTGTGACGAACCACGCTCCTAAAAGCCCCTTCGCCAAATTCCGACAAAAAGGATTGACAGCTATTCCTGATCAGTATACGCTAGGAGATTGTCTGGAAAATTTGAAGTAGACAGTTGTTCGCTTAACTTTTAGGCGGAGACAGGTTGGAGCGTATATGAATATAAGCCTCAACCTTCTGTTTCAAGTGTTATGATACGTAAGCCCCGTTATTGCTAATCAGGCAAAAAACGGCGGCTTTCGGTGTGGTAAAAAAGCGTGCAGCAGTTTTGCAGTGCGTTGTACGAGAGACACCTCTCCAGTTCAGATGTCCACTATATAGATCGGTCAGACCTGTCGCAGGTTGATTAATCTAAAGAAGGGAACATGTACTCCGACCAGGAGGATAAGGCGCTGTGGCAAAGAAAGACGAAGCAGAAGCAAAACCAAAGGCAGAAGCAAAAGCAAAGGCAGATGTGAAGCAAGAGACTAAAGCCGGACAGGAGTCGCAAGGCGGCTTCAGCATATCTAATTTCTTTCAGGGTACGAAAGAAGAATTAGATAAGGTAGTTTGGCCTAGTCGGCAGCAGTTAATTAGCGAGTCTTTCGCAGTCATCCTGATGGTGACTCTTTCAGCAACCATTATCTACTTGGTTGATCAGTTATTTGGTTGGGCAGCAAAGCAGGTATTCTGATGATTCTTGCCTCAGACGAGTCAGATAATTTAAGGCCATCCGATGAAGATGGCGATGCTTCTGGGAGCCATATCGCGCGCTGGTATGCGGTTCAGGTTGCTTCTGGCTGTGAAAATCGCGTCAAGCTGAACTTAGAGCAGCGGATTGAAACCCTTGACGTCGCGAATCGTATTCTTCAGATTGAAATCCCACAAACGCCTATTCTTAAGCCCCAAAAAGGAACCAAGCCGAAGGAATTAAACGAAAAAGTATTTCCAGGCTATGTCCTGATCCGCATGGTGATGGATGACGAAACCTGGCAGGTGGTCAAGAATACGCCAAACGTCATTAACTTTGTTGGAGCAGAGCAGAAGCGCCGCTATGGTCGGGGAAGAGGTCACGTTAAACCAATGCCCCTGTCTGCCTCCGAAGTAGAAAGAATCTTTAAACAGGCCCAAGAACAGAAACCCGTTGTCAAGATTGACATGGCCGCTGGAGATAAAATTCTGGTGCTGTCGGGTCCGTTTAAAGACTTTGAGGGCGAAGTCATTGAGGTTAGCCCAGAACGCAGTAAGCTCAAGGCTCTGCTCTCAATTTTTGGACGGGATACTCCCGTCGAGTTGGAATTCAATCAGGTTCAAAAACAGAGCTAGTTGATCAATGGCAAAGAAAGTTGTAGCGATCATTAAGTTGGCGATTAACGCAGGGAAAGCAAACCCTGCTCCTCCGATTGGTCCCGCGCTGGGTCAGCACGGGGTCAACATCATGATGTTTTGCAAGGAATATAACGCCAGAACGGCTGATCAGGCTGGTCTGGTGATTCCGGTTGAGATCTCAGTGTATGAAGACCGGAGCTTTACCTTCGTTCTCAAAACACCTCCAGCGTCTGTTTTGATTAAAAAAGCGGCTGGAATTGAGTCTGGATCAGGTGAGCCGAACAAGAAAAAAGTCGGTTCAATTACCCGTGCTCAACTCAGAGAGATCGCTCAAACCAAACTGCCCGACCTGAACGCAAATGACGTTGAAGCCGCCATGCGAATTGTAGAAGGCACAGCTCGCAACATGGGCGTTAATGTTACGGGTTAAATCTGGATTTCGGGACTTTAGATAATACCGTCCCGCTGTATAGACCTTATATAGGGGAAGAGAAGATCTCGCTAGCACCCCAGGAGACTAAATCATGACTAAAAAAGTATCGCGTCGTTTACAAGAGCTACAGAAAAAGGTTGAAGACCGACCCTATGAGCCGCTTGAAGCGCTGGCTCTGCTAAAGGAAACCGCTACAGCAAAATTTCCTGAGTCGGCTGAAGCCCATATTCGTCTAGGCATTGATCCCAAGTACACTGACCAGCAGTTGCGGACTACAGTTGCCTTACCAAAAGGAACCGGGCAAGTTATTCGGGTAGCTGTAATCGCTAGAGGTGAAAAAGTGACTGAAGCCTCTAACTCAGGAGCGGATCTCGCTGGTTCTGAGGAACTGATTGATGAAATCCAAAAAGGTATGATGGATTTCGACGTTCTGGTTGCGACACCAGATATGATGCCTCAAGTGGCTAAGCTCGGTCGTTTACTGGGTCCTCGTGGCCTCATGCCATCGCCCAAGGGTGGTACAGTGACGTTTGACGTGGCTCAAGCCATTTCTGAATTCAAAGCTGGTAAACTAGAGTTCCGGGCTGATCGAACCGGGATTGTCCACGTTATGTTTGGTAAAGCATCGTTCACGCCCGAAGATTTGCTTGTTAACCTGAAAGCGCTTCAAGAAACGATTGATCGCAACCGTCCATCTGGTGCAAAAGGTCGTTACTGGCGCACCGTCTATGTTTCTGCTACGATGGGGCCTGCGATTCAGGTCGATGTTAACGCGCTTCGCGATCTGAAGTTTGCCGACGCTGCCTAACGCAAAGTTTTACGTTTCCCACAACTGAATATCAAAAGCCGGAGACAGCAGGTGCTCTAAACGCTTAATATCCTGCCGAGGTTTGTTAGCTCCCTAAAACCAATGTGAATTCAACATTGGTTCTAGGGGATGCGCAAAGCTTCTAAACCCCGGCATACGTCTGGGGTTTTTGGCTATTCAGGGAGATCGTTCAAGGTTTAGTGATTAATACCCGCTTTTAAGGAGGTGAGACATGTTATGGGTAGAACGCTAGAAAATAAGAAAGCAATCGTAGCTGATCTGAAAGAGAGCTTGAAGGATGTTCAGATCGCAGTCGTCATTGACTACAAAGGGTTGACTGTTGCTGAAATCACCGATTTACGCAAACGGTTACGTCCTAGCGGAACCGAGTGTAAGGTGACGAAAAATACGCTGATGCGGATTGCCATCGATGGGGATTCATCCTGGCAACCCATGTCTGAGTTTTGCAAAGAGTCATCTGCCTTTCTGCTCGTCAAAGATGATGTCGGTGGTGCGCTGAAAGCGTACCAAGACTTCCAAAAAGCTTCCAAGAAAACCGTGATTCGCGGTGGTGTCATGGAAGGCCGTGCGCTCAGCGAAGCTGATGTTAAGGCGATCGCCGACCTGCCTTCGAAGGAGCAATTGATGGGTCAAGTGGCTGGTGCGATCAACGCGCTGGCGACCAAAATTGCGACTGGCATCAACGAAGTGCCCGCATCCTTGGCTCGTGCTTTGCAGGCTGTTGCAGATAAAGATAAAGCGGCTGAGTAGCCCAACATTCAAGCGCTTTTCTCTGATTTGCTAACGTTGTCTGTTTTTTCCTCCAATAGCGATCGCTGTTGGCTGAACTGGTTTACAACACATAAATGCTCACAGGAGTTAATTCATGTCTGCTGCAACTGATGAAATTCTCGAAAAACTTAAGACGCTAACCCTGCTGGAAGCGGCTGATCTGGTTAAACAAATTGAAGAAGCATTTGGCGTTACCGCTGCTGCTCCCATGGGTGGTTTTGCGATCGCTGCTCCTACAGCGGGTGCTCCTGCTGAGGAAGTAGAAGAGCAGACCGAATTCGACGTTATCCTGGACGAAGTTCCTGCTGATAAGAAGATCGCTGTTCTGAAGGCTGTTCGTGAACTCACAGGTCTGGGCTTGAAAGAAGCTAAGGATCTGGTTGAATCTACACCTAAGCCCATCAAAGAAGCGATCGCTAAAGAAGCGGCTGAAGAAGCCAAGAAGGCGATCGAAGCGGCTGGCGGTAAGGTGTCTATCAAGTAAGACTTGATTAGATCATACGTGATTCGATTTCGCCATTTCAGCCGCGCGTTGCGCGGCTGAAATGGCGAAAAAAGTGCTCCGCACGTTGCACAGGACGATTTTTTCGCATTCGTCAAATTCACGTTAAATCAAAAAGAGGGTGCGATGCATGGCATCGCGCCCTCTTTTTCATGTGCCTCGCGAGATCCACAGGCCAAGGCTTTGCGCATTCGTCGAATTCCTAAGAAAACGTGTTTTCTTTTCGTTTTCCCAAGAGGGGTAGTAGTGCAGCGCACTACTACCCCTCTTGTTGGAGACTCACGTTTTATTGAGACGTATTGGCATTGCAGTAATTGATTACTTCAGTGAATTCAGAGGGAATTTGCTGAGTTTGTTGATACTTCTGAACCATAGTGGCGAACTCATCAAACGAATATTTGCGTTGAAGCTGCTCCAGCGTGCAGGTACAGTAGCTTTGTGCCTGAGCCGACGTCGCACCTGAATTTGTTGCAGACGAAACGCAGTTGCTCATGTAGCTTTGTACTTCAGCATCAGGATACGCATTCGTCGTTGGACTCGGACTGGGCGATTGAGCGACAGGTGAAGAGGCGGGTTGACTGCTTTCACCTGAAGACGTTTCACCCGAAGAAGCCGCACCTGTAAACGGATTTGTACCAGTCGCTTCACTGGACGATGGAGAATTACCCGAACTGGGTGTGGGTGAGATCGAGCTAGAGGTTTTGGTTTCGGGCATTTGAGATCCGTAAATGGCAGCAACCACGATGAGCATAAACATGCTGCCCCAGGTAATAAAACCCCCGATCGCCCAATGTCGTTGGTTCCGCTTAAATTCTTCGATACTCCGCCACCTGCGGCTTTTCCAGGCCCACTCGTTGCCTTTGGCTCCCATCATGGCAGCAGCGACCCACCAGCCCAGCGTCCCTGTGAAGGTGCCAGTCCATGCGATTAACCCTAGCCAAACCTGGTTATTAATACACCAAAGTCCGGGTAGCAAAAAACCACCCCAGTTCCAACCGGGCACTTCGTCAGGTACCTCTTTTACGGCATTCGGTGGATTGCTGGTTACAGCTGCATTCGCGCCGCCGAGCTGGTCTACAGGCTGAGGCGTGGTGCGATCGGTTGGCGGTTGAACAATCGTAGCAGGAACCTCAGCCGATGAGATAGACGGCTGAACCAGGGTATCGGTAGCCGTGGGCAAGACAATGTTGTTGGTGGATAGCTGATCGAGCGATGGAATGGTTGGGAAATCGCCCATCGTTTGTAATGCGGTCAGCATGTCTTGAGCCGTGGCATAGCGATCGCGCGGGTGATACTGAATGGCCTTATCCAGCACTGCCGCTAAATCCATCCCCACACTCGGTGCATATCGCCGCCAAATCACTTCTCCAGTTTGAGGATCAAGATCGAGTTCCTGAGGAAACTTGCCCGTCAGCAAATAGATCATGGTTAACCCCAGGCTATAGAGATCGCTGGAATACATGGGTCGGCCTGCGGCCTGCTCGGACGGCATGAATCCTGGCGTTCCAATCACGATCGAGCTAGCGGAACCCCCTTGAGAATTGACGACCGTTCCCATGGTTTCTCGAACGGCTCCAAAATCAATCAAAACAGGCTTGCTATCTCGTTTTCTGAGGATGATGTTATCTGGCTTAATGTCCCGATGCACAATGCGTTTGCCGTGAACGTAGCTCAACACAGGCAAAATGTTCAGCAGAATTTGGTTAACCGCTTCTTCTGTGCACACTCCCTCCGATTGGACTTTGTCTCTCAGCGTCCCTCCCTCAACCCACTCCTGCACCAGGTAAAATTCTCCACCTTCCTCGAAGTAGGCATACAGACGCGGAATCTGACTGTTCCCATCACCTAAGTCTTCCAAAATGGCGGCTTCTCGCTGAAAGCGATCCTGCACTAACTTATAAATCTCTGGATTATTGTTAATGGGTCTTAACTGTTTAATCACACACCGTCGATGCGACGGCATCTGAATGTCTTCCGCCAAAAACGTGGTGCCAAACCCTCCAGAACCTAATGTTTGAAGTATTTGATAGCGGTTGTTTAAGAGGGAGGAGGTCATAGGAGGTGATGATTTTCGGGAGTTTTCTAGAGAGTATCACTGAGGCTCTTAGAGACGGTTCAGTGCTTCTGCGGTAACGATCAGGACTATATAGCGCTGGAGCAGGTAGACCCTATGCAACACACTTCAACCGTTTATCGCTAGGTTCCGCATCATTACTTCAGGTCGAGTAGTCCATTTTCCTTAAGCTTCGGATTAAACCGAACCTGCATCTGCACCCCGCGTTCGGTCAAGGCTGCCAACACCTGCTCTTCGACTCGACGGGCGACCTGCTTTAACAGCTTGATCTGCCCCAATTCATCTGTTTTGGCATAGGCGGTCTGCTCTTCTGCTGTCATCGATCGCTTGGCATCAATGGGCTGACTCCATGTGGCCTCATCTGCGGCATTACCCGCTGGAATCGTGCCATTCTCAGCAATCCAAGCATCC
The DNA here is from genome assembly GCA_036703095.1 of Crinalium sp. Lineage (GTDB taxonomy): Bacteria > Cyanobacteriota > Cyanobacteriia > Elainellales > Elainellaceae > DATNPS01. The sequence continues at coordinate 2,085 of DATNPS010000152.1, read as the reverse complement.
CGAATGCTTTCTAGGATCGTGCGACTGGGACGATCGATTGTTTCTACTTTTAGCCAATAGCACTGCTGCGGCTGTCGCACCAGATGTTGCTTTAAGCTCAGCGCAATATCGCGGGAATAGCCAATGAAGCGCAAAATTCTGTCTTGATCAAAAATGGCATAAACGCCGACTTTTCCCTCAAATTGATCCCCAATCTGGCCGTTTTCATCCAGAAATGGAATGTAGTCCAGACTGGTTAAGGTAGGAATGTTGGTGTCAGGCATGGAATGGTTTAGTTCAACGTGGGCTGCGACTCAGATACCGGGTTTCTTTCGTCGGGTCAACGACATCTCAGCACATCCCTAAAAGAAACCCGGTGTCTTTAAGGGTTGATCCGTCTCAAGTCAGTTTCATTATCGTATGGGGTGGGGTTTGATCTAAACTGAACGTGTAGCGCGCGTTAAGAAGGGTAAAGCTTTGCTAGACGAACAGGCTAAAAAAACGATCTTGCGCAAGATCCCTCACGGTCTTTATGTGTGTGGCGTTAAAGATGGAGAAGAGGTCAACGGTTTTACGGCCAGTTGGGTCATGCAAGCCTCCTTTCAGCCTCCCTTGGTCGTGAATTGCGTTAACAAAAATTCAATTTCTCACGCCATGATTCAATCCAGCCAGGTCTTCGCCCTGAGCGTTTTGGAGGACGGGCAGAAAGAATTGGCGCAAAAATTCTTTAAACCCCAGCGGCGGGTTGGCAATAAGTTTGAGGATGTCGAGTTTTATCTCGGTGAAACGGGTTGTCCGATTATTTCTGATTCGTTGGGCTACGTCGAATGTCGCGTCGTCGGTTCCGTTGACCAGGGCGATCACACCGTATATGTCGGTGAAGTGATTGCGGCGGGCGTTCACCGGGAGGGTGCTCCGCTCTTGCTCGAAAGCACAGGCTGGCAATACGGAGGATAGGGACGCGATGCCGTTGATTAAAGTTCAAACCTCTATTTCTTCGCCGGACAAGGATCAGGTTACGGCCTTACTCAAATCGCTGTCGGGCAGTTTGGCGAAACATACAGGCAAGCCTGAATCCTATGTGATGACGGCATTTGAGCCAGATATCGCCATGACGTTTGGCGGAACGTCTGAACCTGTTTGCTACATCGAGATCAAAAATGTCGGCACGATGAGTCCATCGCTGACGAAGGCGATGAGTCAGGATTTTTGCCAGACCATCACAAAAACGTTAGGTGTAGCAGGCGATCGCACCTATATTGAATTCTCAGATGCCAAGGGTGCCATGTGGGGATGGAATGGTTCAACCTTTGGTTAATGTGAATTCGACGAATGAGGATTACGGTCGATGCTGGAAGCGTTCTTATTCGATCTGGACGGTACTCTAGCCGATACTGACCCAGTTCACTATGAAACCTGGAAAGATATGTTGCGGGAGTATGGGCTAGACATTGACCCGGTGTTTTACAAGGCTCACTTCAGCGGTCGGCTCAATCTTCAAATTATTCAAGATCTCCTGCCGTCTCTCTCGCTGGACAAGGCAGAAGCGTTGAGCGATCGCAAAGAAGCCGAATTTCGACGGCGGATGGCTAATCTGAGTCCCCTACCGGGATTACTCGATCTGCTGAACTGGATGGGAACCCATCGTCTAAAGCGAGCCATTGTCACCAATGCCCCTCCCGCAAATGCTCAGTTTATGCTGCGATCGCTCAAGGTTGAGGCGCTGTTTCCAGTGGTTGTACTTGGTGAGGAATTGGAGCGAGGTAAGCCTGACCCCATGCCCTATCAAGTGGCATTAGAGCGGTTGGGAGTGAAGGGCGATCGCGCCGTTGCGTTTGAAGATTCGCCGTCTGGAGTACGGTCTGCTGTAGGAGCAGGCATTCCCACAGTTGGTATTGCGACGACGCATGATCCTGAACTGCTGTATGCCATTGGGGCAACTCTCGTAGTCCCTGATTTTGCCGATCCGCGACTGCTGGACTGGCTACAAATACCGGCTCTGACATCTTAAATTAACGTGAATTCAACAGCCGAATTTTGCGTGGCGTCGCACCCATAAACTTTGGCTAGTAAAGGTGTCGCGCGACGCGCGACACCTTTACTAGC
>DATNPS010000144.1:0-15788 GCA_036703095.1 Crinalium sp. | reverse complement strand
CCGTGACGGCAAATCCCTTGTGACCGATGGTCCCTTTGCCGAAACCCGTGAACAATTGGGTGGCTTCTACCTAATTAATGCTCAGGATTTGGATGAAGCCATTGCGATCGCCACCCGCATTCCAGGAGCGCGAGTAGGCACGGTCGAAATTCGCCCCGTTCTCGAAATTGCAGGATTACCAGCACAGTCATGATCGTCAGCTAGCCATTCAACTCAAAACTACTTAACAGGAGATTTCACAATGAAAGTCATGGTCTTTGTTAAAGCAACCCAAGACTCTGAAACTGGAGTTATGCCGAGCGAACAGCTTTTGACTGAAATGGGGCAGTACAACGAAGAATTAGCCAAGGCAGGTATCTTGCTCGCTGCTGAGGGGCTTCATCCTAGCTCAAAAGGGGTGCGAGTTCACTTTTCAGGCACCGATCGCACCGTCATCAATGGACCTTTCACTCCAGCGCAGGAGCTAGTGGCAGGGTACTGGCTATGGCAGGTGAACTCGATGGAAGAGGCGATCGCCTGGGTGAAGCGTTGCCCCAACCCAATGCCAGGAGACTCCGAGATTGAAATCCGTCCCGTATTCGAGGCAGAGGATTTCGGTGAAGCCCTAACACCTGAATTAAGGGAGCAGGAAGACCGCATTCGTGCCCAGGTTGAAACGCGACAGCAAGAGTAATTTCATCTGCAAACGACCAGCCATCACAACGCAGAATCGAACCCACAAGGAGAGTTGCAGAACTTCCAGAATCTTGCTGTTGGGCTGTAACCCACAACCAAACGATTCATTTAAAGGAGAAATTCTCATGACCACTGCCAACACAATCTCAAGCCAGGAAGCTGAAATCCGCCAGCTGGTTGCGGCTCAACAACGGGCGATTTGCACCAAAGATGTGGAGCAAATTATGTCTCGCTATGCGGATGAGGCGATTCTCTTTGATGTGAAGCCTCCATTCCAAACCACAGGTAAAGATGCGATTCGTCAATTATGGGAAGACTGTTTGCCTTATTTCCCAGAGTCGTTTGGCATAGAAACGCGAGATCTTACTGTTACTGTAAATGACAACTTAGCAGCTGCTCACTGGCTATTTCACTTTACGGGTGAACAAGACCATCCCGCTATGCAAATGTGGATGCGTGCCACTGCTGTATGTCAGAAATATCAGGGCACCTGGCAGATTCTCCATGAGCACATTTCGGTGCCCTTTAATCCCTCCAGTGCCCAAGCAGTCTTCACCCTCAATCCCTAAACCTGCCTGTAAGAGCGGGTTTGACAGACCTATTGAAACCTCTGAAGAGATCGACATAAACCCGCTCCTGCAAGAAAAAATTCACCAAAGGAATCCATCATGAAAATCAATTCTTATCTCATGTTCGATGGAAATTGTGAGGCAGCGTTCAAATTCTACGAGCAATGTTTGGGTGGCAAAATCACCATGATGATGACTCACAAAGAAGCACCTTCCGCCGAAAATATCTCACCAGAGTGGCAGGACAAAATCATGCACGCTTGTTTAGATTTGGGCGATCGTCTGCTTATGGGATCTGACTGCCCACCCGGATATTTTGAACCCCCTCAAGGCTTCTACGTTCAGGTGAGCGTATCCGAGCCAGACGAGGCAGAACGACTTTTTCACGCTCTGGCAGAAAACGGCAAAGTAAAAATGGCGATCGCGCAAACCTTTTGGTCATCGCGCTTTGGCATGTTGATTGATCAGTTTGGGACACCTTGGATGGTCAATTGTGAGCAGGTTGTTTGAGCGTATGAACGAACATGAACCCATGAAATACGGCGGTCTTTCATTGACCCGCCAGATTAATGCACCGCGTGAAAAAGTCTACGAAGCATGGACGCAACTTGAGCATCGAAAGCACTGGTTTGTAGGTCCGGCTTGGACAGAAATCCGAAGAAGCCTGGATCTAAAAACAAACGGAATCGAAATTGCTCATGGCCACTTTGAAGACGGCACAGAAACAATGTATACCGCACGCTTTCATCTCATTGAGCCTAATCTTCGTTTGATCTATGCATTCGATATGCAGGTTGGCGGCGCACTCTTCTCTGTTTCACTCGCAGGAGTGGAGTTCAAGAGCAAGTCCAACGCCACTGAACTAACCTATACCGAGCAAGGGTTATTTCTGATCGGCGAATACGACGCCGAGTCACGAACAGCAGGCACAGATGGTCTTTTGAATCAATTTTCGTCTTACGTGGAATCGATGGAGTAAGCACAGTCATCAATACTTTTTGGTACGTGCAAAAAGCTCTCCAACAATTTGTTGCGGCGAATCGTTCAGATTGGTCGTCACTGAACTCTACATTAGGGAAAACCCATGAGTACTCAAATTTTCGTCAACTTACCTGTCAAAGATCTCCAGCAATCGATCGCATTTTTTACAAACCTCGGCTTTCAGTTCAATCCCCAATTCACCGATGAAACGGCTACCTGCATGATTGTGTCCGAAAACATCTTCGTGATGCTCTTGACCCATGAGAAGTTCCAGACATTCACGCCAAATGCGATTTGTGATGCGACCCAAAGTACCGAAGTATTGACGTGTTTATCGGTTGAGCGTCGAGAAAAAGTAGATGAAATGGTTCGTAATGCGATCGCCGCTGGTGGCAAAACTTATAACGAACCCCAAGACCACGGATTTATGTATGCACATGGGTTTCAAGATTTGGATGGTCACATTTGGGAACTGGTATACATGGAACCCAGTGCAACTGACCAGGCTGAATCTGCTAGAGAAAAAGTAGAGATATAAGCCATCGCAGCAACATGGCTCTTGATCTGAATTCAACTATTACAGCGTGGAGGTTGACAATGATTCAGAACACAATTTCGCATCCAAAAATCGTTGGAAGAGATGAGTGGCTGACTACTCGTAAAACATTGCTTGAACACGAAAAAGAGTTGACCAAGCAGCGCGATCGCGTCAACGCCGAACGACGCAGGCTACCAATGGTCAAGCTTGAAAAGGAATATACCTTTGAAGGATCAAATGGTTCCGCCAAACTCATTGATTTATTTGAGGGACGCACCCAACTGATCATCTACCACTTCATGTTTGCCCCGGAGTGGGAGAAGGGTTGTGGGGGTTGCACAGGCTTTGTCAATTCACTGGGCAATCTATCCATGCTGAATGAGCGTGACACCACCTTTGCATTAGTTTCCCGTGCGCCGCTCCCTAAACTGGAAGCCTACAAGAATCTGAAGGAATGGACGCTTCCCTGGTATTCCTCCTTTGGCAGCGATTTCAACTACGATTTCCATGTCACGCTAGACGAAACCATTGCACCCACCGAATACAACTACCGAGACAAGGCAGAGTTAGAGAGATTAAACGGACCCAATGTCATACAAGGCGAAAGCCACGGACTTAGCGTTTTCTTCCGCCTGGATAACGATGTGTTCCACACCTACTCCACCTACGCTCGTGGCGTTGAATCCCTGACCGATTCTTACAGCCTGTTGGATATGACTCCTTACGGACGGCAAGAAGACTTTGAAGACTCACCCCCTGGGTATCCGCAAAAGCCGACGTATGGATAAAAACGCGGCACTTCTACGCTAACTCTACTGCGATCGCAATTCTCAATCATTCATCACAAGGAGACAAAAAATGGAAACGATTCAAACTGAGCAAACTTCATGCCTGCCTGCTCAATCTCAAAAAGAACATCAGTGGCTCCAGAAACTCGTCGGTGAGTAGATCTATGAATCCGAAGTGCTGATGGAACCCGATCAACCTCTCAAATCAACGGGAACAGAAACGGTGCGATCGCTGGGTGGACTCTGGTTTCTGGCAGAAGGACAGGGTGAGATGCCGTCTGGTGGTGCTGCAACAACGCTCATGACCCTTGGCTACGATCCTCAGAAGCAACGTTATGTGGGCACTTGGATTGGCTCAATGATGACGCATCTCTGGCAATACGATGGCGAATTGGATGCAGAGGAAACTGTGCTGACGCTCAACTCGGATGGACCTGCAATGACGGGTGAGGAGAAACTAGGCAAGTACAAAGATGTGATCGAGTTCAAGAGCGACGATCACCGAGTTCTGACCTCCCATATGTTGAGAAATGATGGGCAGTGGCAGCACTTCATGACCGCCCATTATCGGCGCAAGCAATAAGACGGATTGTTCCATTGACGCAACCAAGTCCTGCACAAAGGCTTTTCTTCCATGCGATACCCAAAAGGATTTACCATTTGGGTGTCGTGTGGATCTTTCGTTTCCACGATAGTCATCTGAATGCTGGATAATCGGGGAGAGAAGGCGTATCGCTCCAACGCTGCTGCAACAGATCCAACAGCCGACTAGCCGTGTCACGCAAACCAGGCAGTTGGTTGACTTCTCGTGTTGTTGTAATGAAGGCTTCTAAGCGAGCCAAAATCCGTTGGCGGGTCGTAGAAATTCCCCAATTTCGATCTTTTCGTAAAGCAGGTTCAAGATGTCGTATTAATGTATTCAACATCCAGTAGCCACAAGCTCTGGCTAAAGCCATTTCAAAGATGGAATCACTCTCTAAAATTGGACGTTGCTTGCTCAGGATTGCACGATAGGTATTCTCTATTTGTTGCACCACCGTATGCGGTAAGCGGTTAGCACACCAACAACTCGGAAACATCATTCTGCCATAAGCAATATCAATAAAAGCATGACCAAAATGACCTGTTTCAAAATCAATTAATCGTAAGCCTTCACCCGTATCCAAAACGTTGTCGGGACAAGCATCAGCATGAACATAAGCTAGAAAATCGCCGGGATGTTTCATCGTCTCGTTAATCGCATCTAAGTCATGCAACCAGTTGCTTTCAGGCTGAATTCCTAAACAGTTTAATAGGCGTTGTTGTGTAGGAATATCTACACTCTCTCGCAGGAATTGTGCTTTGGGAGCAATCTCTCTAGCAAGTGCCTCAAATCCTGCCGCTTTACCGAAAGTATCCACATGGAGTTGAGCCAAACAAGCTGCATACTGAAGCAATGTGCGTTCTGCTTGATGGCAATCGGTTCCTAAAAGGGATTCAACTAAACGAGCATGATGCGGTACATCCTCCAGAATAATGAAGCCCAACGTGCGATCGCCACCATAGAAGCGAGGACTATGCGGGTACTGATCAAATATTGTGCTGAGGAATTGAGCACCGATCCAATCTCTAAAGAAACGAAATGTATCCCATGAGTTTGGATTGTCTGGATTATAGGAATTGGCTTTTACCTGTTTGATAATCAAACTGGGAGGCAAACCAGTATCAGAGGCACAATGGCATCGCAGTAATAAATTTCTTCTTCCTCTTTCAGAAATAAACTCAACTTGCGTCAAGTGAGTTGGATGACCAACCGACGTGGAGAGTACTCGTTCAGCCGCAGCAACAATCCGGGGATCGACTCTTCTAGGCACATGAGCATAGGCGAAGTTCATTAATCGAAGCGACAAGGCTTTTAATGGGAACCTGGAAAACTTTCGTGCCATGTTAGGCTTGTTCATCTTTCACTTTCCTTTGACTGCCTATTACTGGCAGCAGCGATCAAACGGATCGTTCCATTGATGGAACCCAACCCTGCACACAGACTCAGCCAAAGCATAACATCCGGCATGGCTCGGAATAGTTGAATGTAGTTGAAGATGCGATCGCTTGTTATTCCCACTAACCAGGGCATCGCCAGCACGACAACTAAAGGAAAAAACATCCATGCAATGCTCAATATCATCTGACATTTAGGCATCGTGTGGATATTTCGTTTCCATTGAGGAAAATACAGTAGACTGCGAATTGCCAATACTATACCAATGGCTGTTAACACTGCTAGGCTGATACCCCAGAGATTAATGTTGAAACCATCGGTCGGAAGTATTCTATCCGTGAGTAATTGGATTAATCCAGTTTTGATTTGTGGCAGTGCAAACGCAATCAGTGGCAATGCGCTAATGTTATACAACAAAGCAATACCGTACTTTTCATTCGGCAGTACAGCAACATCGGTATAGAACGTAGACAAGATGCCATTATGTTGGAGAATTTTCCTGCCATTTTCCGTTGTGACAAACCATCCCATTGCATAGGAACTTTTGAGTTGGGATGGTGGCGTATGCAAGAGAGCCATGCTCTCTGGAGTCAACAGTTGCATGTCTTCAAACCGTCCTCCATTGCTGTGCAGAATCAGATACTTTGCCATATCCTCTACTATAGAAATAACACCAGCGTTGCCGCCTAGATAGCCTGATAGTTCTCGAGCTGTAAACGGGATCGCAAACGCCATTAAATGTCCCGTTGCTAGACGACTGGCTCGTTGCTGTGCCTCAGCTATTGTTGTGGCATGAAATGTCTGTGACATCTGGAGTGGTGTGAAAATGTGCGATCGCAAATACTCTGAAAAGGGCTGGCCACTAACCACTTCCACCACTCGTGCTAAAACATCATAATTGGGATTGAAATAGTGAAATTCAGTTCCAGGAGTCGCAACAGGACGGGCATTGTGTAAACTATTGACTCGTTCTGCATGGGTTGTGGGTTGTGGGTGCAGCGATTCTGAAAAACTCCAGTCAGACAATCCACTGACGTGATTCAGCAAGTGACGAATCGTGATCTGATCAGCCGTTTGAGGATCAGCCAGGGTAAATTTTGGCAGGTATTGCTTTACAGGAGTATCTAAATCAATCTGTCTGGCTTCTACTAATTGCAGCACTGCGATCGCTGTAAAGGATTTGCTCAGTGAAGCGATCGGAAATTGAGTTTGTGGGGTAACAGGTTCCTGAGTATCCGCTTTGCCATAGCCTTTGACATACATCACCTGATTTTCGTGAGTAATTGCTAGAGCTAGTCCAGGAAGGTGTTGAGTGGTCATCTGGTGAGTGATGAAGCGATCGATTTTCATCTCAGGGGTTGACTGAGCCGCATTCGCCCTAAGTTGGAACACCAGCACGATCAACATCCCCAACAGAAGTAATCTGTAGCGCAGCCCCATTCTGTTTTTCATTATTGTCTGCCCTCCGAAATCCAATGCACGCCATACTGCTAAAACGGGCTAATCCAAAGGGAAATGGTACAAATTGCAGGTTGACCAATCCTGCCTCCTGCATGAGTGCGGAAAGTTCCTTTTGGCTAAAACATCGGTTGCCCCAGTGCCATTGGATCAGGGTTCCGAGGAGGCCAGCCTGGGTTACGATCAACACCATTGGTGCATTAGGGCGAAGGATTCTCACCATTTCCTGTAATCCCTGTTTGGGATCAGGCAGATGTTCTAGCATGTGAGCACTGATGACTCCATCAAAGGAGCGATCGCCAAAGGGCAGTTTTCTGACATCACTCTGGCAAAGCTGATGAATAATCTTTGCGTTACTCAGTTTTTGATGGGCTGTGTTCAACATCTCGGATGAAATATCGACACCCGTAATTTGTAGGGTTGAATGGATGGTTTGAGCCAGGTTCAAGCTGAGTGCTGCTGTACCGATGCCACAATCACAAATCTGGGAGTTGTCCTTCCAGAGAGATAGCATTCCTGTGTTCTCAAGCGATCGCCACAATGCTCGATACGCATGACCATAGCCTAGAAGACGTAAATGCTGATGCCACCAGCAAGCCGCCTGATCATAGGTTTGGGAAAGTTGTTGAGTGGTGGGATAAATTCGCTGAACGGAAATCTGCCACCATCCGAATGTCCATTCCATATTGAAACCTCATTGATGTGCAACTGTGTCTTTACAATCGCTCTCAAATTTGGTTTCATCCCTGACCCAACGGATAGTTGAATGGATAGTTTTTGAGCTTTGAACGCTATTGATTTAGAATCTGTCGAATGTCTTCTGGAATAGACATTTGTTCTAAATCATTCACGTTCGCTTTTCCGCCTCTCAAGTATCGGAACTGCCCATATAGAAGTGTTAACGGGGCGGCAATGAGGACTGGCATGATTTGCCCTCTGACCTCTCGAAAATCCCTCTGTTTCCAGGCAAGTTTCAACATATTCCAGTGGGCGATCGTATGGGCAACTGCATCCCGCTGTCCTAAAATATGAGCACGTTGTAGCGCGGTCCAGGCAGTCTCAAAATCCTGGGCTGCGATCGCTGTTTTTGCTTTCTTAAGTTCGGCATTAAAGTGTTCTCGTAAAGCGGCTTTCATCATTTCCTCCGCTAGGTCGTGGGTAGGTTTGTGAGTTGTTCTAAGGTGAAGTAGTACGAAGCATCTCCCGTTCTAAACAACCCATACCAGGCTTCTAAGATAGGAGGTTCATAGAGTTCGAGCTTTTTGAAGATGTGGTAGGCAAACTCAAGAGGTGCGGTGGAATTTGCCGTAATCACATTGCCAGCAGTAACAACGGGCTGATTTTGATACAGGGCTGCCCCTCGATAGTTTGTTGCTTGCAGATACTCTGGGGCATTGCTGGTGTGAGGGATATCATCCAAAATGCCAGCACGCGCTAATCCTGCGGTTGCACCACAGATAGCCGCAACAGGAACATCCGCTGCTAAAAGTGCCTTTGCAGACTCCAGAATTTTGGAGTTTTCACCCCGATCCCAGGTTTCACCTCCTGGCAGAATCAACATGGCTCCGGGTTCCAATTCATCAAGGGTGATGTCAGGAAGAATCGTGATACCGCCGATCGTGGTGATAGGTTCAGCATCTAAACCAACCGTTTGGATCTGATACCGTCCGGGCTGTTTTTGCATGTCTGGGTTATTGATTCCAGCAACGGCATATCCCGTTTCCCAATCCGCAAGCGTATTGAATACAAACAGATGAACGATTTGCTTTTCCATAAAGCAACTCCTAATTTTTTAGATCCAATGCTCCCATGATTCTTTGGTCAACTGCCACTTAATCTGGCTCCACCCTTGCATTTGCATCCAGTCAGAACCAGATTGTGTATCGATCGCCTGAAATCCGTAACGCTCTGCTAGCCGGGATACTCTCAGGTTAGCACTCACAGAAATACCGATGATTTCCTCTAGTGCCAAATCACGGAACCCAAAATAAATCAGCGCTTTCCCGATTTCGATCGCATAGGCATAACGCCCCCAGTACTGAGGTGCTAGCTCAATTCCCAGTTCTGCCAGCCCAGTAGCATCGCTATCCTGCCGCAATCCGCCACAGCCAATTAACTCCAGATTGCGGCAACCTACGATCGCCAACTGGTAATTGCGTCGAGGAATTTCGGTTGACCACTGCATGAATCGTTGAAACAGTTGATGCGTAAAATCAGGTGCCACCTCTTCCGGTGAACAAAACTCGGCATAACGAGGGTCAGCATGATAGGCAAGGAATGCAGGCTCATCCTCCTGAACAAAATCACGGAGAAGAAATCGTTTGGTGATAATCTCCACAGTTTCCTACCCTTGGCTTGCTCCGTATCGTGATTTGTCTGGTTCATCCAGTCTGTCGCGATGCCTTTGGCTCACGTTAACGTGTTCGCTCCAACGCTTCACTATCCGAAAGGATAGGTTCTAACATTTCGGGGTTTGTTACTCTAAGAACCCTAGTTCCCTCGCTCTCGCCACTGCTTGAGTTCGATTATTCACCTCCAATTTGCCGTAGATGTTGCGAGCGTGCCATTTTACTGCGGCGAGACTCACGAATAGTTGGTCGGCGATCGCCTGATTTGACATCCCGGTTGCCAAATATTACATTTAATTTGCGATCGCTTAGCGGCTCGATTGGCGATCTGAAATAGGGAGCAATTCCGTCTCGTTGAGCAATAGTCGTAGTTTGACGTGAGGGAATGGCGTGTTCTTCTGGTCGTTTTCCCACATCTCAGCAAAGAAGCCTTGCATCAGTGCAATAATAGCGCGGTATTTTATGATGCTGGAAACATAAAACCCATCTAAAACCAGGTCTCCATCTGCGTGAATCTGCTGAATGTTATCGAGTAATATGGCTCCCACTTCATAAGGTTGCAAACTGTCTTTGATGCCATATTTTTTCATAATTCTGTATTTATCGTTCTCAGAACATGAGTTATAGGGCGATCTAATCAAATGTCCCAAATTCCGTAGGACTTCCCCATAGTCATACAAACTGTTTTGCTCAAAGAACATTTCTTCCTCTTCTGTCAACGCAAAACTCTTATCGAGTGCCAAGCCAAAATCAGTCAAATAACTCCGCTCACCATCCGTCAAAATATTACGGAAATGTGCGTCAAAGTGAATGATTCCTTTCGTTCTTAAAAAAGCGATCGCCCTCCATATATCATTGAGAGCCTTCTGAAGTTGGTTGGGGTTCTCTTGCAACCATGTCTCTAGCACATAGGGAATGTACTCCAGAAACAAAACTAATTCGTACCTGGCATTTATCCTGTCTGATACATATCTTTTAATATCGGCATGATTGCCCCAACGTTCTATGTCAATCTCTAACGCTGTATACTCTTTAGTAGAAGGAAGAATCCGATAATGATACATCAATGGGAAGTTAGCGATCACTCCTTCTAACACCCACTGAGTTGTTTTGAGATGAGTGATAAGCTCACGGAAGACTCCTAACCCAGTAGAATTAATGCCATAGCTACAACCAGCAGGAAGGTGATAAAGATTTTTAGTGGAAAACAGGTTTTTGTATTCAACATCTGTGATCGGAACATGTTTCACAAACACTTTGGATTGTCCAAAAGCAATAATGTGATTCATCCCCCAACCTGTACTCGATTCATTCGACTCACTCTGGTCAAGCAATAAATTCAGCTTCTTACAATCCAATCGAGAAATGAGTGAACTAATTTCAAAATACTTCTGCCTTCTAAGTTCTAAGGAGTTGTTAGTCATTGATTATTACCAGAGCTACAAGAGAGATCGACTTTGGGTTCCTTCTCCAGGCGTGATAAATAACACTGAACTGGAAGTATAAACCTTTGCCGTATGCCATACTCCGCGTGGCACTAGAATGTACTGACCAGGGGTGTTGAGAGACACGACTTCTTCACCTTCGTTCTGCTCCAGCACGAAATCCACTTGTCCAGATAAAAGGCATACAAATTCCTCTCCAGCAGGGTGTCTTTCCCAGCTATCCCAGTCCTGTTCAAATGTGTAATAGGCAATCAACCGCTTTCCCTTAAAGTCTCCAAATTGCTGGTCTAACTTTTCGTAAAAGCGATCGCCCACCGCAATCGGAATTGCATTGTTCGCATCATCAAGCACAACAAACGTTGTGCTGATATTTTGTGGAGTGACTTCACTCATGATTTGATTACTCCTGTCGTGACCTTGAACGGTTCGGTTATATGTTTGTCAAATCAAAATGGGGATTCCAGGCGACTTCCCACAGGTAATCATCTGGATCGGCGAAGTAGCCAGAGTATCCACCCCAATCAGTATCTTGTGCAGGTTTGAGAATAGTAGCTCCTGCCGCTTTTGCTTGTTCAAGGACGGAATCGACCGCTTCCCTTGACTTCACATTATGTGCCAGAGTAAATCCTGTAAAACCGTTGCCTGCTGCTGAAACATGGGCATCGGCTGCAAGTGCCTCACGGGGATAGAGCGCTAACCAAGTTCCTCTCAAATTCAGGAACGTCACACCCTCAAATTCCTCTTTCGCAGGTAGACCCAACCCCTGCCTGTAGAAAACAGTGGAACGAACAAGATCAGAAACTCCGAGCGTAATCAAGCTGATGTATGGTTCCATAAGTTAGATGGTTTGTCATGTACTCGTTAAGTTCTATCGCGGGCTGGGGAAACGTGAATTGATTTACGTGCTGAAATAAACAGGAAAAGAGGAATTCTCATACGCCGCTCATACTCCTCCTGACTTGAAAATTTTTGGGGCTGAGGGCGTGATTCTCGGATACGTTCTAGCTTAAAGCCAGCCGCTGCGATCAGATCAAAGTACTCCTCTAGCGTGCGGTGATACTTTGTCACCTCATGTCCAAGCCATTGATGCACTCTTGCACCCGGTTTGAAGTAATCATCTACCAGCCAGGTGGTACGACGACCGTCTGCTAAACTCGCAAAGTTAGAGGTAATCACGGGATGCTCTACCGAGAAAATCATTCGACCACCGGGACGAAGGGCTTGATACGCTTCCTGGAAGACAGGTTCGAGATTTTCAACATACTGGAGAGCCAGTCGTGAAGATATCAAATCAGTCTGTTCGCTCTGTGCCGTCCAACTTTCTATCCGCTGATGACGCACGTTCCCTGGTGTATTGGTTAGTTGCGCTAAAGCAATGTCAACCATTGCTCTAGAGGCTTCGATGCCAATGTAAGAACGTGCCCCTTGTAAGAGTGCTTCTTTTCCAAATGAGGCATCTCCACAGCCAAGATCAATGATGTCAAGCTGCTTGAAATTGCCTACAAGATCTAGAAAAATTGGACGTTCAAGCGTGTCATTAGGATTATCGGGTTGAATACGATGTGCAAAATATCTTGCTCTTATATCTGGATTGTCGTAAAACTCTTCATGGTTTGACATAAATCCCTGATAAGTCAGTTCACAAATATCCGTGGAAGAATGATTTCTTCGTTAGCGATTGGTTTGTTTGAATAGTCCGACAGCTAGCAAAACAATACCCGTTAAGAAAACATAAGCGTTTTGAAGGAGATAGCTGTCAGCAATGATTCTTCTAAGGGCAATGATCTCCGGACTGTCCGTTATGACGCTACCGCGTTGATTAACCAGTGATGAGATTAATAGATTGAGACGAAGATTAACTAATGACGGCAGAAAAAACAGAATAATGAAGGCGATCGCAATCAAAATGGTGCCGATCCTAATTAAATTGGAACTGGAAGAAAAACGTCGCATCATGGTTGATTCGTCGGAAAATGAGAACCTGCGAGAGTTATCCTTGATTGGTCATCCCGTCACTTTGCCTTCTGCTAAATGAGTTTGATATTCATCTCTCCTGCTCCCAAAGTTGAGGATAACGAGCGATCGCTCCATAATCATCTATCTCTAAAACATCGGCATAGCCTACGCTCGGTGCTGAGTATTCGTAGCGATCGTGAGATATCCGATGGTAGTATTGCTCCAAGGATTTCAGCGTGAAGTCTGGAAAATCTAGCCATGCAGCGTTGGCTTGCGATCGTGCTCCAATGGCTAACGATAACCGACGAATGGCAATTAAATTGGTGGCTGGAGTAAATCCTAAATCTAGATCAACGCAATCTGCGGCTTCCTGTAATTCTATATCATTGATGCTCCAATGATTATTTGGAGTACGGGCGATCGCCAGAGCAATGATTGATTTACCAACATAACCTGAAATGTTGGCAGTGCAGGTTTTCCAGTTACTATCAGTATTCACTTCATAGGATAAAAGACAGGGTTTCTGATCGAACAGAAAGATGGCTGTTCCAGATAACTGCCAACCATCACTAGTCTTCCAAAGACAACAACTATCATGTCCAGGACAATCTAATCTGTGCCAAAGAAGCGTATGTTCCAGTGAATTCATCTACCCTACGCACTTACTGAAATCGCGATCATGATCATAATCAGACTCATTAGGGCAAACCCTGTACGAATAACATGAGAATATTCCCATTGGTTGCGTAAGTCTGTCCATTGAACTGAAGACATTTCAGGATACGGTGAGTGATGGGTACCGAACGAGAAAAAGCCAGCACTAAAACGGTTCAAATTTTCACTTTCTAGCCAAAATTGATTGACTGGATGTGTGACGAACCAATACACCAATTGCATTCCAATGAGTCCCAACAACGCTACCAGTGTCAGCCAAAATTCTGGGCTTCCCCAGCGGGTCAGGAACAACAAGATCAGGGTGACGATTACCCCACCAAACTCTCCAATGCCTCCTCCAATGGTGAATCCTGGGTAATAAATGGGCTGCATGGCAAAATAAGTTTCTTTCGGAAGACGCATTTTTCCTGGCAACTCCAGTGCATGAGCGAGCGCCATTGCCATTGCTATCGCGATCAAAATAGCGGTCAAAATTTGTAGGACATCAAACATGAGTAAATCCCTCCTTATGTGTCCTTGTTTCCTCTTGAAAGAGGCTAGCTTGCAATATGGAAATAACTTTCAATGGCTGCCATACTATCAATATGACAATTAGTCGTCATATTGACTATTAATTGTCATTTGTAAAGTATCAACTTTTGTAAAAATAGCCATCAATGGTCAACCAGGTAATTGATAGAACCCAAGCAGGGAAAGCAATCGAAGACTTGATCGTGGAAATAGTGGCAACCTTTTTCCTGCTGCGGGCGGAAGGCATGCGAATTGGAGTGGTTTCCTCTTCAGGAGAAGGCTATTGGAGTGTGTTGCGACTGCTCAAGGTCAAAGGTTCTCAAACCGTGCCGCAGCTGGCTCGATACCGTTATGTGCCGCGCCAGAGTGTCCAAAAACTCGCTAATGAGATGCTCAATGATGGAGTGATTGAATTTCTCAATAACCCCGCGCACAAGCGATCGAAGCTTTTACGCCTCACTCCAAAGGGAGAAGCCGTGTTTCAGGAAATGAGCGATCGCATTGCCACACTTGCTGAAACGCTTGCAGAGCAACAAGATACAGCTCAATTACAAAATGCAGCGAATGTTGTGAAACAATTACACAAGCAACTGAGAACGATGTTAAATCAGTAAATTGCCCACACTCTACAGTGTTGTGGAAGTCATGCTTGCCAGCGTGAATAAAGCTGCTGCAAGAGTAATTTCACTTTCACCTGGTTGGGCGAGGTGGATGGGGAAGGCGATCGCTACGCTAGGAAAACTGTGACGAGATGAACTCATGAGTAAGACCTATCAAGGGAGTTGTCACTGTGGTAAAGTTCGCTTTGAAGCCGATATTGACTTAAGTTCAGGTACAGGTCGATGTAACTGTTCGATCTGCTCCAAAAACAGACTATGGGTGGTCATTGTCAAACCTGATGCATTTCGCCAATTATTTGATGAAGCCGATCTGAGTGATTATCAATTTGGCTCTCAGAGTGTCCATCACTTATTTTGCAAACACTGCGGTACAAGACCCTTTGGACGCGGGTACTTAGACGAAATTGGCGGAGCGTTTTATTCAGTCAATATTGCTTGTCTGGATAACGTGAGTGATGAAGAGTTTGCAACAATTCCTGTTCACTACAGTGATGGGCGTAACAATAATTGGGAATCACCGCCAGCAGAAACCAGGCATTTGTAGAAGGGGATACTGTGGATGCCTAAACTCATTTATTTGGTTGCCTGTACGGTCGATCGCTTTATCGCCCGCAAAGATGGCTCGTATGACTTTTTTCTTATGGAGGGAGATCATGTTGCCGATCTACTCTACTCCTTTCCTGAAACCATGCCAGCCCACGCTCGGGATATGCTGGGGATTACCGCTGAAAATCAGAAATTTGATAGCGTTGTGATGGGGCGCAGAACTTACGAAGTTGGGGCTAAAGAGGGAATTACAAATCCCTATCCGCACATGAACCAGTATCTTTTCTCCCGTACTCTCCAGCAAAGCCCCGATCCTGCCGTTGAACTGGTTTCATCTGATCCAGTCACATTTGTTCGAGAACTCAAGCAGCGATCGGGTAAAGATATTTGGTTGTGTGGGGGTGGGGATTTAGCCGCCGTTCTTTTTCCAGCGATCGATGAGATACTTTTGAAAGTACACCCCTTTCTACTTGGCTCAGGGATTCCACTCTTTTCAGGCACGATTCCACTCACTTCTTTGCAACTCACTGACAGCAAAATTTACAAGAACAGTTTCATGTTGTTGAACTATCAAGTGAATCATTAGGTTCTATTTCCTGAGTAGTTACCTCTCATATTCCTATGGCTCCTGAAGAAAATAGCCCGAAACGTCGTACTTTAACCGAATTGTCTCAGCAGTTTCTCCTGGGTACTGCCTTTGG
>DATNPS010000139.1:0-12869 GCA_036703095.1 Crinalium sp. | reverse complement strand
CCCGCCCCCAATCTCACAGCTCATCTCACAAATGATTTAGGACTGCTATAGTATGATTTTTTCACACTATTGTCTTCAGGAAGATATTAAGTTGAAAAATCCATCTAATAATGTTGTTGGCTGGCTTTCGTTACAGGCTGCGGCGGTTGAACACGTATTTGTTAGTAGCTAGAAATATTGCTAAAATCTCATCCAAGGAAAACGGTACAAGAATCAGTAAAATTGACGAGCGATCCTAAACAGTGTCTATAATAAGTCAGCAGATAAACTTGATACACAATAAAATTGAGATATGTAGAGCATGGATAGAATTACGAAGACTCTTGTGGAAGATTTCCTTACTTCTCTTGAGCTTAAGCCAGGAGACGTATCTAATGATTTTGAGAAGTTTGTCAACTACACTATTATCTCAAAGGAATATACAAAAACTTTTGATGTTGACACTATAACAGTTGCATCAGGTAATGATACAGGTATTGATGGCCTAGGTATTATTGTTAATGGTCATCTCATAGATTACATGGATGAAATTGACGACTTGCTAGAAAAGAATGGTTACCTTGAAGCAACTTACATATTTATACAATCAAAAACGTCTTCTGGGTTTAACGGTAGCGATATCAATAATTTTGCCTTTGGCGTCAAAGATTTTTTTTCTGAACAGCCTGGTTTAGTTAGAAATGAAGACATCACAAAATGTGTAGAAATATCAGATTATTTATTAAGTAAGGCATCTTATTTTAGGCAAAATCCAATTTGCAAGCTGTACTTCGTTACAACTGGAACTTGGAGCGAGGATCAGAATCATATTGCTGTTATTGAAAACGCAAAGAGGGAATTGAAAACATTCAACATTTTTGAAAATATTTCTTTTTTTCCTTTTGGAGCTAGCGAGATAGGCAAGCTTTACAGACAATCAAAAAGCTCAATTTCTGCAACTTTTATCTTTGCAAACAAAGTCACATTGCCAGATTTACCTGGTATAACAGAGGCTTACTATGGAATCTTACCTTTTTCGGAATTTAAGAATTTGCTAGTAGATGAAGATGACAAGATTCTCAATATTTTTGATGATAACGTGAGAGATTTTCAAGGCGAAAGTAATCCTGTTAATCAAGTTATTAAAGAAACTATCATAGGTGAGAAATCTGAGCTTTTCACCGTTCTCAATAACGGAGTTACAATAGTTGCCAACTCTCTCCGACCGTCAGGAAATAACTTTACTGTAACTGACTATCAAATTGTTAATGGCTGTCAGACGAGTAATGTTTTGTTCAATCAGAGGCATTCAGAAGCTGTACAAAAGCTGGGCATTCCGCTAAAACTAATTGTTACCCAAGATGAAGATATCAAGAATCAAATCACAATTGCGACAAATAGCCAAACTGCTATTAAAGGAGAACAATTAGCAGCCTTGTCTGATTTCCAAAGAAATCTTGAACGCTATTACTCTTCTGCTGGAGATATCGAAAAATTATTCTATGAGAGGCGGGCGAAGCAATATAACGCAGATTCCTCTGTTAACAAAACGAGAGTAATCACGATTCCTATTCAAATCAAATCGTTCTCTGCGATGTATCTTAAGAACCCTCACTTAGTAACTAGTTTTTTTGGGTCAATTGTAAAGAAGTTAGACACTGACGGTTCGCAAATATTTAAACAAGATCACCAGTATATTCCATACTATACCTCTGGTCTGGCTTACTATCGACTAGACTCTTTCTTGCGTTCAAAGAATACTGAATTGAATATTGATTCAAAGTTTAAAAAAGTGAAATTTCACTTACTCATGCTTTTCAGATTGATAGTTCAGCCGGAAGACCTTCCTCCAATGAACAGTGTTCGTAAAACGGAGATCTACTGTCAACCAATTCTTGATGTTCTAAAAGATACATCAAAATGTTTAGAGACATTTCGGCAGGCGACTAGAATTTTGGAGAAGGCTGAAATGGATGTTCAAAGTAGAGAACACGTTAAGCAAGCTAGAATCACTGACGCGCTTATCAAAGAGTTCAAGAGAATGTACTGATCAGTGCGATCGCCACTTTTGTAAGGTGCGTTGCTGAACAGCAAACGCACCATTTTGTTGGGCATCCTAACATTAATCCTTACCTGCATTCTCTCATGCCCTTATATTCACTACAATCCAATGCATGATCAATTGTGCCAAGTGCCAACAGAATGACCATTTTTAAGTGTGCATCGATTGATTACTGAAGGGATTTAACCGCCAAATTGGGGTGAATGCCCAGTTAAGTTTGCGATGGATGGACGATGGGAGTGATGGTGCGTTTGCTTGTCGCAACGCATCTTACAAGATCCGCGATCGCACTGTCTATGGAAGTAGGGCAGCATTATCTAAATGACAGCAGCGATATCTAACAAGCGCTATGCAACGGACGAGCAAAGATTGTTCGTGTGGATGCAAAGTATGGGTCGCCGCTGATGGCGATCGTTATGCCGCTTGTTCTCGGTTGAGGCGTAGCTGAAAGATTGTCTGTCAGCATTCAAAGTCAGATGATGCGAGATTACTGACTAGAGGTGCTTTCCAGGTTCATAGAGACAACAGCAATCTAAAATAGATAAAAGAGTTGCTGGGGAAAGGCTGATGACGTTACAAGAGCTACAAAATCAAGCATTACAGTTGCCGATTGGCGATCGCTGGCGTTTAGTGCAGTCGTTGTTGAGTTCAATTCAACAGGAAACGCTGGTACTTAGTCCTTCTTCAACAACCGTGAATTCTTTTGCGGAGCTTAATCCCTGGACGCAAAGCCTAATTGGAGTCGTTCAGTTAGGTACTGAAGATCCTACAGAGTCCTATGTGGATTACCTGGAGGAGAAGTACAGTTGAGTCGGGTATTATTTGACAGTGATGTTTTGCTCGATGTTCTAGCTCAACGACAACCGTTTGTTGTTGCCTCTGCACAGGCATTAAATATGGTGACACAACCACAAGTGCAGGGGTATGTGTCCGGTCATGCTGTAACAAATATCTTCTATATTCTGCGCCGCCAAGTTGGTAGCGAAGCAGCACGTGAGCTTTTATCAAGGTTATTACAGCATCTTCAGGTCGCCAATGTGACGGATGAGGTTATTAGGGCTGCGCTGCAAAGTTCTATGACGGATTTTGAGGATGCGGTGACTAGCGAAGCAGCGAATGCCGCAGGTTTAGAAGTGATTGTGACTCGAAACACACCCGATTTTGTGGCTTCTGTAATCCCCGCAGTATTACCAGAAGAGTTTCTGGCAATGCTGTTAGGGTAATAGTTGTAGACACTGCATAACAATCACGCTGCACCGGAACGTTCAATATACTTGGTTGAGTTGCAAAGGTTGTCTGCGTTCGGTGAGCGTGAGCGTTGTGCGGCTGAGTTTTTGGTAGATCGCTGATTGCGTAGGTTGGGTTGAGGCACGAAACCCAACACTTATAGACTTTAGCGCAATCGCCGCTCTTGTAAGGTGCGTTGCTGAACAGCAAATGCACCATTTTGTTGGGTATCCTAAATTAATCTTTGACCTGCATTCTCTCATGCCCTTACATTCACTACACATCACGATCCGTGAAAGTCATTCATCAGAGCCAGAATAAATTAACCCTACGATTCTGCCCTTTGTTTAGGTGGATGCTGGTTGGTGTTTTCGACTTCTGTGCGATCGTGTGTTTTCTCTCAATCCTAACGGCAAATTGGGATACCTTTGAGTGTCAGCGCAACGTTTCATTCCCCACCCAAGGACAATGCACATTAACCCATTACAACTTGCTCTGCCAACAGCAACATAGTTGGAACCTGGAACAGATCAAAAGTGTGGATCTAGTGCCTGAAGGTTTCCAAAAAAATGGTTCACCCATTTATCGGGTTGACCTTCATACAACAGAGGGAATCGTCATACTGCCGATCGTAGATAGGGTCTATCCTGAATTTGCATCCAACACTGCGGAGGAGATTCGGCAGTTTCTAGAGCAATCTCAGCTATCGAACTTGAAAAAACAAAGGGATGATCGACCCTATCTTTTCTTTGGCTTGAAGCTTTGTCTTGCATTGGCAGTCCTGTTTGCGTTCTTGGGGGAAATCGTCACCCTGGAAATCAGCAGGGATACTCAGCGATTAACCATACGACGACGAAATTTGCTCGTTATACGAACCGTTGAATATCCGTTAGACCAAATTGAGGATGTGATCGTGCAGAAACAACGGGGTGGAAAATTTGGGTCAATGGGTCGGATTGCGATCGTACTGAAGAATGGCAAACCGCTCGTAGTACATGCTTATGATCGATTTGACCAAGAAGGAAATGCTCACATCAGCGCGTTGCACATTTGCCACTTTCTTGGTCTTTAGCGATCGCTGATCTCAAAGGGTGCGTTCCTTTGAGGCTGCTTGTTGAACGTTCAAGGTTATCTGCGGCTGACGATGCGTAGCACCATTAGGCTGTTGAACTGTTGGTGAGACTGTTCTTTAAGACGTGGAAGTACTCGCAAGGATATGCGCTTTATAGGGCGCTAAATCAAGGGTGATCTGGTTGTTATGCGATCGCACCTCTTCTCCACTCCCCCACATTTGCCAGGACTCATGCGCCGGAAAGTTATGAATTTGATAGCCTTCTAAAGCGTGATCCGCAAAGCTAACAATCACTACTACTCGTGAGCCTTCATCGTTCCAGCGAACATACGCGAACACTTTGTTTTCTGGATCTTCGTGAAAGATATCGATGTTGCTGGTTAACAGGGCTGGATGTTGTTTGCGTAACGCGATCAGTTGCTTATAGTAGTTCAGCAGATCACGATTTAGCTCATTCTTGAGCAGTTCCCATTCCAGTGCGTGAGGCTGGTTGGGCGTACTGGGCGTATACATGCCAAACTCTTCACCCATCCAAATCATCGGAATGCCGGGAGCTGTCATGAGAATCGCCGCACCCAATTTTGCCCGTTGAAATGCCGCATCGTCAAAAATGCCGCGATCGCCCAGTGCTTTTAGTGTGCGATCGCGATCGTGACTGGTGAGATAATTGACAACGGTTGCGATGCTATCGGGATAGCCCTGTTCAGTTGGCTTGAGAACTTCTTTAAGCTGATCTAGCTCAAAGGTTTCGCCCGTTAAATGGCGTGACATAAAGTACTGAAAACTATCATGCCAGGTGCTATCCATTGGGCCACTTGGGCGAACTAAACCAGGTTGTTCGGGAATGTATTCGCCAATGTTATAAAAGGGCTTTTCTCCCTTTATCTGATCAATTTCTTGCGTGATCCAATAGAGAAAATCATAATTGTCGAGTTCTTTCAGTGCGTCGTAACGAATGCCATCAATGTGATACTGCTGCACCCAGTAGCGCACTACGTCACCCATGAATTGCCAGGCTGGCCGAATGCCTAATCGGTCGTCCTGATATTCATAGTTAAACTCTGGCCCCCAATAATCACTGGGCTTTGCATCGGGATGATGGCGGCCTTCGTAATACCAATAGGTGCGATCGAGCTTAAATAGCGGGTTGGCTTCTGATGAGTGGTTATAGAGCTGATCCAAAATCACGCGGATGCCTCTGGCATGACACTCGTCAATCAGTTTTTTAAGATCAGCCGTTGAACCATAAGTCGGATCAGGCGCAAAAAAATAGCTGGGCGTATATCCCCAGCTAAAGGCTCCTGGAGCCTCATTCACAGGCATTAGCTCAATCGCATTGATGCCCAAGTCGTGCAAGTAATCTAACTTGTCGATAACGTTCTGATACGACCCTTTTTGATCGGGATGCTGCTGTGAATGAGCAAAGTCAGGAACCAGCAGTTCGTAAATGATCAGTTCGTGATTGGCAGGAAGAGGGCGATCGCCATGTTGCCACTGATACGTATCGACAATGCGCTGCCCATTATGAACACGCACAACGCTGACGCATGTAGCAGGATCAATTTCCTTGGCATAAGGATCATTGATCTCAATCTGGCGATCGCCTTCTGACTGATCATCCTGAATTTGCACCCGAAATTGATATTGGTAAGTACCATCCTCCAGGTCGATCGAAGTCCGAAAATATCCTCGATCATCCTTTTGCATGGGGCGATCGCTTCCATCTAGAAACGAGCCAATTAACGCGACTGATACTGCGTTGGGTGCAAACAGTTCAAACTCGATCGGGTACGCCATGTTCTACTATTCGATCTCACCAATTGCTTTGCTAACATCTGCGGGAGTTTCAAACTCCTCATCTGATAGCTGCTCTAGCGTTGAGATTACATTGTCATCAGCACCTTGTTTCTTAGCGTGCTTGATTAAATCCTCTTTGTTGACAGGATAATCAATGCCTTTCAAATCTTTTTGTACTTGAATAGGATTAACTTTTGCCATTGTGGTTCTCCTAACGTTTTATCCATCAATGTGATTTCTTAAAAATAGGATCAGCCCTTTAGCAAATCATCTTCCTAAAGATTCGCTTGAGAAGTGTGATCAGGCATTAGATTCTGCCTTATGATTGGGTTGGGATGCCTTTCCAGCTTTCTCAGAAATATCGATCGGATGATTGATTTTAAGAATTTGCTGTACTTTATCTAATAGTTCATCTGCATCAATAGGCTTACGAATAAATCCATTCGCACCCAGTCCCAAGCGTTGAGATGCACTAACTTCAGAATGTGCAGTTACCAATAAAATTGGAATTGAACCTAAATCGTTATCCTGGCGAATGTGACGAGTCACTTCATACCCACTCATGTCAGGCATCATAATATCTAACAGCACTAAATCTGGCGGCGAAAGGCGCAACCGATGTAAGGCTGATGTACCACTGCTGGCCGTATCAACTGTGTACCCTTCGATCTCTAAAATGGTTTTTAAGAGAAAAAGGTTGTCAGCGACATCGTCCACAACTAGGATGCGATGGTTTCGGGAATTCATGACACACAGGCAACTAAAATAAACGTCAGTTTAAGGTCGATTTTGTTATATTTCTATGATTGACGTTTTAGTTACCCGTCGTGTATCACCCGAGGCAGATTTCTATTGCGATCGCAAGAGAGTTTAATGATTTTTAAGATTTCATCAATGAATTAATGAAAGGGTGTGGGGTATAGGGTGTAGGGTGTAGAGGAAATGACACAAGGGTGGAAAAGATGGAAAAGGCTCTATTCTATCGTCCTGGCCTTCCCCAAACCCTAACACCCCATACCCCTACACCCCACACCTAACGCCCAACCCTCGCGACAGGAACCTCGTACACATGCCAATCTCTAAGGCGACGAGCGTTAATCAATGATTCAGCTTGGGTTACTTCAGCATTGCTCGCTTCAATAACGATCAGGTAATCGCCTAAGGCCACTCGTTCGTCGTAATATTTCGCCTCTGCTTCGGGGATGCCCCAGCCGATCAGCGCACCGACCAGGCCACCTCCCGCTGCACCAAAGCCTGCACCGAGGAGAGTACTGCCAAGCAGTAATCCTAATTCTGCTGCAACGCCGATACCTGGTATGGCTAGCAGTCCTAATCCGCCAATGAGACCGACCAATCCGCCTGTAGCGGCTCCGGCGATCGCTCCGGTTTCGGTGCCGCCTTTCACCTCGGCTTCGTTCGGTTCATACGGCTGGCGATCGAGCGATGTATGGCTGCCCTGATGATTGAAATGCTGGTCTTCAGCGATGACAGAGACTTTGTTCATCGGAAAGTTGGCATGGCGCAGTTCTGTAAGGGCATATTCTGCGTCTTGACGGCTGGGCAATAGCCCAATAGCACGTTGGGTGTGACCGATGGTCATACTCCCTCCTTGTTTTTGACGATAGCAATTCTCAGGTAGATGAATCACAGATTTCTTTGAACGTTCTACAGTGCAGAGCGTTCGAAAAAATCTGGTTTTAATCAAGCGCAAAGCGCTATGTATACAGCAGGGACAAACACTAAACCTCCTGCAATGCTTGAATTCGGTTAGACATCACAGCTAACAGAAAAAGTAATTGCAAGAGGTTTAGCAGCCATTCATCCCCTCAGTGTTCTTTATTCTGGCAAGTATGGCGATGAACATCATCAACCTTCGGTTTTAGCCGCGTATCTATCTTTGGAAAGGGGTAGGTTCATCGCGTGAACAACAAATACCGTTGATTGCCAGGTGAATGATCGGTGACCTGTAAACCCCATAGAGACGTCCCACTGGGACGTCTCTCACGTTGACGCGCCCGTATGGTTGTTGAATTTGCATTAATACCGAAACACGGCAGCCAACGGCGCAGTGTTAGGTACCTGTTCGGGGTCAACGGCATAAACGGTTCCGCCATTCAGGATGGTTTGGATAGCCGCTACGTTCAGTAGATCTTGATCGCCAGGTTCCTCATCGGTATGAAGCTGAAGCTGATTTGATTGAGGGTCAAATGTTCCCCACTGATAAGCCCCGATCGCCACAAACAGTTGCTCAACCCGCCCATAAAAGGCCGCTGAAACGGTTTCTTGCAGATCGGCTGAGGTGCGTCCGGTATTCGACAGCTCATTATAGTGATCGATCGCCGCCTGCTGAGACTGTTGAAAGTGCGGCTCTACAATGGCCCAAGCTTCTGTATGCAATTCCTCTGGCTCTAGGATTTTGGTGTTGCCTGAAATGGAATCATCTAGCAAATGCTGATAGGTGTTGGCTTCCCGATAAATGGGCATCAGGTATTCGACACCCGTCAGCACCAGTGGCCCTTGCTTGTCGCGCAAAAATGGGTGGAGGGCTGCATCGATTTGATGGAAGAATTGCAGCAAATCCTGCCGAATATCATCGCGATCGGGGCTACCCTGTCCATGAAATGAGCCAGCATGTTGGAAGGAGTTGTTCGTTCCCCCTTTATTGGTACTAATGCGAAACTGACCATCCTGAGCGGTTTCGTCATATTGCAATGCTTCACCCATGCTCTTGGGTAAGCCTTCGATGTCTACTTCGCGAATGGAAAAGCGATCGCCCTCCATAAAGCGAATTTGTTTCTGGCTCAGCGTTAAGAGATAAAAGGTACCGTTACCTGTGAGCATCGGCATGAGTGGTTTTAGATAAAAGCGATCGCTTATCATGACCAGATCATCGACGGATGAGGGCAACTGATAATACTCAAAGAAACCATCGGCTAAAAGGATGGCCAGCCCTTCATTTTGCTGTTGCCAAAACTCTTCTTTATCTAGATCGAGTGCAGGTTGTAAGAGCTTCATCACATCATCATGACGCAGGTCATAATCACCTAACCGCGTTTCTGCTTGCTTGATTAAATTTTTGAAGCGAATTGGATTTTGTTGAACTTCAGTTCCATCTGCCGCGCTATAGGTCGGCATATAAATTGAAATGCACAAACCTTGATGTTCAGCCAGTCTCTTGAGTACATCATTTGATAGCACCATGTCGTTAACTCCTTAAGAAAAACGTTTAATATCCGCTGGAATGGGTGTGCTGAAGCCATTTATGAATTGCTGTCGCTGGTATGAATCTCAGCCCTTTGCAATAACTCTCGGACTGTCTCGTCCGAAACCTGACTAAAGTTGTCGTACCAGAGTCCTACACTATCGAACGGATTGGGGGTTTCAGCACAAACAATGGTATCCACCATCGTGCCAAGATCCTGACAAACATCCGCAGGAGCCACCGGAACAGCAACAACGATGTGCGCAGGATGCTGTTGCTGGAGAGCCGTAACGGCAGCCCGGAGAGTCGCACCCGTCGCCATTCCGTCATCTATCAAAAGGACGGTCTTGTCTTTTACCTCAGGCATAGGGCGATCGTCGCGATAGAGATGTTCGGCCTGTTCGAGTTTCCGCTGTTCGCGCACCGTAACTCGATGAATCGCTGCTTCAAACAGTTGATTAGACCGGACGACGCCCCGGTTTAAGACGCGCACTCCACCAGAGGCGATCGCTCCCATCGCGAGTTCTTCCTGCCCCGGCACGCCTAGTTTTCGCACTAAAAAAACATCTAATGGAGCGTTGAGTGCTTTCGCGACTTCATATGCTACTGGAACTCCACCGCGTGGTAACGCTAGTACAACAACATCTGGTCGATTTGCATAAACAGATAATTCTTCAGCCAGTCGTTTTCCTGCAACGGTCCGATCTTTGAATAGAACCATTCGCTTGTTGAATACCATGTGATTTCTCCTGTCACAACTCGCTATCGTCTTCTCGCCATAAATTCGTTTGATAGCAGTTAAGTAGATGGTCGTGATTAAAAACCGGGGAGGTGTTCCTCCGGGGCACTCCCCCGGGTTTTACAACGTTGCTTAATTCTGGCTACCTACTTAAATATTTCAAAATGGTTGTTATTAGCTGATCCTAGAAATCTCAGTGATCAATCTCCTCTTTCCATAGATAGTGATCGTCAACCATGCTTCAGTCGAGATGAACAGTTAGCCTTTCGCAACTCAAACGATCGAGCTACGTTTTTCGGCAAGTCGTAACGGATTCTGTAACAGCGTCCAACGTTGAAGCACAAAACCGTTAGGGTGGAATAGACGGTTTATGTGTGCACTGAGAGCACAGTCAATAGCCACTTCAGCAGGTTACTTATGCTTTGTCGAATTCAGCATTCAATTCATATTCTTCTGGCATCCAGCCTGGCGGTAACAGGCACGGTGGCCATTGGAACCCATGCCGCTTTCGGTCAGGGGGCGATCGCCTCTCATTCATCTCGCCTCACCCGAACCGAGCGACCTGTTCCTGTGCGTGCTCGCGATCGCGTCCCGTCCCAGACGGAGGCTGACACACCCAATGCGGCAGAACCGCAGGTCTGGTCTATTCCCGACGGAACGGTTGGCCTCACGCCTCTGGAAGGGCGCATTACTGCTGTAGATCACATTCGCGTTCCGCGTGGAGAGACGGTTACGGGTATCGAAACCCAGATTAAGCTAGAGTTTACCCTGCAAGGCTGTTTGGATTCCCTGATGCCTCTGCTCTCCTATGCGAATGTGCAGGGAGATTCAGTGACGGTGTATGTCACCGCTTTGAATGCCCAAAATTCCAGGTCTGAGACTACACGATGCTTTGCGATTCCTACCGCAACGGCACAAATCAATGTCCCCGGTTTATTTCAGGCCAACCAAATTCGCATCGTGTATCTGGGCAAAACGCCAATGTCTGAACCGTCGCCGGATAGCCCAAATACGTAACCCAAAAACAGTCGCGTCAACCCCCGTAGAGGCGTGCCATTGGCACGTCTCTTCTCATAACCAACCGCATTAAAATACCAACCACATTAAAATGTCGTCGGACAGGATGGCCGTTGAATCCCCGTTGTCGCAGGCGCAGCAGGCACATCTGGCGTCAATGCCACCACCCCATTACTGGCAACGACCCAACCCTGCGCCTCAATAATGCGATCGCTCGATTCGCTTACAGCGGGTGCTGGAGTTGGAACTAGGGTCATTGATTGAGAATCGGGGGCGGGTGGGGTTTCCAAATCCACATAGGGTGAACTACCGTCGAACATGTCAGTCGGTGTTGGTGGAATGCCTCCCCGGCCAGAGATCGTGAAGGCACTAGAGTTTTGAGCGATCGCCGCTCCCTGCCCACGACAATCCTGAGCAACCAAACCTGACACATCTACCAAGTTGCTGGGCAGAACAACCGTGCTTCGACTGGGGTCTACATCGGGGGTCGTAATTTCAATAACGCCGTCCAGGCCAAATTTAGAATCTGCACTGATATCACTGAGTTTGGGATTGGGATCGCGTGGTACTAGCCCAAAAATGCCCTGTGTTCGAATGTTAATATCACCACCATTACCCGAGACTGCGCCAGTTAAGATATCGCTATTTTCAGTTGGAACACCGACAATAAAATTGGAATTGATCCGAATGTTGCCACCGTTACCGCTATTTGTAGCATCAGCAGAAATATTACCGCTTCGACGCATGATTAAGTTGCCAATGTTTAGTCTGATATTGCCACCTTCCCCAGAATTCGTAGCAGCTGTAATACGTCCAAATCGACGCAATTGAACAGTATTGGCTCGGATAGAAATGTTGCCGCTGTTTGCTCCACCCTCCTCAACACTGCCAACAGCAACTTCTGCTCTATTTCGGACAATTAATTCATTCGTTCTGATTCGGAGGTTGCCACCTCTACTATTTGATGGGTATCGAAAGAATGCGAATCCAGCAGTTGCAGTCAAACCACTCGAAGAGGTAAGTGGCCGAATCTCGTTATTTTGTAAACGGATGCGTCTTGTCACTTGTCCGCTGAGTTCAATTCGATCTGAGGCAAAGGCTTCTAAACGTCCACCTCGACCACCCCCAATGCCAGAAGTAGAGACAGATACTTGTCCTCCACCTTGAACAGTTAAACGTCGAGTGTTAAGCGTTAAGACTCCCGCTGAACCCGTGGTGGCGGTGGTGCTATTGATTAAACTAGGAAACTGCTCATCCTCTGAAATACCGCTAACTTCAATTGAGCGTCTAGCATTAATCGTTAAATTTCCAGCACGACCTCCACGTGGTGCTGTGCCATTGTCATTTAAAAAACCACCTGCGGAACTTGAAACGACGGCTCCACCCCGGACAATTAATCGATCGGTATTGATCGTGACATTTCCCCCTCGGCCTGTCCCAATAATGTTAAATAGTCCTCCTCCCAAAAAAGAGTTGGCTGAAACAATACTGGTTGGAAAGTCTGCTTTTGGTACAGACGACAACACTTCTACTGAATCATCAACATCAAGTCGAATATTGCCACCGTTTCCGTCAAGGATAGTGTTCGCTATTACACCTCCTCCACGCTGTATACGCAAGCGCTGAGCATTGATTCTGATATTTCCGGCATCTCCAGCGGCAGCAGCAGAACTAGAGATGGCAGAGTTATTTCTTAAATCTATTGCGCCTAAAGCTCTGATGGTCACATCTCCACCTTGACCTACCCCATAAGTATCACTAGCAATACCTGTTC
>DATNPS010000137.1:0-5806 GCA_036703095.1 Crinalium sp. | reverse complement strand
GCTGCTGGCCTTATCCTGCCTGTTGTGGACTCCATATCCCAATCGTCTTTTAACGTTGCCAGATCCACAATTAATAGATGGGATGTCCAGTTGGTTCCAGCGGCAACCTGCATCACCTGCCACAACGTTATAGCATCGGGTTGAAGTAGCTCTGAGTGAGCCGCTGGCTTCATGGCCGCCAAACAGGGGAAGACAATCAAACCTGTGATTTGATTAGCGGCCTGTGTCATCTCAGGGGTCAGCGTGACCAGCGGTAGCGAAGCCAGGAAGGGATACTGACCGAGCTGCTTGAGATACGTTAGCGGATCGGCGATGTGACCATCTAACAGCACCAGATCAGGTTTCCAGACGCGCCCCAGCAGATCGGCCTGATCCAGGTCGTCAACTTGCAAAACGCGACAGTGATTGGGATACAGGAAGGTATTCAGGTCGGCGATCGCCCCTGCCACACTCGCCGGATCAGCGGCAGATTGAGCCTCCTTGCTGGAGGATAAAAGAGACGACGCAGAGTTGGTATGGAGGTGTAAAACGGTTAGTGTTGGTTGTTTCTCCTCGGGGGCATCAGCCAGGACGCGATTCGCCAGATGGTCTAAGCTGCGCTGGAGCGCATCGGTCTGCACAGGCAAGCTCAGGAAGCCGTCAGCTGCATTGCTATAGGCCTGTGTTTTCTCAACCTGACTGCCCGTCACCACGATGGGAATATGGCTCGTCTCATCGTCTGATTTCAGTAGCGTCAGCACGTCCCAACCCGATAGCAGGGGCAGTAGAGGATTCAGAAACACAACAGCGGGTTGCAGGCGACGCACCTTTTCTAACGCCTCTGTCCCAGAACGGGCGATCGCCACCCGGTAGCCCAAGCCCGTGAGCTGACTCGTGAGGTTTTCCAGGAACCGGGGCACCGCTTCCACCACCAGCACCAATCGCTTAGAGGGAGTCATGACGCTGGGCTTGGTCACATCCCAGTGCGATCCGGCGAGCGTTCGGGTTTGAGGGGGACAGGGCGGCAGCAGGAGGGTAAATTCGCTGCCCTGGCCTTCAGCAGAGGTAAATGTGACATCGCCACCATGCAGCCGAGCCAACCGTTGCGTCAGCACCAGCCCCAGCCCTGTTCCTTCAAACTGACGGGTAAGCGGATTCTCAAGCTGCTGAAATTTTTGGAAAATCAGGTGTTGCTTGTCGGCAGGAATGCCGATTCCAGTATCCCAGACGGTGAATGCAATCCAGCCTTCCCACACATTAACCCGGAGTCCAATTTCACCGCCCAACCCCGTAAATTTGATGGCATTAGACAGCAGATTGGTGAGCATCTGACGTAGCCGCAGTTCATCGGCCACAATGTGAACCAGACCCGCCTGAATCTCCAGCTTAAATTGAATGGGCGTCTCTTCTGTGGTAGATGGAGCGGCAGGGGGTTCGCTGGGCGGCTGGAGCTGTTTGGCTTGCTCATAGGCGCGCTGGCACACCGTTTCGATATTAAGCAAATCCAGGTTTAGCTCCAGTTGTCCAGTTTCAATCCGCGTCAGGTCAAGAATGTCATTCACAATCAGGATCAGGTGACGTCCGCCCTGATGAATCAGACGGGCATAGCGGCTCTGCCGCTCATTCAGCGGCCCTAACACCTGATCTTGCAGTAGGCTCGAAAGCCCCAAGATCGCAGTTAACGGAGTTTTTAATTCATGACTGATGCAGGCTAAAAATTCGTCTTTGAGGCGATTGAGCTGCACGAGATCGGCATTTTTGGCGGCCAGTTCTTTGGACACCTGCTGCTGCTCGGTGGTGTCTTGCGCGAGTACGAGCCATAGGGCATCGCTGCGGGTGGTCGATATAATCGGTTCGGAACCCAAGATGCCATCTTCATCCAGGGTTGACTCTAGAGACGCCAAATGAAAGTGTGACGTGGCTGCATCGCGTAGATCGCGGCTTTCGGAGCGGCTAGCGGCTCGAATGCGAGCCAGGGTCGCTTCTGGGAAAATAGCACCCAGCGGTATTTTGATGAATTGCCAGATGCGCTCCTGCCCATTTTTCATGGGGCAAACGCAAACGCAGGTGTTGTTATCGATCCCCAGGCGGCAAACGTTGGCACTGGAATGGGAGACAGGCTCGGCGATCGCCTCCAATACAGAAGCCGCCTCTTGCCGAATGTTATACGGGTCTTGCAGTTCACCGAGCTGCTGCTGCCACGCCAGATTTTGGCTGAGCACCTGTCCTGTGCTGGTTTGCAGCATCAATGGCAGTGGCAGCCGATCCAATACTTGAATCAGCGGTGCAATGGTCGCTGGGGAGGGGGGGAGGTCACCGGAACTGTCCAAGTCTGCTACAGGCTCTGTGGCAACGGTATGGCTAACCAGACCTTCCATCTCAGACTGAGCGGCTAAAAACGGCCAGAGCCGGAGTTGGTCTAATAGACCTAGATACTTGCCATCGCTATCTACAACGGCCCACGGCTGGCTGGGCCTGGTTTGCAGATGCAGGCGCAGTTGGCAGATGGTGCTGTCCAGCGGCACGGTTCCCAACCGTTCGATCAAAATGCTGTTAACGTCTAGCCCCACTTGGTCTGGCTCAACTGGGCTAGGGGATTCGAATTCATGGGGTTGCTGCTGATAATCAATCAGCGTTTGGTTCAAAGCGGGTTGCAGCGATTGACGGGTGGGCAGAGAAACAGGATTGCCCTGGAATAAAGTCGCCATCAGCCTGCGAAAACTGACGATGCCTGTGGGCCTCTGGTCATCGTCTACTACCACCACGGCTTCATGAGCACCCCAACCTAACGTATTCAACACAGTTTCCAAACTGGTCATCAGAGTGCAGCTTGGGACAGGTTGAATAAAATCGTCTAAAAAGTTGGTCTGCATTGATGATGAAGAATTAGGCTCCAGGGGAATGATGATCCAACGGTCGCTGAGTGAGCGGGTCTAACACCTGTGCCAAAGACTCCAGATTGGAGCGATCGCCTATTTATCTGTATTCGTGCTGTAGATAAACGATGAGGCCCAATCTATTTAGGGAACCGATTGAGGAACCGACGTTCTACCGTTGAAATAACTCTATAGCGGTCTAAACGGGGTGCAAGGGTGGAACCCCTGGCTGGGGGCGTAGCCCCCACACCCTTGTTCACAAGCTATTTGTGAACACTCTAGCTGCCGACATAAACAAGGTTTCACTCATATTATGGCTTTATCCAGGGATAGCAAGGCCATTTGCTCGTACAATGAATTGTTAAGTATTCTAATGCTTAATGATATTTCTACACGAATCTAAACTTGGCCCTTTATGGCCTCTAATCTTTCCGACGCCCGTTCTAATTTAATCGTTTGTGCGCTACTGCATTCTGATTCGCTGATTCGCGATCTCGATCAGGGTTTGCAGCAGGTATCGTCCTCACCGAATGCTGTCCCTGAGCGCTTTACGCTGAGGCACTTTAAGCTACAGGGAGCATTTTTTCATTTCATTGAAACAGCGAATCCTCAAGTCGATTGTTTGCTGTTTGAAAATACCCCCGACCTACCTGATTTGCTCAAATATCTGCAAGAGCTATCGATTTTGATTCCAGCGGTCATTATAGAAAATGAAAGTCAATCGGATGTCACTGAATCAGGCCATACCCCCCTGGCTCACGCTGATGAACCGATCGCCTGGCCTAATTTTCAAAAACTGTATCACTTTGCAACGTTATGTATCTCTTCCACTCAGTTAGAGCAGATTACTCACGTTATTGATGAGGCGATCGACAAATTCCTGCGTTTGTCTGCCGAGGGGCAACTCCTTCAGCCTGATGCCGTCCAAAATCCGATCGCTGCTCTGGCGGCTCATAGCTCTCTAGTGCAGCAACAGAAGCGATTATCTGAGAAATTAAAAGAACGTTTGGGATACCTGGGCGTGTATTACAAGCGAAATCCAGCCCATTTTCTCCGTCACATGACTCAACGAGAGAGACAGGAGTTTATAGACCAGCTAAAAACGGATTATCGTCAGATCATCCTTAGCTATTTCTCCAGTCAAGACAATCTGAATCAAAAAATTGACACCTTTGTTAATCTGGCTTTTTTTGCAGATGTGCCAGTGGCTCAAATTGTTGAAATACACATGGAGCTAATGGATGAATTCGCCAAACAGCTCAAACTGGAAGGGCGCAGCGATGAAGTTTTGCTAGACTATCGCCTCACCTTGATTGACACCATCGCTCATTTATGCGAAATGTATCGTCGCTCCATTCCTAGAGAATCCTGACTCAGGGGCAACCTCCCCGATTTGCTATTCCAGTCCGTTAAAATTACTTGATCACACTCATGAGTCCTCTAAAGAAGACCTATATCCTCAAACTCTATGTGGCTGGAAACACGCCTAATTCGGTGCGGGCTTTGAAAACTCTCAACAATATTCTAGAAAAGGAATTCCAAGGAGTTTACGCCCTCAAAGTGATTGACGTGTTAAAAAATCCACAGCTAGCCGAAGAAGACAAGATTTTGGCGACCCCGACGCTGTCGAAGATCTTGCCGCCTCCGGTGCGTAAAATCATTGGTGACCTTTCTGATCGTGAAAAAGTCTTGATTGGCCTCGACCTTCTGTATGATGAGTTGCGGGAAGATGAACAAAATGATTTGTAACATCTTCGATCGCATTAGCAATTCCAAAAGGGGTGTGAGAGCCATGCCCCAGTGGAGTGTGCTTCTCACGACCCAGCTATCTCACACCTGAGTTTAGAACTGCTATACACCCTTTGAAATTTTTTGCTTTATCGATGCCATTAAGACACACTTATGACGCAAACGAACCAGGCTGGACAACAGGATAGCTTAACTGTGGGAGGAGTCCAGAAAATTCGCACCATGATTGAGGGGTTCGACGATATCAGCAACGGGGGCTTGCCCGTTGGTCGGACAACCCTCGTCAGTGGCACCTCAGGTACCGGAAAAACCTTATTTGCCGTACAGTTTCTCTACAACGGCATTACTCAATTTGATGAACCGGGGATTTTTGTCACCTTTGAAGAATCTCCGGCAGATATCATCAAAAACTCCCACAGCTTTGGGTGGGATTTGCAAAAGCTGATTGATGGCGGCAAGCTATTTATTCTCGATGCGTCGCCTGATCCCGAAGGTCAGGAGGTTGTCGGTAACTTTGACCTGTCTGCCCTGATTGAGCGGATTCAGTATGCCATCCGTAAATACAAGGCGAAGCGAGTGTCGATCGATTCCGTCACAGCTGTCTTTCAACAATATGACGCGGCTTCTGTCGTCCGGCGCGAAATTTTCCGTCTGGTCGCGCGGCTGAAACAAGTGGGCGCGACCACGATCATGACCACTGAGCGGATTGAAGAATACGGCCCAGTAGCTCGATTTGGGGTAGAGGAATTTGTCTCGGATAACGTGGTGATTGTTCGCAACGTGTTGGAAGGGGAACGGCGACGCCGCACGATTGAAATCTTGAAACTGCGGGGAACCACCCACATGAAAGGGGAATATCCCTTCACGATCACCAATGATGGGATCAATATTTTCCCGCTCGGTGCGATGCGTCTCACTCAGCGATCGTCCAATGCTCGCGTGTCGTCGGGTGTGAAAACGCTGGACGAGATGTGCGGTGGTGGCTTTTTCAAAGATTCCATCATCCTGGCGACTGGTGCAACCGGAACGGGCAAAACCCTTCTGGTCAGTATGTTCTTACAGGATGCCTGTAAGGTGGGCGAACGCGCCATTCTGTTTGCCTATGAGGAGTCGCGCGCGCAGCTATCCCGAAACGCCTATTCCTGGGGCATTGACTTTGAAGACCTTGAACAAAAGGGCCTGCTGAAGATTATCTGCGCCTA
>DATNPS010000136.1:0-27920 GCA_036703095.1 Crinalium sp. | reverse complement strand
CGCTGTTTAAGCACATTCAATCAACACGTTGAGAGGAGAATCTCCCTTCCGGAGATTCTCCTCTCAAGGTATTTTCAATAACTTAACTTGAATTCGATAGCCCGATTTTGCGAGCGCGACGCGCTCGCAAAATCGGGCTTTGGGGGAGTTGCGCGTTGCGCAACGCCCCAAAAAGCCCGATTTTGCGAGCGCGCCGCGCTCGCAAAATCGGGCTATCGAATTCACGTTAAGTTATTGAAAACACGTTGAGAGGAGAATATCCGGAAGGGATATTCTCCTCTCAACGTGTTGATTGAGTGTGCTTAAACGGCGATCACCGATGAATTGACAACCAGAGTTTCCAAATCATGATGGTGCCACGCTTTACCATCCAGGGCCATCTGTTCAATCAGACTAGCTAGACGCAGTGCTTTAAGAGCCTGTTCACCACCCACCGAGGGCTGATTTCCGCCTCGCACGCAGTTGACGAAGTGCTCCAGCTCAGCGTGCAGCGGCTCAATATTGCTGGTATAAACCTTTTCAATCAAACCATCTTGCCGATACAGCACTTGACCGTAGTCGGTCAGGCAATTAGCCGTCGTCTGCCGATGGATCAGGATTTCATTGTTGAGAAAATCTGCTTCGGTTAGCGAATTTTTGCAGTGTGCCGCAATCCGCCGAATTTTGCGATGTGTGACTTTGCTTGCCGTTAAGGTGGCGACAATACCATTGGCAAACCCCAAGGTAGCCGTAACGTAATCCAAATAGCCCGAATCCGATGCTCGACTCCCGCTGGCCGTTAGCTTGGCGACTGGCGCGCCCGCCAACTCCAGCAGCAAATCAATATCGTGAATCATCAAATCGAGGACGACCGATACATCATTGGCGCGATCGGAGTAAGGACTCATGCGATCGGCTTCTAGCGCTAACAGCTCCTCGGTTTTGAGAACTTTACTGAGTTCCTGAAAGGCCGGGTTAAATCGCTCAATATGCCCGACCTGCAAAATGCAGTGAGATTCAGCCGCCGCATTAACCAGACTTTCTGCTTCGCCGATACTGGCGGCGATCGGCTTCTCGATTAAAACGTGAACACCAGCCTGAAGACTGGCCATGCCCACAGCATAATGGAGACGGGTAGGAACGGCGATACAAACCGCATCCACATGGGCCAGAAGGTCATGATAGTCTTCAAAGAACCGAACGCGATACTTGCCAGCCGTGTCTAGACCACGCTCGACGTTAACGTCTGAGACGCCGACTAGCTCTACATCTTTTAGCAAACTCAGAACACGCGTGTGCTTTTGCCCCATGCTGCCAACCCCAATCACACCAACCCGAATTGGGTCAAGTTGATTGCGCTGGGCGTAGGCATTCGCCTGTCCTTTCGCAAAATTATTTTGCACTCCTGTTTCTCCTACACCACGGGGATTAAGAAAGAGAACCGCTACCCATAACCAGCTGCCACCCAGATGGTAGCACGCATTTTTTTATCAAAAGTCCCGAAAGCTTAATCTAGCTTCATAATACCAGGGTCTCAAGTTTAAATTTTGTGATCCAGGCAAATAAAATATGATTCTACATGTGTCAGTTTTTTGCCCGTCCTTCTAGAGAGCTTGAGAAATTGTTAAAATTTTCTTATTAAGAATCGCTGTTAAATTTTGCTCTGTAAATAGTTGACGGTTCCAACTGCAATTTCAACGAGGTCTGGGGTGAAATCCCTGTCTAGGAGCACAGCCCCTATCTCCTTGTTTACCGCTAGATTGTGAATGCTATAGCAGTTCCATCACAGCTGAACGCGTTGTTAGGACAGCGGGCAAGGGTAAAACCTCTGAATGGATAAAACATTCATCCTACTTCCCTAACATTTCATGATCACGAATTGCAGAAGGTTGCAGGTTACAACAGTGGATTGCCTCTCGGTTAAGAGCAGCTTAGTTTTATAGAGAATCGATTTTCTGTATAGAAGTTGGGAACTCCACTGACAACTTTTAAGTGATCTTGGCTTAGGCTAGGAATGATTATGTTTCATGATATCTACGCTAAACTTGGAGCCTCATGCCTCTGACCATCCTCGTGGCTGATGATGACCCAGGAACTCGGCTTTCCATCAGCGATTATCTCGAATTATCTGGTTACATCGTGGTTTCGGCAGAAAACGGTTCAAAGGCACTGGCGTTGGTCGAACAGCATCAACCCCATTTGATCGTGACAGACATTACGATGCCGCAAATGGACGGGTATGAACTGGTGGGGCAGGTGCGCCGCAAGCCTGCATTTCGGTTGCTGCCCGTTATCTTCTTGACGGCACGTATCAATACTGAGGAGCGCATCCGGGGCTATCAGCTCGGCTGTGATGCCTATTTACCCAAACCCTTTGATTTAGATGAACTAGGCGCTGTGATTCGCAATTTGTTAGAGCGATCGCAAATGATTCAGTCTGAATGGCGTCTACGCGCACAGGCTACCGATACACTCCAGTCAGACGATAATCATAGATCGTCTAATCCAGATGCGAAGGTGCAGGTAAAGGCACTCGCCCCTACGATTGATATTACGCAGCGAGAAAGAGACGTCCTCGACCTGCTGGCCGATGGTATGTCTAATGCTCAGATTGGTGACTGCCTCCACCTCAGCCCCCGCACCGTTGAAAAATATGTCAGCACATTGCTCCGCAAAACCAATGCCAACAATCGGGCGGAGCTAGTGCGCTTTGCGATGGAGCATCACCTGGTCGAGTAGGTTTCTGTGACTTCGTGCAGCAACCCTTCACAGGCATCGGTGAGCAAATCAATCACGTAATTAAACCCGTCCGCGCCGCCATAATACGGATCGGGCACTTCTTCATCGGGATGGCGGCGGCAAAACTCGCACATGAGCTTTACTTTATGGTCATATTGGCCTTTGGGATCTAACCGCAAAATATCCTGATAATTCTCCCGATCCATCGCCAAAATTAAATCAAATCGCTCGAAATCAGTTCGTTGAAACTGACGGGCGGCCCCGCGTAGCGTAATCCCTAATTTTTGGCTGGCAGCGGCGGCCATGCGGCGATCGGGTGGGTTTCCGATGTGATAGCCTCCGGTACCTGCCGAATCGCAGGCGATGTCTTGATCGAGCTGGCGTCGCTCAATCAAGTGATTCATAATATTTTCAGCCGCCGGAGAGCGACAGATATTACCCAGACAGACAAATAAAAGCTTATACGGCATGTGTGGTTGCAAAATGCTATACTGCGATAGGTTGATGGGCATGTAGCTCAGTGGATAGAGCATCAGATTCCGGTTCTGAGGGTCGGGGGTTCGAATCCCTCCATGCTCGTTTACTATTTGACACAATAAGCGGCTTGTTGGCAAATGATGTCAGCAAGCCGCTTATTTTTTTTCTGATGTTTGACCTGAATTCGACGAACGAACTATTGGGAGGGTGGCACGACGCATCACTCTCCCACCAGTCCAATCTTGTGTGCGCG
This sequence comes from Crinalium sp., assembly GCA_036703095.1. GTDB lineage: Bacteria > Cyanobacteriota > Cyanobacteriia > Elainellales > Elainellaceae > DATNPS01. Next base: position 24,472 of record DATNPS010000136.1, on the reverse strand, counting down.
TCGCGCACACAAGATTGGACTATCGAATTCACTTAGGATCATGGATTATTAAAACCAAAACTTAATTTTTGAAAGCGTGACTCAGCCGCACTTTCAAAAATTAAGTTTTGGTTTTAATAAATTTGCGTTCCTTAGCATTAAACGGGGTGCAGGGATGGAATCCTTGTTTGGGGCAAAGCCCTCCCCCCTTTGCTTTTCAAGGTTCTATACCAGGAAATCGCTTCGAACGGCGTAGAAGTGCAAACTCACCGCGATCGCCCGCTGGAATCAGGAGCTTTCAACCACAGATGGCCAAGCAGAAGCTTGGCGACGAGTGACGATGTTAAATTCACCGTTACCGATAGGATTTGCTAGGGACATCAGGATTGCTGAAGAGTCCCAAGATTGGCCCCAAGATTGCGCCAAAGATAAACCCTCCTGCATGTGCCCAATACGCAACACCCCCGTTTTCCATGCCAATGTTAGTGGTTGCGCCTAAACTGGCGATTCCGTATAGCGCCTGTTGGACAAACCAAAACCCCAGAAAAAAGATCGCCGGAATGCGAATTGGAGCCAGGATAATGCCCAACGGAATGAGCGTTAACACTTTTGCATTGGGGAACCGCAGGATATAAGCCCCCATCACGCCTGCGATCGCCCCACTCGCCCCCAGCGACGGAATTTCTGACCCAGACGTAAAAAACCACTGCGTCAACGCAGCCAAGGCTCCACAGGCCAAATAGAACACTAAATATTTGATATGTCCTAACCGATCTTCGACATTATTGCCAAAAATCCAGAGAAACAGCATGTTGCCGCCCACATGCAAAAAGCCGCCATGCAAGAACTGAGACGTAAACAGCGTAATCCACTCAATTGGATTTCCGCGTCCCTCAAAACTGGCCGTCAGTTCTCTGGGGACAACGGCCCATGTTTCAAAAAAGTTTTGTAGTTGCCCTTGCTGTAAGGTCAATTCATAGACAAAAACTAAAATATTAAGAATAACTAGCGCATAGGTGACGTAAGGCGTAATTGTTGTCGGGTTATCATCGCGAAGGGGAACCACAGCCGTTTCTCCTGATTGCTTACATCGCAAAGAATAACGAATTTACCAATATCTGCTTTCCCTCCTGCGAAGGGTTTCCGCAGATGAACAACCCCCCCTCCACAATGCTTGAAGAGCGACATACCAGGCAAAAAGGCAGAATGTATATCTAACCTGCGCACCGGGCATATCGCTCTTCATCTGTTTATGTCATTTATTCAAGACATTCCAACGAGTGGAATGTAAATGACGAAAGATTCATGGTTGAATCAAGTTGAATCAAACCGTGATGTATTACATCAGGATGTCCAACTGTTGATTTAACCTTCTACTGTGATCTTGCCGACCATTCCAGCACCCCGGTGAGGAGCGCAGTAATAGGTGTAGGTGCCAGCAGGTAGATCAGCGGAGAAGGTTACCTCATAAGTTTCTCCAGGAGAGAACATGAGTTGATCGTGGGAAAGCTTGCTAGCCAATGCTTTCTCTCCACCAGGAATGGTTTTGTCATCAAACATGATGTTGTGGGGAGGAAGCTTATTGTTAACCCACTTTACAGTGTCGCCAGGATGAACGGTCACGTTGGCAGGATCAAATACCAACATGCCACTATCAGCACCCATTTTGACTGTAACGGTGTCGGCAGAAGCAGGTGAAACTGCCAAAAAGAAACTGCCAACAACTAACACAAGGGTGAATAGGGCGACACTTAAACTCCGTGAAACTCGAGCAATCAATTTCATGGTTTACCTCGGAAGGTTTAAGTTGAATTCGTTATTCAAGTAGAATTCTAGCCTGAATGGTTAATCTTCTAATATTTACTTAAAGCCAATCTTTCTTAAGAAGTAGCTTTTCTGACACGAGATAGCCGCAGGGGATATGAGATGTGAGCGATCGCCCATGCCTCCAAACCCAACCATTAAAACTGGCTCGTACCCCAACCGGGTGCTTTTTGGGCAGCCCTTAAAATAAAGGCAGCTAGCTTTTCTGCGTCTGACGGCCCCATCCAGTCTTCAGAGACTTGGCGACACACATAAGTGTCTTCGGTGCCATCATAGGTCATGGGTTGACGCAGATAGGCCACTAAGCGGCTGATGGTGTCACGAGGTGGAGTCGCTTGATGAAGCGCTTCAAGTGATAACGGTACAGTTGGATCGGGCAACGTTGCACCAGCAACGTGACAGTTTTTGCAGTTCTCATCAAACAAACGCTTGCCGATGGATAAGTCTTCGGCAGAGAACGGTTGAACCGCTCCTTGCTCATCAACTTGCAGCTCAACTGGCTCATTAGCCTTTAGATACCGGGTGACATAAGGATCTAAAGAAGCTGCTTGGGCTGGCGACGGATCTGCAACCATACCCAAGCAAATCACGATGACCAACATCAAGGCCCTTACCCACGTACAACACCATACTCGGTAAGCAGCCTTGAGCTTGGCCTGCGTTAATAGTAGATTTTGCCGCCGCCCCATTTTTCGCCCACAACTTTAGGCTGTAGCAGAATGTGACCAGCAATAGCTTCTAAGTCATCATCGGTGAGGTTTCTCATCTTAGGAAAGATGTCTGTGCTTTGAGTGCTAGGATGCAGCTCAGCGATCGACTCTAACCCGTCATAAGTGGTGGGGTTTTTCAAATAGTCAACCAGCGATTCAACGTTATTGCGTGGAGGAGTAGCAAGGGAAAGTGCTTCAGGATCAAGACCAACGTTAGGGTCAGTCTTGGTGACACCACCCACATGGCATTGACCACAGGCATAGTTAAATAGACGCTTACCTTCTGCGACTTGCTGGGGAGTCAGAACAACAGTGTCTCCTGTTTCATTGAGTGTAATGGTGCGAGTGGCTTCATCGAGTTCAGCGGCGATCGCGCCTCCCACAAGCATCTGCCACGCAAAGAAGACAGTGACTACGGCAAGCCAAATGCGTTTCTTAAGCACGAATGGTTCTCCTTAAAAACGTACCTCAGTCATCGGGATCTCAACACAGCCAAGCTCAACCTTCCATTGAGCTTTTCTAATTCATTATCATGCCACCGAATGGGTGCTTTCCCAAGGCAGTTTTCATGCAAATCCCATAGGTCTCCATGCTTGCCAAGGCCAACATCTGCTTGACACAATTGTTAAAGTGATCCGGAGTCGCGACTGCTTTGGCCGTAAATCTGTTACCAGGGCAATAATTTCTCATGCCTTCGATCGGCTAAGTAAGGGAAACGGTGCATCACCTTCATCCCAGGCATCACCCGAAGATACAGCTTACTCCTTAGGAATTTTATTTTTCTCTCAAAAAATTCTAATTTCTCAAGTGGGTTAAACCCTTGCATCCAAAGCAAGATATTCAAATTGATTGTGGGAATACTGCTTATGGAGCAGAATGGGGCAGAACATGATGATGGGATTGCGTTGGTGCAATTGCTGCCGTTACACTCGATGCGCTGGATTCTCGGTATGTCAGTAACGGGGACTGGTCAGCATCCGCTAAGCGTCAAGGATATCCAGGTATTAAGAAGGGAGTTATGAGCACGGTTTTGATTGTAGATGATAGCCAGACGCTGCGGCACATGCTTTCAGAACTGCTGCAAAAAAATGGCATCAAGGTTATTGAAGCCACCAATGGCGTTGAGGCCAAAGAGCAAATTCAGTCGAAGGCTCCCGATTTAGTCATTACGGATCTGATCATGCCGCAGATGAATGGCTATGAGCTTTGCCGTTGGATTAAGAATGAACCGACCACGCAAAACATTCCGGTGCTCATCTGCTCCACCAAAAGTGAAGAGTTCGATCGCTACTGGGGAATGAAGCAAGGAGCCGATGCATACATTACGAAACCCTTTCATCCACCGGAGCTATTGAAGACGGTGAGACACTTTCTGCGGGGCAATTAGGCGGAAGTCAGGAGTCAGGAGTCAGGAGAACATTTGCCGTCTGCTCTCTGCCTCTTCCAAAAAGGTGAATATGGCTGTGTGAATTTGAGTTAGGACGGGGTGCCGGGGTGGAATCCCTGGCTGGGGCGTAGTCTCCACACTCCCTTAGTTTTTGTTGTCCTAACGGGCATGACTGTGGATACATCAGACGCACATTATGAACTGTGCGTCTGACATTCACCTTTTGGGTTTTAATGATTCCTAAGTCTATTTGGACTGACTTGCTTTTAATGTGAATTCGATCGCCCACTTTTGCGGACGCGATGTGCCCGCAAAATTAGGCGTTTGGGAGAGTGGCGCGTCGCGCTACTCTCTCAAACGTCGTTCGTCGAACTCATGTTGTTTAAATGCCCGTTTGATCTGACGCCCCCTTGGAATCGTGGCACAAACTTATAAAAATCCTACCCCTACCGTTGACATCATCATCGAGATGATGGATCGCCCTTACCGTCCCATTATCTTGATTGAGCGGCTGAATCCTCCGCTCGGATGGGCCTTGCCAGGTGGCTTTATCGACTATGGCGAATCTGCTGAAGCGGCGGCGGTGCGAGAAGCCGAAGAGGAGACCGGATTGCATGTCCGATTGGTCGAGCAGTTTCAGGTCTACTCTGACCCAAACCGCGATCCTCGGCAGCATACGCTGAGTGTCGTGTTTGTTGCCGCTGGAAAAGGCCAACCAGAGGCCAGGGACGATGCTAAGGATCTAAAAATCTTTGAGCTGTGGCAGTTGCCCAACAACCTTTGCTTTGACCACGATCGCATTCTTCGGGATTATCGCTACTATCGCGATCGCGGCGTGCGCCCCAAGCTGTCTTAAGGGCTTATAGTTGATTATGTTCAACCTAGCCGTTTGTTTCTGGCCGATATGAGAAAAGTGATTCAAACTGATCAGGCTCCTGCTCCTGTTGGGCCTTACAATCAAGCGATCGCCGCGACAGGTCAACTCATTTTTGTGGCGGGTCAGGTTCCCCTCGATCCGGCAACGGGTCAGATTGTTGGAGAGGGAGATATTACGAAACAGACGGAACAGGCGATCGCAAACGTGGAAGCGATTCTCAAAGCCGCCGGAGCAACGTTTCAGGATGTCGTGAAGACCACTGTATTTCTGGCCGATATGAATGACTTCAGCGCCATGAATGCCGTCTATGCGCAGGCATTTGGGGATGCAGAGGCTCCTGCTCGTGCCTGTGTAGAGGTTTCTCGCTTGCCCAAAGATGTGCGCGTCGAAATTGAGTGTATTGCGGTTATAGATTAGTCGGTTGTTGAGGGGGCGATCGCACCTTCCAAACAAGCGATCGCCCTATTTACAGGCGCATGGGCGATGAAATGATGCGCAAATTGGGTATTGATCAATTTGGATTGCGTTGTGGCCCATTCTGGTTGTAACCGATATTTGGGATAGAGACGTGCCATTGGCACGTCTCTACGGGGTATGGAATATGTCACAGGGATTTGCATATGAAAATCCCCGATGTGCCTTTAACAGGTCACGTCGGGGATAGTCCACATGATGCTATTAATTTGAACCGAACCTACGGATTAGTAGGTTTCAACGTGCCAACGTTCTTTGATCGAGCGTTGGTATTCTTTCCAGTTCACACCTTCCTTCGCTGCCGCTGCCGTCATTGCAGCGTCAATGCCGTCTTCCATGCCTTTCAGACCGCAAATGTATGTGTGAGTTTTTTCTTGCTTAACCAGGTTCCAGAGTTCATCGGCATGTTCAGCCACGCGATGCTGGATATACATTCTGCCGCCCTCAGAGTTTTTCTGCTCACGGCTAATGGCATAGGTCAAACGGAAGTTATCGGGATACTTTTGTTGGATTTCTTCCAGTTCTTCTTTATAGAGAATATTGGGAGTGGTTGGAATTCCGAAGATGAGCCATGAGAAACCCTTGAACTGATAATCAGGGTTTACGGCTTTTTCGGCATCCTTAAACATCCGCCACAGGTAGGCGCGGAATGGCGCAATCCCCGTTCCGGTCGCCAACATAATGATATTAGCCTCTGGGTCGCTGGGTAAGAGCATTTCCTTACCGACTGGCCCAGTGATCTTAACATCTGCACCAACAGCGAGTTGGGTCAGGAAGGTTGAACAAACCCCATACACGGTTTCGCCTGTTTCAGGATGCTTGTATTCAAGCTGACGAACACAGAGGGAAACGGTTTTGTCGTCAACATTATCGCCATGCCGGGTAGAGGCAATGGAATATAGTCTGAGTTTGTGAGGTTTGCCTTTGTCGTCTGTGCCATCTGGAATGATGCCGATACTTTGGCCTTCTAGATAGCGCAAGTCGCCTTCAGAGATGTCGAAGACGATGTGTTGAACAACACCAATGGCTCCGTCTTTCAGTAGCGTTTCATTAGAAATGCACTTACCAATGAATGGGGCATTGGGACGGTAAATATTGACAGGTATATCAGCTTTAGCGGCCTTTGCTTGAGTCATGGGCTTACTCTCTTGTGCTGACGGTTTCGGTTCAGAACTAGATGTCGCCACTTGGCCGTTGGCTACGCTTTCAGCAGTTACAGGTCGGATACTGACAATCTTGCCACCCAAGCGATTAATTCGCTGCATCTCCTGATTCATACGACTGTAGGGCACTGTAATAAATACATTGCCGCTACGCCGAATCGGGTAGTCGAGTTTGTCAGTTTCATCATTCTGGCGTAGCCCTTCTACCTCATAAACGAAGAGGCGGCTACCGGAGGGCGAGTTGGCGGCCCCACCTGCTGCGCTTGGATTGTACATTGCTAAATCAATAACTCCCTTGACCCAAAACTAGCACTTTATAAAACCATATAGTGCTTTCAACCAAATGCCAGCCCAAATTGCGAACTCAGTCCGAGAATTTAGACCTGACTGTACTTAGCGTACCATTAGCGCAAGTCGTAAGGCGAAATACACTCGGTGTGGAAAAATTCAACACCGATGTTCCGCTTTACAATACCGATCAACTTGCTTAAAGAATGTCAATATAGGCTCATTTTCATTTTTTTTAAATGCCCAATTGCCTTTAGCATAGTTATTAACCCAAATCTGTTTTTGATGCTGAAGTTTTTTCATTCTCAAAGACAAACGAGGTTTTAGGTCTTGCTAAATCTGAGGATCGACGTCTGAGACTGAGTGCTGTCATTCAGTGCAATACTCGAATCGGAATCCATCTTCAGTTCGCAACACCACGTTTAACGTAGATACGGTTTGAGCAGCAGTTCAACGGCTGAAACCTTGTTGGTAAAACGTCATTCTGGTAGGATCTGTTTTATTGACTAGGATTAAATACTTACCGGGTAGAGCTGGGTCCTCTTAGATCGGTAGCGACTAGGGGCTTTTGTCATTTTCTACTGATAGCAGTATCAGGCAAGTCAAAGGCTCAAAGTTGTAAGGGATAATTTTGTCCTCTTTTTTTGAAGGGGCGATCGCTTTGGGTGATAAAAGCTCAAGGTTGGAGATTGGGTCTGTATAGACGTGGTTCGGTAAATCGTTTTATTTGTTTAGAGGGAAGCTATGACCAGTAAGCCAGATCGTGTGGTTGTAATTGGCGTTGCCGGAGACTCCGGCTGTGGCAAATCTACTTTCTTACGCCGCTTGGCAGATTTGTTTGGGGAAGAGCTGATGACAGTCATCTGCCTGGACGACTACCACACTCTGGATCGCAAGCAGCGCAAAGAGGCAGGCGTAACGGCATTAAACCCCAAAGCCAATAACTTTGACCTGATGTATGAGCAAATTAAAGCGCTCAAAGAAGGCAATGTGATTGATAAGCCGATCTACAACCATGAAACCGGGATGATTGATCCTCCCGAAAAGGTTTATCCCAACCGAATCATTGTGGTTGAAGGTCTGCACCCCATGTATGATGAGCGGGTGCGATCGCTGCTTGATTTCAGCGTCTACCTCGACATTGACGATGAAGTGAAGATTGCCTGGAAGATTCAGCGCGACATGGCAGAGCGTGGCCACACCTATGAAGACGTATTGGCCGCCATCAACTCCCGTCGCCCTGACTTTATGGCCTACATCGATCCTCAAAAGGAACATGCCGATGTGGTCATTCAGATTCTGCCCACCAAGCTGATCAAGGACGACACAGAGCGCAAGGTGCTGCGCGTTCGCCTGATTCAGAAGGATGGCGTTGAAGGATTTGACCCCGTTTATCTGTTTGACGAAGGGTCTACGATTGACTGGATTCCCTGTGGTCGTAAGCTGACCTGCTCTTGGCCCGGTATCCGGATGTTCTACGGGCCTGATACCTACTACAAGCACAACGTCTCGGTGCTGGAAGTCGATGGTCAGTTTGACAAGCTAGAAGAGCTGATCTACATCGAAAGCCACCTCAGCAACACCTCGACCAAATACTATGGTGAGATGACGGAACTGTTGCTGAAGCACAAGGAATATCCCGGTTCTAACAACGGTAGCGGTTTGTTCCAGGTGCTCGTGGGTCTAAAGATGCGCGCGACCTATGAGCGTTTGGTCGGTGCTCAGCCAGCTGCTAAAGCTGCTAGCAATTAATCATCAAGTGTGATTAGCGATGCGTCGCTAAGGGTTCACGTTTGATTCATAGCTTTTCACGTTCCCAGGCCAAAACCCTGGGAACGTTATTTTATGTGCTTAAAGCTGTATCTTTGGACGAGGACGAGGTGCTGGGGGAGAACCCCTGTCTGGGGGCGAAGGCCCCTATCCTTTTGGGTTTTAATGGTCTACCAGACATGACCACCGCTATACGATTCTGAAACGAGTAGATATGTCTATTGCTGAACAACTCTGGCAGACGAATCAAGATTTGGCGATCGCCTCTCTCCACAATCCGTTTGTCCAGGGCATTGGAGATGGTACGTTGCCGCGAGAAAAGTTTGCCTATTACGTCAGCCAGGATGCGTTTTTTCTAGAAGCCTTTGCCCGTGCGTATAGCATTGCAGCGGCTAAAGCGCCAGATTGGCAAGGGTTTGGTGTTTTTCACAATCTGGCAGCGGGTGTTTTGCAAGAACTCAAACTGCATCAAGCCTATGCGACTCAGTGGGGCGTAACGCTTCAGGATGTGACGCCGGGAGCCGCGACTCGACGGTATACCGACTTTTTGCTGGCGATCGCCTGGAGTCAGGATGTTGGCGTGACAACGGCAGCAATGCTGCCCTGTATGCGGCTTTATGCATTCTTGGGGCAAACGCTGGCTCAGCCTACCATCCCTGATCATCAGTACGTGGATTGGATTCGCACGTATAGCAGCGATGAGTTTGAGCCGTTGGCCCACCAGTTGGCAGACTTAGCGGAACGCTACGCTACGTTAACGCCTCTGGTGCAATCCACCTATCGTTATGCGATGGAGTGTGAACGGGATTTCTTTCAGGCCGCCTGGGATATCTAACATTTCGGGGAATTATGCGTCGCACAATTCCCCCGAAACACAGGCATATAGCAATTGAAGGGTTAGTTAAGACGGGGTGCAGGGGTGGAACCCCTGGCTGGGGCAAAGCCCCCACACCCCCTTGTCCTAACTGTCTCAACGATTGCTATGTTAGGTGCTTAGCGACAGTCCGCGAAGGCGAACTTTGTTCAACGTGAATTCGACGAACGCACAAAACCGTGCCCCGCGCGACGCGCGGGGCACGGTTTTGTGCCAATTCAGCCGCGCGCCGCGCGGCTGAATTGGCGCTATCGAACTCACGTTGTTCAGGTAGCCGTAACTTCAGTCGCTAGGCGATCTATGGCGCAGTGACAACGTAGGGAGAACTAATCGGATTGGCTCGCCCCGATTTGACTAGCGCCTGATAAACGAACGCGGCAATATCGCCACGGGTCGCTTGCTGGTTGGGGTTAAGTTGAGTCGCGATCGGGTAATTGACCACAATGCCATTTTGGGTGGCAGCGGCGATCGCCCCCCCTGCCCAATCGGGAATCTGGCTGGCGTCTTGATATTGGCTGACTACGGCACTGTTGGTGCTGCTGAGTCCCAGTCCACTTACTAGAGCCGCCAACGCCTGCACGCGAGGAATCTGCTGATTGGGCTGAAAGCGCTGTCCTGGATAGCCTGCCATGAACCCACCCTGATAGGCCGACTGGATCGCCTGCCGTCCCCAGAAACCAGACTCAATATCGACAAAATTCACGGCCTCTCGCTTGGGAGCGGGCGAAAATGCCTTAGCCACAATGGAGGCAAACTCAGCGCGAGTGACGGGGGCATCGGGCCGAAAGGTGCCGTCTGGGAATCCGCCAATAATGCCCTGAGCGGCGAGCGCATCAATGTACGCCTGTGCCCAGTGGCCGCGCGCATCGCTGAACTGGGACGGCGGTGCATCGATCGCCACAAAATCGACCAGACCAGAGATGCGATCGCTATCAATTTCGTTGCCTACCGCCAGAATGGTGTTGCTGCGGGTGGCATTGTAGACATCGTAGCGACCGTTGTTGCGAATCACATTTTTGCCCGGACTATCGGCGGTGCCTAAATCGGGCTGGGAATTGGCGATCGCCACCAGTCCATCGCGGGTGTTGCTTTCGATCACGTTGTTTCGCAGGATGGGTCGTGCCGCATTGGAATTGACTACCCCATCCACGTTGTTGATGATCTGGTTATCGGTAATTCTGGGAGCCGCATTGTCGCTGACCGCAATGCCAAACCCCGTATCTTGAAACACATTGCCTCGAATTTCGCCCTGCGCACTACGGGCGATCGAGATGCCATTACCATCGTTTTTGGTGAAGACATTACCTTCAATTCGAGGAGCCGCATTGCCCGTGATAAAGACGCCGTCGCGCAGGCTGTTGGAAAACGTGCTGTTGCGAACCAGAGGATTGCCCGATTCGATCCAGACGGCAGTGCCCCGAATGCTGGTATTGGTGACGGTAACGCCAATCAGTTCACTATTTTCAAGCGATTGAATGGTCACGTTCTGACGGGCAAAGGTGGGGCTGATATACGCCCCACTGCCGACAATCAAAACCGTTTGGCCTTTGGTAGACGCATCTCCCCGCAAGCTAATCCCCGGACGCAGCACCAGCGGAAAAACTTCGCCAGTGTCGCGGCTGTAGGTGCCGGGAGCAAGCTGAATGATCGTGCCCGGTTGGGCCTGCTGCAAGGCGTAGGTGATGGTGCGAAAGGGGGCATTGTCCAGCGCACCGCGGTCGGAGCCATCTAGCCCTGCTGCTGGATTCACATACAGGACTCTGGCATTGACTGGCACCTGGGCCGTGGAGAGGGGCGGTTGGTTAACCGTTTGAGCAGAGAGGGGGGCGCTCGCGCCTGTAAAAACTAGCAGAGCCGTTAGACTAAGCGGCCAGGAGAACGCCATTCTCTGTGGACGGGGGCGAATACGGAGGGGGGTCGGCCTATTCGCACGAGAACCCTTAGATTTCATAGTTGTGCTAATCTTCAAGACCATTTATGGGTTACGTGTAATACGAAATCCGTTTCGTAAACCCTGTTTTATTTTCCGTGAAACGTTTGCTCAGCGAACGTGTTACACAAGAATGAATTGGGGTTCGATTCAGCGGAGTTTGTATACATGGGGGCGATTTAGTTTTACTTCTCTGATGAAGAGCAAAACCTGACACCGATTTCAAAGGGGTGTATCTAACGGTTGGGGAACTGAACCTGGCGAATGAATTCGCGGCTATCCGAACGAAGTCCGCCTGCGCGGATTCGGTCATTTGCAACCTGCGATCGCAGGTTTGGTTCTGGTCGTTGCGGGTTTAACCGCCACTCCCCCAAGCTTTAATCGTGCCATTTCTAGAGAATGTATTGCGCTTAACTGAAAAATGGCAGTTTACCAGGCAATGCCTCTAACCGGAAAGAGTCTATCGTTGCCTAGATTTTTTCAGACTTTTGGAAGAGCGCTCTGGTTCCCGGTAATTCTCATGTTGAAACCGATGGCGGGTTTGGCGTGCCCATCGGAGGCGCCAAACTCGCAATTGGGACAGTGCACTCGTCGCAGTCGAGCTTGTACTGCCCCGATTTGCATCACGAGAAGGGCTGCTGGTTCCCCCGACGCAACTCATTTTGCGTTAGTGTCGTCAAGGTATGGGTCATCAGTTGATACAGGAGCAAATACTATGCGCTCACAACACGGGACATGGCACTGGGTGTTGCAGCTTGGGGTTGGGTTAGGCGTATTGCTCCACGGTACTGGAGCGATCGCCGCTGAACGGGTTGTCTTGAAGTATGGAGTGCTGCAACGATCTGTGTCGGTAGACGAGTTGAGCACCTTTGCTGAAACGGGAGATGCTTCGCCGACGCTACAGTCTTACTTTAGAATGGCGCGCGAAAATCCCCAGGAGATTCGACGAACGCTGAATCGGGAAGCAGAAGTAAATCCTCGGCTACTCGACCAGATTGCCAATAGCTCGATTGGTAACATTGCGCTGGATCAGGTGAGTGAAGCCATTCATACCTCCTCTCGGCGGGCTGACCGTCAGGCGATGCGATCGGCGTTGGTGCTATCGGCCAGCGATGATCGTCGCATCAGCCTGATGGAAGTAATCCGCAACTACCCAACTGAAGAACTGTTTGTGGATGGCGATCGCCTGGTTGAAGCCTCTGAACAAATTGCCAGTCTGCAAAATCAGGTAGAAAACGTATTGCAGCGCATTGGGCTGTAGGAATTCAACGTTCTATGTTCACAGCGAAAGGTGGTGCCTGACTTTCAGTGTCAGACACCACCTGGCATAGATTGAAAGATTTAGCCTAGTAAGCCAATGTTTCCAGCGTTTCTCGCAAATATCGGCGGACGAGTTGATCCTGGCTGAGAACTTCAGGCTGAGAATCGAAATCACGCTCTAGCTGCCAGCGTTTGAAGCCAGAACTAGAGGCGATCGCTTGCTTCAGGTTATCCCAGATGGTCTGGTCGTCAGAGAAATGAACAGGTGTGTGAAGAGAAGACATAATATCTTGCCAAATAGAACCCGACTGATGAGAAATCTAACGCTTTTGGTTGCTCTTCTCCAGAGTAGCGCAGTTACAAATTTTGACTGTGCTGTTCGACACTGTTAAGCAAAGCAAAATCCTCCTCTCTACCCCACACCCCACTTAGAAGTCAGGAGTCAGGAGTCAGGAGTCAGGAGTTACCCTACACCCCTTCCCATAACACCCTACACCCAATACCTCTACTCCGTCTTCTTACGCGGTTAGCCGCTAAGACTATATAGTGGACTAAGGAGCAATCTGGCTCGCTCTCGCACCGTTGCCATGCCAACCTCCGTTACTAGCCCCTTCACACCGAGAGGAACCTGGGTCGAATGAGCATTTCCACTTCCGTTTTGGAAGAGTTACTGCAAAGCCAGCCCCAACTGCGACCCCAACTGTACTTCAAGTCTTCCCTGACCGCTTTGTCTCATGCGATGGAAGACCAGGTGTTAGCTGTAGCGGATCAGCCTTTGGTGATTGCCAGTTTTCAGCGAGAGCGGTTTTATCGACAGGAAGCGCATCGCTATCTCCGCATTTCAGAACTAACCTCTCAGGTTTACGTTTTGGCCGCTCCTGAAACGAGTTTTATGAGCGGTTCCGATCACTATGAAACGATCGCCTTTGAACACACTGATCAGCTCAGCCATGAATGGCATCTGGTTGTCATCGGTCAGCAGTATGCGTCTTGTTTGATCTGTCGAGAGCGAGAGGTGGGACCGAAGGAAGAGAAGTCGGGGGAACCGATGACGATGGATCAAACCCGGCGCTTCGAGGGAGTCTGGACGTTTGATCGGCAGGTGAGCTGTGAGGCTGGCCGCATTTTGTTGGATCGGATTTTACTCTATCGGCCTGATCTAGCTGAAAAAATTGAGCACGCTAAAACCCAGTTTTTAGTCGATGGAACACCCGGCCTGCGAGAGGTTGACCCTGATCCCTTTGCGCAACGGTTGGTGACTCATCTTCAAGCAGGGCAATACAAGCTGATTAAAGCCTACCGTTCCATTGCGGCTAAAGAGCGCAAGGAGCGATTGGTGAATTTGATTACTTCGGCGGTGCGGCGATCGCTCGACCCCGAAGAGATCTTCAAGGTTGCCGCGAATGAATTAGGGCAGGCCATGCATGTGTGCCGCTGTCTGATCTACCGCTGCAAAGCAACCGACGCAACTACCACCATTGCGTATGAATGCCTAAAAGACAAAGCCCTGCCGTCTATAGCAGGTCATGTCTGGCAACTTCAGGGAAATCCGCTGTTTCAGGAAGTGGCTGAAACGCAGGAAATGGTTGCGATACCCAATACCCAAACTGAAAAGCGGTTTGACCTATCGGCTCTACAACCCGTAATCGATCGCTGGAAGATTCGCTCGTGGTTGATGGTGCCGATTGTCTATCAGGGCCGCTTGCTGGGTGTGGTGGAGCTACATCACTGTCAGAGCGATCCACACACCTGGTCGGATCACGAATTTGGTATGGTAGAGGCGATCGCCACTCAGCTCGGTGTTGCTATCATCCAGGCGGAATCCTACGCGAACCTGGAAGACCTGAATCAGCAGCTAGAAGCCCTGGAGCGCACGCGCAGCAACCTGATTGCGATTACAGGTCACGAACTGCGGACTCCACTTTCAACCATTCAAATCTGTCTGGAAAGCCTTGCTAACGAACCGGACATGCCTGCTGAACTGCGTCAGGTGATGCTAAGCACGGCACTTACCGATGCCGAACGGATGCGCAATCTGATTCAAGATTTTTTGACGCTATCGCGGTTAGAAAGTGGGCGGGTGCAGTGGCATCTGGAGGCGATCGCCCTGGATGAGTGCGTTGAGTTAGCGCTCAGCAGCGTCCGCGCCCGTCAGTCTGATATGCCTTTACCTCGCATCAAATCCAAAGTGCCGATAGAGCTTCCCCTTGTTCGGGCCGATGGCGAGTGGCTGGTGGAAGTGCTCTCAAAGCTGCTCGACAATGCCTGCAAATTTACCGAACCTAAAGGTCAGGTCGTGATTGAAGCCAAGCCAAATGGTAGCAAGATGCTGGAAGTCACCATTACTGATACGGGACGAGGTATTGAACCGAATCGGCTGGAGACTGTGTTCGATCGCTTTTATCAGGAAGAAGGAGCCTTGCGTCGCACCGCCGGGGGGACGGGCTTGGGGTTAGCGATCTGCCGTCAAATTATTTTGGGATTAGGTGGAAAAATCTGGGCAGAGTCCGCTGGTAGAGATCAGGGCAGTCAGTTTCACTTCACGGTGCCGATTGTTCAAGGAGATGCCGAAACGGGTACTGGCGATGTGCTGCACGTTCCCACTCGCGTGTCAGATAAAAGCCAAATCTCCAAGCGACGCACATCGCTCAACCGCAAGTAACTAGGATCAGGGATAAATTAAAACCAAATTTTTAATTTTGGAACGTGCGGCAGAGCCGCACGTTCCAAAATTAAGTTTCGGGTTTTATTAAATCTACGATCCTAGACTTCTCCCATCACGCGAATAAATTCCAGGGGCAATCCATCCGCATCCGCGATAAAGGCGACTTCATAAACGCGATCGCCAATTATTTGCTGCATCGGTTTCAGCAGAACTTTGAGGGGTTTCACCTGGTCTGACGCTTGTGCGGCCTGCTCGAATTTGCCCTGCAATGCCTCCAGCCATTCCGGCAAATCGTCAACCGTTTCGGTCAGGTCAAATGAGAGGTGATAGTAGCCCGTGTAATGTTCATCCTCAAAGGCATCGGCAGCAGGACGGGGCTGCGGCACCTGCAATAGCTCAATCCGGCCATTCAACCCCTCCATCCAGCAGGCTAAGGTAATCCCAGCCGTAAAGCGTTCACAAACGGTAAAGCCAAGCTGCTCATAGAAGGCGATCGCCCGGTGAATATCGGCTGTGCGAATCGAAGCGTGATGCATCAGAGGAAACTCAGCACAATGTTCTGTTATCTCAGGGTAGCATTTGGGAAACAGCCCAAATTTGACTGCACCAGTGGGTCGGTCACTGTTAGAATCCTATTTATTTAAGGGGGTGTCTAACGATTTGCTGGCATCCATCCTTGACGTTCTCGCTCACACCCATGACAGATACCATTCTTAACGTTCGTGATCTCCAGGTTCAGTTCAAGGCCAATGAGCGCATCATCAAAGCCGTAGACGGTATCTCGTTTGAAGTGAAACGGGGACAGACGCTAGGCATTGTGGGAGAGTCGGGTTCTGGTAAATCCGTGACGGCCTTATCGATCATGGGCCTGGTGCCGCGATCGATGGGCCAGGTAACAGCCAGCGATATTCAATTTCGGCCTGTTGCAGATGGTGAAGACGGCGAGTGTGTCAATTTGCTGAATCTGACCGCCGAACAGATGCAGCAACTTCGGGGCGGCAAGATTTCCATGATTTTTCAGGAGCCGCTCAGTTCGCTAAATCCGGTTTATACGTGCGGGTTTCAGTTGATTGAGGCCATCCGTCAGCATCAACAGCTTGCGGTGCCAGAGGCGCGACGTCGGGCGATTAACTTGCTGCAAGAGGTGCGGCTGTTGCCCAGTGATGAAGAGCTAGAGCAGCGATATCTGGAAGAGTGGCGCAAGCAAACCCTGAATGCGCCTGCTAAAGCTGGCCTATCTCCGGCACATATGGCAGCTCAGCCGACGGAGCGAGAGATTCGAGAGTATGTGAATAACCAAAAGCACGCTATTTTGAACCGCTATCCTCACGAATTGTCGGGCGGGCAGATTCAGCGAGTGATGATTGCGATGGCGATTTCGTGCAGTCCATCTCTGCTGATTGCAGACGAGCCGACAACCGCATTGGACGTCACTGTACAGGCGACCATCCTGGACTTGCTGCGAGAGTTGCGCGATCGCCGGGGAATGTCCATCATGTTCATCACGCATGACCTGAGCATCATCGCCGATATTGCTGATACGGTAGCCGTGATGTATCAGGGCAAGATTGTAGAATATGGGCCTGTTTTAGACATCTTCTCGAATCCCCAACATCCCTACACGAAAGGCTTGCTCACCTGCCGTCCACAGCTCGATCGGCGACTAAAATATTTGCCGACCATCGCTGACTTCATGGAAGTGACGACGGCTCCGACGGGTGAAGCGGTGATTCAAGAGAAACCTCTGGATGTACAGCGCGCTCTGCGAATGAATGAAGAGGTCAGCGAAGCTGAAACCACAGCACGGATTGCCCAACTGCAAAACCAGTCGCCTCTATTAGAGGTGAAAAATCTCCAGGTTGGATATCCCGTTCGGGGGGTGTTTGGTCAGACGCAGCGTTATTTGATGGCTGTGAATAATGTCACGTTTGACCTGTATCCGGGTGAAACATTGGGATTGGTGGGAGAGTCGGGCTGCGGCAAATCCACGCTGGCCCGCGCGCTGCTGCGGCTGATTAAGCCGATGGGCGGTGAAATCTTATTTGAAAAGCGAGATGTTACCAAGCTGGGATCGAAGGAACTGCGGCAGTTGCGGCGCGAAATGCAGATTATCTTCCAAGATCCGTTTAGCTCGCTTGATCCTCGGATGACGGTGGGTGAGGCGATCGCAGAACCGCTCAACATCCATTCTGTGACTCGCAACAAACGCAACTGTCAGGAGCGAGTGTCGTATCTGCTGGATCGGGTTGGCTTAGACCCTAAATGCAGAGACCGCTATCCGCATGAGTTTTCGGGTGGTCAGCGACAGCGGATTTGTATTGCGCGATCGCTAGCCCTCAACCCCAAGTTCATCATCTGTGACGAATCGGTTTCAGCACTGGACGTTTCCGTTCAGGCTCAAGTCTTGAACCTGCTCAAGGAATTGCAGGACGAATTTAAGCTCACCTACATTTTTATTTCGCATGACTTAAGCGTGGTCAAGTTTATGAGCGATCGCATTATTGTCATGAACCGGGGCCGCATTGAGGAAATTGGCTTGCCGGATCAAATCTATCGCCATCCCCAACAGGCGTACACGCGTCAGTTGATTTCTGCCATTCCCGTCGGCAGTCTAGATCAGATCCGCAGCCGCCAGGCCGAACGCGGAATGGCGGTATAACCGTTGAACAGATACCGTAACCCCCGTAGAGACGTGCCACTGGCACGTCTCTACCCGATATATTGGACAGGTTGCAGAAATCAATCCACCACAGGTTTCGGCAACGACGTCCCGCAATTTTTACAAAACTGGGCATCCGCGTCATGCACCGATAACCCGCAACCAACGCAGGGAATTGCCTTTTGATTCGTCGTCTTCACCAGACGTTTAATCAGGTCGCCAAGCTGCCAGGGAATCAGCGCGATCCCGCTGAGAATCATGAGAACGGTGAGCAATCGGCCAATTTCAGAATGGGGTGTGACATCGCCAAATCCGACCGTGGTCATCGTTGCTACCGAAAAATAAATGGCATCTAAAAACGTGCCAAACGAGTCTGGATTAACCGGATGTTCGACCTGATAAATCAAGCCGGAATAAACAAAAATAATCGCAAATAGCGTAAAGATAATTCGCGTCACGATGACACTATCTTCACTGGTAACATAACCAAAAATGGTTCTGCCTTCAATGAACCGCACCAGTCGCAAAATCCTGAACCAGCGAAACAAGCGAATAAATCGAATATCGCTGGCTCCCAGAAAGAAAGGCAGAATAGCAATCAAATCGATAATGGAATACAGGCTAAACAAATAGCGCAGCTTTTTTTCAGCACACCAAAATCGCAGTAAATATTCAATCGAAAAGAGGATCAGAATTCCAGTATCGACATCATTCAGCAAATTGCGAGTGGCAACTGGAATGGGATAGGTTTGCACCACAAAAAAAGCCGAGGATAGTAACACTAACCCCGTGATGATTAAGTTAAGCGATCGCCCAATGGGGGTTTCAATATCTTCTAAGTAAAAGCCAATCGTTTGTCTTAAAGACATGCAGAAAAACTAGACCGCTAAGCTTAACAACGTGCGATCGCCGAGGTGGCGAGATTACGCGGATAGGTGTTTATGTTCTGGCATAGCCAATATTTTATCGACCCGATTGCCGTCCATATCCATCACTTCCAGACGCAATCCTTCCCAAACAAAGTAATCCGAAGAAGTGGGAATTCGCCCCAGTTGGTGGATTACAAATCCGCCTAATGTTTGATAGCTGCCGCGCTGATCGTCTGGCAATTCTTCCAGATCAAATATTTCTAAAAATTTGTCGATCGGCAGCATTCCATCTAGCAACCAGGAGCCATCTTCGCGCTGAATGGCAAACGATTCCTGCGGGCGATCGGCAAATGGCACATCGCCAATAATCACTTCCATGATGTCATTCAGCGTCACCAATCCCTGCGTCACGCCATACTCATCCACCACCAGTGCCATGTGGGTGCCGGATTGCTTGAAGAGTTCCAGGACTTTGAGCGCATGAGTACTTTCGGGCACAAACAGGGGTTGGCGCAGACTGGCCGTCAGGTCGAGGGATTCACCCGAAAGGCTGCGAGATAGCACATCTGTAACATACAGGACGCCTAGAACGTGATCGGGCGTGTCGTGGCATACCGGAAAGCGAGTATGGCTGTTTTCAATAATTTTGCGGCGATTGACCTCAAGGGGATCGCTCAAATCTAGCCAGGTAATTTCTAACCGGGGAGTCATCAAGGCTGTCACGCGCTGATCGCCCAGATGAAACACGCGCTCCACCATATCCTGTTCTGCCGCTTCAAACATTCCGGCTTCAGCACCCTGCCGCACAAACACTTTGATTTCCTCTTCTGTGACCAGAGAGTTCTCAGGATTATGCCTGACTCCTAACCGCTTCAGAACCGCTTCGGTTGAAATGCTGAGCAGGTGGACGAGAGGATAGGCGACTGCCGACATCCATCTCATCGGTTGGGCAATCGAAAGGGCAATCGCTTCGGGATTGCTCATCGCCAATCGCTTAGGCACCAGTTCTCCCACAATTAGCGACAGATAGGTGATAATCAGCACCACAATGCCCAGACTGATCGCCTGACTGGATTGCGCTAGAAACGGAATTTTGGCAATCAAGACCGCCAGCTTTTGCGAAATGGTGGCTCCTCCAAACGCGCCTGCCAGAATGCCAATCAGCGTGATGCCAACCTGAACCGTTGAGAGAAATCGGTTGGGGGAATTGGCTAGATCCAGGGCCGCCTGTGCTTTTGGATTGCCTCGCTCAGCCAGTTCTTGTAAGCGGGTTTTGCGGGCAGAGACAATCGACATTTCAGACATTGAAAAAATGCCATTGGCGAGAATCAGCAGCAGGACAATCAGAATTTCAAGCGAGATGGATGACATTATTTAGCGAAATTAGCGAATGAATGGGAATATATAGCGATCCCAACTAAAAGTTAAACGGGTGCAGGGGTGGAACCCCTGGCCGGGGACGTAGCCCCCGCACCCCTGTTCACAACTAAATTGTGAACGCTATATCAAAATGGTTAGAGCCTATGACCATAGTCTACAGTTCCATTTCTGTAACGTGAATTGAATCGCCCAACGTTGCGTGCGCATCCCGGCATTTCCCATAGTGCAAATTGGTGGCTGGCCACCAATGGCGGTTTTTGCCCACCTGTCCGCCATGCAAAAACCGCCATCGCATTCAGAATGAGAATTGCGGGTGTGCATCCTATCTCACTCCCTCAATGCCAGCAAGAATCCTAAAATAGTAAAGATAAGTAAAAGCTTTCGCTCTTTTACCTGTCCCTCCTCAGTTTTTTGGGCAACGTATGGCGTTTTCTTCAGTAACACGGGCTTTGGGGCGATCGCCCCTCACCACTGAGCTACTCACCAAGCTGCATCAACAGCGGCAGCTTAAGCTAAACGGTGTTGCTCGAATTCCCAAAGGATTAGTTGCTTCGACGCTGGCCCAAACCCAGCAGCATAATCTGCTGGTGATTGCCGCCACCCTGGAAGAAGCGGGGCGCTGGACGGCCCAACTGGAAGCAATGGGATGGTCAACGGTTCACTTTTATCCCACCTCTGAAGCCTCACCCTATGAGCCATTTGATTCAGAGTCAGAGATGATCTGGGGCCAATTGCAGGTGTTGGCCGATTTGATTGGGGCGACGGGCGAATCGGGGAATGGTAATGGTCAAACGGCGACATCATCGGCGATCGCTGTAGTTACTACCGAGCGAGGTCTTCAGCCCCACCTGCCCCCCCTGGATCAATTCCGGCCCTATTGTCTGACGTTGAAACGGGGCATGGAGTTAAACCTGGACGACTTTAGCCACCAGCTAGCCGATTTGGGCTACGAGCGAGTGTCTCTGGTGGAAACGGAGGGTCAGTGGAGTCGGCGCGGCGATATTGTTGATGTGTTTCCGGTCGCGTCTGAACTGCCCGTGCGATTGGAGCTATTTGGCGACGAATTGGATCAGATCCGCGAATTTGATCCCTCTACGCAGCGATCGCTTGATCAGATTAACCGTCTGGTGCTAACCGCCACGAACTTTGGCCCTCTGATTTTAGAAGGATTGGGGCTGGGAACCAAAGGTAAGGCAAAACCCAATCAGGCGCAGATCCAAGCTCTGTTAGAAAGCTATCTCACGGCTGAAGAACTGGAGCGACTGCAAGCAGGTCAGTTACCCGATGGAATGCGGCGATTTTTGGGAGTCGCCTTTGAACAACCTGCCTCCCTGCTGGATTATTTACCTGCCAATACGCTGGTGGCGGTAGATGAGTTCGACCAGTGTCAGGCGCATGGCGATCGCTGGTTTGAGAATGCCGACGATCATTGGAATGAGGTGATTTCTGCGGCTTCTGGCGGTTTGCCGTTGCCTAAGATGCACCGTCGCTTTGCCGATTCTCTGGCTCAGGTCGAACAATTTGAGCGGCTGTATTTATCGGAACTGGCGGAGGAGCGAGGGGATGGATTAAATCTAGCGAGCCGTCCCGTTCCGGCGACGCCGCATCAGTTTGGCAAACTGGCTGAAACGATTCGAGAAGAGCGCGATCGCGGTTTTTCGGTGTGGTTGGTGTCGGCTCAGCCCTCCCGTTCGGTGTCGCTGCTGCAAGAGCACGACTGTCCGGCTCAGTTTGTGCCGAATCCGCGCGACTTTCTGGCGATCGACAAACTGCAAGCCCAGCGCACCCCGGTTGCGGTGAAGTATTCCGGACTGGCGGAGGTAGAAGGGTTTATCCTCCCTACCTTTCGACTGGTCATTGTCACCGATCGCGAATTTTTTGGACAGCATTCTTTAGCCACGCCCAGCTACGTCCGCAAACGGCGTCGGGCAGCCTCGAAGCAGGTTGATCCCAACAAGCTGGAGCCGGGAGATTATGTGGTTCACCGCAGTCATGGGGTGGGTCGCTTCCTGAAGCTGGAAAGCCTCACCATTAATCACGAAACCCGCGAGTATCTGGTATTGCAATATGCCGATGGGTTACTGCGGGTAGCTGCTGATCAGCTCAATGCGCTGTCTCGCTTCCGGGCGGCGGGCGATCGCGTGCCTGAACTCAACAAAATGTCGAGCAAGGCATGGGAGAAGACCAAGAGTAAGGTTCGCAAAGCCGTTAAGAAAGTGGCGGTGGATCTGCTACAGCTTTACGCACAGCGCGCTCAGCAGGAGGGGCACGCCTATCCCGTTGACATGCCCTGGCAGGAAGAACTGGAAGATTCCTTCCCCTATCAGCCCACCACCGATCAGCTCAAGGCGATTCAGGATGTGAAGCGCGACATGCAGAGCGATCGCCCCATGGATCGGTTGGTCTGCGGTGATGTCGGATTTGGCAAAACGGAAGTCGCGGTACGGGCCGTGTTTAAAGCAGTGACGGCAGGCAAGCAAGTGGCTCTGCTGGCCCCGACAACTATTCTGACGCAGCAGCACTATCACACGCTCAAGGAACGGTTTGCACCTTACCCGATTCAGGTCGGCCTGTTGAACCGTTTTCGCACGGCTGAAGAGCGCAAAGATATTCAGCAGCGCTTGGCAACCGGGGAACTAGACGTCGTGGTGGGGACGCATCAACTGCTGGGCAAAGGCGTGTCCTTCAAGGATCTGGGCCTGCTAGTGGTGGATGAAGAACAGCGATTTGGCGTGAACCAGAAGGAGAAAATCAAATCACTGAAAACGCAGGTGGATGTGCTGACGCTCAGCGCTACGCCCATTCCCCGGACGCTTTATATGGCCCTGTCCGGGGTGCGGGAGATGAGCCTGATTACCACACCGCCCCCGTCTCGTCGTCCCATCAAAACCCACCTGGCTCCCTACGATCCCGAAATGGTGCGAACCGCGATTCGACAAGAGCTGGATCGGGGCGGACAGGTCTTTTATGTGGTGCCTCGCGTTGAGGGCATTGAGGAAACGACCAGCCAACTGCGAGAGATGATCCCGGGGGCACGATTTGCGATCGCCCATGGTCAGATGCAGGAAGGCGAACTCGAATCCACCATGCTCACCTTCAGCAATGGCGATGCCGAAATTCTCGTCTGTACCACCATCATCGAGTCGGGACTGGATATTCCTCGTGTGAACACCATCCTGGTGGAAGACGCCCAAAAGTTTGGCCTTTCTCAGCTTTATCAGTTGCGAGGTCGGGTGGGTCGGGCCGGAATTCAGGCCCACGCCTGGTTGTTTTATCCCAAACAAAGTCAGCTTTCGGATGCGGCTCGTCAGCGCTTGCGGGCGATTCAAGAGTTTACTCAGTTGGGATCGGGCTATCAGCTTGCCGTCCGCGATATGGAGATTCGTGGGGTCGGAAATTTGCTGGGAGCCGAGCAGTCTGGCCAGATGGATGCGATCGGGTTTGATCTCTACATCGAAATGCTGGAAGAGGCGATTAGGGAAATTCGCGGCCAAGAAATTCCCAAGGTAGACGATACGCAAATCGACCTGAACCTGACGGCCTTTATTCCTGCTGATTACATTCCCGACCTGGACCAGAAGATGAGCGCTTACCGTATCGTTGCCTCGGCTCAGTCCAAAAAGGAACTGACTCAAATTGCCGCCGATTGGAGCGATCGCTATGGCCCCATCCCCTCTGCGGCTCAACAACTGTTGCGAATTGTGGAACTGAAGCAAATCGCCAAATCGCTCGGCTTCAGCCGCATCAAACCAGAAGGCAAGCAGCACGTCATCCTGGAAACCCCAATGGAGGAACCCGCTTGGAATCTGCTGAAGGAAAACCTGCCAGAATATCTGCGATCGCGCTTTGTGTATGCGCCGAACAAAGTGACGGTGCGGGGGCTGGGTGTTTTGAAGGCAGAGCAACAGTTGGAGAACCTGATCGACTATCTGGGTAGAATGCAGGGCGTATTACCGGAACCCGCATTGGTTTAACCCGTTTCACCCCACCCTAACGACCCGTCCGTTATGCGTAGAGACGTGCCACTGGCACGTCTCCCCCCAATATTGGTTTGGCATGAATTGGTCAAAACGATTCCTACGATTTGACATATAGCTGTATTCATTCGCGTTAGGACGGGGTGCAGGGGCGGAACCCCTGGCTGGGGGCGCAGCCCCCATACCCCTCTTGGTTTTTGATGTCCTAACAGACATGACTACAGCTATAGCACCCAAGGGGTTGGTTAGGCCAGGGTGCAGGGGTGGAACCCCTGGCTAGGGGCGAAGCCCCTACACCCCTTTGTCTTAACTATCTCCTCGACTGCTATAGCAGTCCTAAATCATTTGTGAGATGAGTTGTGAGATTGGGCGCGGGCTTAGCCCGC
>DATNPS010000116.1:0-9111 GCA_036703095.1 Crinalium sp. | reverse complement strand
AGATCAAGGAGATTTTGGTTTAGCCGTTTTTATCTTGCAACGACTCCTGGTGATCTACAACTATCTTTCTAGTGACACGATTACTGGCGTGTTTAGCGCTGAAACAGATCAGGCTGTCAGACAATTCCAACACGATAACGGACTTTATACAGATGGGATTGTTGGGCTTCATACCTGGACAGCTTTATCTGAATCGAACTAACAAAAATAAATCTTAATTTGCAGTACAGCAACCGTTTGCCATTAAGCAATCGCAGTCAGTCGGTCAAGCTGGCACTTCACTTAATTAACTTAACTGGAGAACACCATGAACTCAACCATCAACGGAAATTGGGAAGCTGTCTTAGCAGAAATGACCAAAAATGAGCAAAGCTTACGAGACACAGAATTTCTGGATCAAATGATCGCAGCCAACTCTCAAGCCGCTCAAGCCAAATTTTTTGGATATCCCGGAAGTAATGAGATGGCCGCATCACTTGTACCAACTGCCGCAAAAGGGCCTACTATCGTTCGAGCTTTCTGGTGGGGCTTTCATCTAGAAATCAGCCATGAATATTTGCTGCGTTTTTTAAATGCAGCCGATCCCATTAATGCAGTGATTGGCTCTATCGGCGGCGGTATTCCCAGTCCAGTTCAACCCTGGATCGCCCTTGCGGCTGCCTTTATTGCAGGCGCGCTTAAGCTTCTAAGAACACTTGATAAGGGTCAAGGAGTTTATATCAGCATGACCTGGTTTGCGCCTGGAGTGTTTGTTCCTACCAGTGTCTAGATATCTGGCCATAGTCGGGGTTCCCTATTTTTGACTCGATGGCGATCGCGTTTTGAACACATATCTCTAAATTCACACTTATCATCAACGCGATCGCCTCCAACTGCAAAAAATCCACTGCAAACGAACACCAGATGTGTAACCAACAGAGCGATCGCCGTTTAACAGTGGCAACTATCACTTTAGTCAAGAAGACTACTAATGATTGATTTGCGATCGCTCTTATCTCAATTTTTTGTTCTAAAGAAACTTGTCAAACACCACTCATTCTTACAGGAGAATTCAACATGGCAACCGTTACAGGAACCAATGGCGACGATATGGGTATTTTCGGTGGCCCTGCGCTAGTAGGTACCGATCAAGATGACACCATCTCTGGACTAGCTGGACGAGATGCCCTGTTTGGTTTGGGAGGCAATGATACGCTCGATGGCGGCACAGGCGACGATGTGATGGCAGGTGGCTCTGGCGACGATACCTACATCGTAGACAACATTCACGACAGTGTTTCTGAGTTAGTTGATGGTAGCTCGTTTGAAGATGCCGGAGGCATCGACACGATCAAGTCATCTGTCTCATTCAACTTGTCTAAGTTCTTTGAAAATCTGACGCTAACTGGAACGGCAAACATCAACGCTACTGGTAATGGATTTGGTGACAATAAGCTGACTGGAAACTCTGGTAATAACAGCCTCTTAGATGGAGGGGGTAACGACACACTGAAAGGCAATGGAGGTAATGACATTTTAACAGCTGGAGTTGGCAACGACACCATTGATGGAGGTGCAGACAACGATACATTATCAGAACGGGGTGATGTTAACTTTGTCCTGACTGATGCCAAACTCACAGGATTAGGAATTGATACGTTGACTAGCATTGAAGCAGCTTCTCTCTCTAGTATTAACAGTGGCACCACGATCGATGCCTCCGGCTTTAGTGGAACCACTACTCTTATTGGTTTAGGTGGTGTTGATACGCTCATCGGCGGAAAGAATAAAGATGTTTTTGATAGCGGATCAGGTAACGATATTCTCACCGGAGGAGCAGGAACAGATGAGTTTCTTTACACCTCAATCTCTCAATTCAGTTCTTCTGGTTTTGGGATAGATACCATCAAAGACTTCAATCAAGACAAAATTGGATTAGACAAGACCACGTTCGCCGCTCTAAAAAGCGGGGTGGGTAATGGATTTAGCGTGGCGGGTGAGTTTGCTGTCGTCAATAGTGATGCAGAAGCTGCAACCAGTAGTGCGTTGATTACCTATAACAAAGGAACGGGTCACTTGTTCTACAACGAAAATGGTGCAACGGCTGGATTTGGTACAGGTGCTCAATTTGCCTCACTGACTAATCTTGCGACACTAAGTTCTGCAAACTTTGTGATTCAGGCATAACGCAACCCAAGAGGTATATCCGAAAGATGATCTGATGTACCTCTCTCATTTCAATTATGTTGATCTGATTGTCTATTTTTCGTCACAACCATTCAATATAGCAACCGTTGAGACAGTTAGGAGAAGGTGCAGGGGGGAAGCCCCAGCCAGGAGTGGAACCCTTGCACCCCGTCCTGATGAAACTTTCGATTGCTCTATGCAATGGCGATCGCTATCTCATTCAAACCACTATAAATCTCACACCAGGAGAACCTAAATGGCGTTAATTATTGGCACGCCCGGAACCGATGACCGGGGTTTGGTCGGTAAAGACCTCACCGGAACATCTACAGACGATGACATCTTTGGTTTAGCGGGGGATGATTTGATCGACGGAGGTACTGGCGGCGATGATCTACTCTCTGGAGATACAGGCAACGATCACATCATCGCCAGGGGAGGCAACAGCATTCTGGATGGCGGCGATGGTAACGATCTGCTTGAAGTGTTGGGTGGCGGTAACTATACCCTTGATGGTGGCGATGGCAATGATCATCTCGATGCCTCTTCTACCACCGGAAGTCACGTTCTGGATGGGGGAGCTGGGGATGACCTGATTGATGGCGGATTTGGGGATGACATCATTGATGGCGGCGATGGCAATGATGAGCTTTTCGGCGATGATGGCAACAATCAAATCTTCGGGGGTGCAGGGGATGATTTTCTGGGTGGCGGATCAGATAATGATCTGCTTGTCGGTGGAACAGGCAATGACACGTATGGAGTAGGTGGAGGGAATGACACGGTTGTTGAGGCGGCCAATGAAGGGATCGATACGGTTGCTGCTTTCGTCAACTTTAAATTGGGGGCCAACCTGGAGAACCTACAACTTGCTGGGGCGACTATTGGTACGGGCAATACCTTAAATAACAAGATTACGGGCAATGGGGGGAACGAGTCTCTGAATGGGTTGGGCGGTGACGACATCCTGGAGGGACTGAATGGCAATGACAAGCTTCTTGGCGGAACTGGCAAAGACAAATTGATTGGAGGATTTGGCTTTGATCGATTGTTAGGTGGATCTGGCGATGATGATTTAATTGGAGGATCGGGTGCTGATCGCCTGGTCAGCGGCACCGGGAAAGACAGCTTTACCTACAGCGAATTAGGTGGAGAGCTGGATGTTGATCTTGTTGCCGACTTTGTTGTCGCAGATGATAAGTTTCGCATCTCAGCAAGCGGGTTTGGCGGTGGGCTAACGAAAGGAGCCGCAATTCTAACATCTCAGTTTCATCTGGGAGCTACAGCCGGAAGCACAAGCGATCGCTTCATCTACAACAAAACTACTGGTTTACTATCGTTTGACGCGGATGGAACAGGCACTAAAGCAACGCAAGTTACTATTGCGCGATTGCTCAATACTCCAACCCTTACAGCGACCAACATCGTTGTCTTTTAACCTGGATTGATCAAAAATCACCAACCGTCATTGAATTGCAAGTACCTGTACATTCACTCTAACTCTGACTTTATCTCACTTTTTCTAGCCGACAGACAGAATGTTTTTTCTTATGCTGATCAGTATTGAGATATGACTTAATTTTGATCTGAGTTAGGTTATGGCAATAGTTTCTCAACTAATATTGCAACTTAAGTAATCGTCTCTATCCCAGCTAAGTCAACTCATTCACACTGTAATTAATTCACACAGGCTACCATAATGTTGCTAGAACAGATTGAACTGAAAGACTATAGGGCGATCGCCACTATTCTAAGTCAGGAGCTACAAAAAACAGCCGTTGAGCGAGATTTAAGAGCAGGTCTTCCGACTGAAGAAATTGAACAACTGAAAGCTAGCGGATTGCTATCCTTAGTAGTTCCTGTGGAATACGATGGCGCAGGCGCACCTTGGACAGACGCATTCAAAATTGTGCAAGAGTTGTCTAAAGCAGATGGCTCAATCGGACAACTGTATGGCAATCATTTGAACCTGATCACCGCTCCCCAACTGGTCGGAACACCTGCTCAAGCCAAACACTACTATCGGGAAACAGCCCAAAAGAATTTGTTTTGGGCTAATGCAGCCACGATGCGAGACAACCGATTGAAGATTGCACCCGATGGGAATCAGTATCGAGTCGATGGGGTTAAATCCTTTGGAACAGGCGTTGCCGTTGCGGATTATCGCATCTTCTCAGCCGTACAGGATGGGGTAGAAATGCCGCGCTTTTTTGTAATTCCTGGCGATCGCGCTGGAGTTACCTACAACAATGATTGGCATAATATGGGCCAGCGGCGCACGGCTAGCGGCAATTACACGTTTCATAACGTGCGGGTTGAGCAGGATGAACTCTTAGGCCCGCCCGACTCACCCAACAGCGCATTCCCTACACTGTTAAGCATCGTAGCTCAATTGACTAAGACCTACGTTTACCTTGGCATTGCTGAAGGTGCCCTAGAAACTGCCATGCGATACACAGCCGAAACGGCTCAACCTTGGCTCACATCAGGTGTCGATCGCGCTACTCAAGATCCCTATCTGATGCGTCAATACGGCGAGTTTTGGGTTGAACTACAGGCAGCGATCGCACTGGCAGATCAGGCGGCTCAACAGCTACAACTTGCGTGGGGGAAAGGCCATGCACTGACGCATGAAGAACGGGGCAGAGTTGCCATCACGATATCGGCGGCAAAGGTATTTGCGTCTAGAGCAGGTTTAAAGATTGCGTCTGGCATATTTGAAGTGATGGGCGCTCGGGCTACAGCAGGGAAATATGGGTTCGATCGCTACTGGCGCGACTTACGCACGTTCACATTACACGATCCGGTTGATTACAAGCTGCGAGATATTGGCCACTGGTTTTTAAATCATGAGTTGCCTAACGTCACACCATACTCGTAATACCGTTTCGGGGGGTGGCAAAGGCTGCTGCTACCCAAAGCAAATCTGCGTTCGCAGGTTCTAATTTTTAAGAGTGTACTTAACTACTGATCACGTTACTGAAAAAATCCAATGAACATTACACTTCCATTCCAAACAGCAACCGTTGTTAATCCCGACGTTCTCCAAACGGCTCAACAGGCTTTCACAGCTCACCAACACGGTGTATTAACTGGAGACTGGACTGATCTTTTACTGCTGATGAGTGATGATGTTGAGCTTCAAGCGCCCTCTCCGTATTTGCCTGACGGTTCAATTCATGGCAGGCTTAATGTTGCAAGAATTCTGTACAAAGTGACAGACGAACTTCAGCTCACGGTACAGTTAACGGTGCTGCATCCGATTGTAGTGAGTGAAACAACGGTTGCCTTTGAGTTTATGGCAAAAGGATCTGTGGCAGGTCAATCCTTCTCAAGCCAAATGGTTGTATTTTATGAGATCGAGAATTGCAAAATTAAATGCTTGCGGGAATACGCAGCAAAGCTTGATCTCAAAGTACTCGATCAAATCATGAACGATGATTCTTCTAAGTAGGTAGGCACAATTAAACATTAGATAGAAAAACCGGGGGAGTGCCCCGGAGGGGCACTCCCCCGGTTTTGTGGGTTTGGTTTAATTAGGCTTGCCTACTTATTTAATCATTGTTAACGATCTGATCTCTTCATCGTGCAATAATACATCACTATGTCTACACACATTGATCTACTACATATCGTTCAACAGTATCTCACGGCGATCGAACAGGGTGCTACAGGTGAAACACTAGCTGATTTTTTCACACTAGATCTTTTGCAAGAAGAATTTCCCAATCGGCTGTTACCCGATGGAGCCAAACGAGATGTGGCTGACATGTTAGAGGCAGCAGTGCGAGGCCAGAAAGTCATGACAGCACAACGGTATGAGATTCTCAATGCGATCGCCATCAACAACCAGGTTGCTTTAGAAGTTCAGTGGAGCGGTACGCTTGCTATACCTTTCGGCAGCATTCCGGCAGGAGGCGAAATGCGTGCAAGGTCTGCAATGTTTATTGAATTTCGCGATGGCAAAATTGTAAGACAGCGAAACTACGATTGTTTTGATCCCTGGTAAGGGGTTTGCCGTTTAATAAAATCCCAATTTTTTTGGGGCGTGGCTCCGCCGTGCCCCAAAGAAATTGGGATTTTATTTTCTTGCGAGTCCCTAAATGACAGATGTCTTGCAGCGAATAAGGTTCTCGTTCCGCAGATCACGCTGTAGGGTGGGCAATACGCAGTGTCTCGGTATGATTCCAAACACCAAAGTAGAGCGGGCATTGCCCACTCTACTTTTTCTGCGTCAGGAGAAAGACAGGCTGGGAACTTATGCCTTTTTTCTCTAAATGCCAGAGATTACAAGCTTTCGGTTCGTCACTCTGTCTGACCAGAACAGGTATATCTATCAAAGGACAGATGAGACTTGAAGAAGGAAAATTACAAAGGCTATCTTTGCTTTGAATTATTACAATCGCTAAAGCTACATCGCTTCCCTATCAAGGTTTTCAGGCATTTAAGCGAATTAGCACTGTGAGTAGTACAGACTACACTTAAACTCACTCCTCACGATAGAGGAATGCGATCGCATTTCCAACTAAGATTCAGCCAATAATTCTCTCTCAAGAACAGAACAGCTCGTGTATTTTATCTTTTGGTAGCGTTAAATCTATTAGTATCAACCACGACAAATTTAACACTTGATAAAAGAAAATTTTTGAGAACTTCTGGGTTCAGAGAGCTTAAAAATATACCTAAAGATACGTATAGATTTACACGGCATAACCGAGAATAGATTTGCTTTCATCAAGGTGCCAAGATACTTAAATTTCCATCTTTAGGGCAATTATTTATCGCTCTTCAAAAATTTTAAATCCCTATAATTTAGATTTTTCAAAGTTAAATATTCCGAAAATATGAGGGTTTTTCTTATGATTAATCCTCCATTTGTTCAGGGCGCATTTTTAGAAAAAAGCGTTTGTTTTACGCTGGAATTACTTCTACAAGGAGCTTTCAGAAAATATGAAGCCGTGTTTCTTATTACATAAATATTACCTTTACAGTAACTTTATAAAAAGACTCTGCTTTTCGTTGGAAAATTTATACTGCTGGTTCATAACTTCGACTAACTTTAATGTGTATTGGCAACACAATGTTCAATTCAAATTCGAGCCTGATTTCTGAAAAATGTTTGTTTGAGTACAGATGGATACAGATTATTGGTCAAACTTTGTTCTTAGGGCTGCATTGACTTTTATCTATATTTTCGATTTCTTTCACGATTGTTAATTGGACATTTGGCTTTCTCAAGAAACAGTTTTGATTTGTAATCAACGCGTTTTAACTATTGTTTGAGTACCGGTTCTATCTCTATGCAAAATCAAGAACTGAATGAGCTAACAGCTCCACACGTCCGAATTCCCTGGCAACGGTTAGGTGTTGCGTCCGCATTTTTAGGACTGGGTGTAGCGGCTATTTTGTTGGGAGCAAGTTCCATTAGCTATCGCTTAACCCACCTGGTTGTGGATGGAGGATTGGTCAACGGACGCATTGTGCGATTGCGATCGCCCATTGATGGCAACATCAGTGACTTTTATGCGCGTCCCGGGGTGCGTGTAGACTCAGGCCAGGTGCTCGCTCGCGTCAAACCTGACGCCAATGCAGAGCAATATTTGTTGCAGCTCGAAACAGATGTTCAAGCAAAAGCGAATCAACTGACAGCTACAGCTCAAAGCAAAGCCTTTGTTGAAAATCAGCTGAAAACGCTGGTGGCTCAACATGACTCCGTTTGGGCTGTAGAGGCGAGTCTGACCTCTACTGATGTTTCGCAACAGCAGGCTGCACTGGATGGGGCGATCGCAGAAGCCAGCGCTGCCCGATCAAACTATGAACGCTATCAGCAGCTATTGGAGGCAGGAGCGATCTCAGCTCAGAAAGTAGACGAGTTAAAAGCCATCTGGCAATCCTCAGAAGCCACAGTGCGTCAAGCTAGAGCAGCTGTGCAAGCGTCAAAGATGTCGTTAGATGCCTCTCAGTCGCGCACGTTAATGAGCCAGTATCCCTCGCTGAGTACTAACTTTGCAGATAATGTGGCTCAGCTTAAGAAACAGATTCAAGCGTATGATGCTCAAATCAACACGCTGAGCGCTGAGGTTAAAAGTGCTGAACAGCGTCTAAAACAGGCGCGATCGCTTTACAGCAGCAAGCAAGATTTAGAGGTGAAAGCTCCCTTTACAGGCGTCGTGTATCGCACGGATCAGGAAAGCAATGAGCAAGTGGATCGGGCAGAACCGATTGTGACAATGCTGGACTGTTCCGATATGTGGATTGAGGTGATGGTCAGCACAAAGATGGCCAGCCAGATCGACACGACAAAACCAGTCACCGTTGAGTTAGCGGAATATTCCGATTCGCTAACGGGTGAGGTTGATTTGATGCAGCCGATTAGCGGTGTCAATGTGAATGCGGATCAAAATCGGCAAACGCAGGTACAAGCGCTATTGCCTGTGATCTCGCCAGAGCTAATGTCGCAGCCATTAACCCGAATTACCGTTCGAGTACCCCCCCCGTCCAACTATGAACAGGCGCAACAGTTCTGTGGAGTGGGGCAAGGTGCGCAACTAACGTTTAGCAAGCGATCGCTCTTCAGCTTCTAAACGTCGGATCAAGTTTCTTTCAAAGTCAATTTGAAAGATGAGTGAAGACAGATTCGACTGTGTTCACGGATTGTTTGTGCTGTTGTTTGTGAGTTAACAAAGGAGTCAATGAATGCGCGTACTTGTATGGGGATTAGGCTACGTTGGAACCGTCGTTTCAGCATGTTTGGCAGAACGAGGACATGAGGTGATTGGCGTTGAACTCAGCGCAGAAAAAGTCGAAAAATTTAATTCAGGGTACAGCCCCATCAAAGAACCTGATCTTGATGATTTGATTCGTCAGGGATTGGATAGCGGCAAACTGAAGGCGGTTACGAATGGTGTTGACTACGTGCCCTGGGCTGATATGTCGCTGATTTGC
>DATNPS010000115.1:0-3084 GCA_036703095.1 Crinalium sp. | reverse complement strand
TTTGAGAGCCGCGCGGAGCGCGGCTCTCAAAAAACAACCGGGTTTTAAGCGATTGAAAACCGCTGTAAATCAGCAATTGTCACTGTGCAATCAGGTCAGCGCAAACTCACCTGCGGCAAGTTTGCGCTGACCTGATTGCGGGTTTTACACTTCCGTCAAGGGTGCAAAAAACACAATCAATTTCAAACGTGAATTCGATAGCCCAATTCGTCTTCATCGCTTTACCTGCGATCGCGCCAGATAGATAAAGAATGGCGCACCGATGAGTGCCATTATGATCCCAACAGGTAACTCTTGGGGTTTGATGATCAGTCGGGCTGCAAGGTCAGCGGTCGCCAGCAAGACTGCTCCCCAAATGGCAGCAGAGGGTAGTATCCAGCGATAATCAACCCCCACCCAAGCCTGAACGATATGGGGAATGACTAATCCGATAAAGCCGATTGGGCCTGATAAGGCAACGGCGCTGCCAGCTAATAAAACAACGGCAATAGCAGCCATTGCTTTAATCCACCCCGTTCGCAATCCTAAGCCTTTCGCCACGTCTTCCCCCAACGTCAGTATGGTAATTTGCTTGCCCATACAGAAGGCTGTGATTAACCCAATCCCGATGTAGGGAAGAACGGACAGCAAATTATTGAAGTCTCTGCCAGCCACCGATCCCGCCAGCCAGAAGCGAATTTCATCGAGGGTGCGCTGATTTAGAACCAGAATTCCGGTGGTTAGAGCGGACAGCAAGTATGTCAGAACGGCCCCTGCCAAAATTAGCTTCAGAGGAGTCATACCGCTCCGCCCCAGTGAACCAAGCGTGTAGACTGCCACGGCGGCGATCGCTCCTCCTGCAAACGCAGCCCAGGTGTAACCTTGAGTCGATCCCGTTCCCCACCAGAAAGTCGTTGCCACAACCGCAAAAGTGGCTCCAGCACTGATGCCTAAAATTCCCGGATCTGCCAGTGCATTGCGAGTTAGGCCCTGCATCAGCGATCCGGCAACACCCAATGCAGCTCCCACGACAAAAGCGACTAACACCCTTGGCAATCGCACAGTTGTAATAATCAAATGATGGGGTGAGCCGTCAAATGCAAATAGCGCATTCCACACGACATCCGGTGTAACATCCGCTGCACCAAGTGTGATACTGAAAAAAAGACAAGCACACAGCAGCAGAAACCCCACAAATAAACCGATCACTCGCGATGTGTGCGATCGTTTTCCAGAAGTCACTGTAGACGCATTTGGTAAATTCACATCAATGCTCTGCTGTTTTTTTCGAGACGATATTGAGCGCCTGAATAGCATTCCTCTTCAACTAGGGACGACGAGTGGACATTCCCAATTTCGCTCCTTTGACCGTCCGCAATTGATCCATCACTGCAATCACACGGCTATATTCTACTTTTTCATCGGCGTTAATAATGACTAATCGTTCTCGATCGCCAACTAATGGTTTGACTTGTTCTGCTAAATCTTCAACCTGAATTGGTTTGCGATCCAGAAATACTCTGCCCTCGCGATTAACGGTGACAGTAATCTTGTTTTGATTTTGCGATTGCGCAGTTTGCGCCTGCGGCAAGTTAACAGGTAATCCTTCAGAGCGACTGAGAAACAGCGATGACATAATAAAGAATGTCAAAATCGCAAAGACAACATCAATCATTGGAATGATATTGATATAAGGAAGATCATCTGGTTCTTCAGGAATATTCATACAGTTTCACACCATTAATTTTCTAAAAAATTAACTTTCCAAAAAAACCTTAATTCATAACTTTTGATACTGAGCTAAATCCTTCATGACGGCCTAAATGCAACACTTCAAGCTGACTACTAAATTCCTGAATCATCGAAATTTGTCGCCGATAAAATCCTCGAAAAATGCTGGCGAAAAATAGGGCGAATAACGCCACTACTAGCCCTGATGCTGTGGATATCAAGGCTTCACTAATGCCCCCGGTCACTTGCAATGCACTCTCGCTGCCTCCACTGCCCAAATCAAGCCCAGCAAAGGATTGAATCAACCCCAGAACCGTCCCCAGCAACCCCAACAGCGGGGCTGCGGTAATGATCAAGTCAAATACCGAATTAAATCTTCTCAGCATGGGCAGTTCTGCTTGCGTTGCTCCTTCCAATGTGAGGCGAAAGGCATGGGGTGGAAAATGATCGACTTCCAACGCTTCCAGAAAGATACGAGCAATGGGTAGATCAGCATGTTGCTTGAGTTTCAACAATGCTGTATCAAAGTCATGCTCATAGATTCGCAGTACATCTCGCACAACTCGTCGTTGGCGACGGTTCACCCGAAGCCAAAAAACAAGACGTTCCACAATCAGGCCAATCGCTACGATTGAAAACCCTAGCAGGGGGAACATGACTAGTCCACCTGCTCGAAACAGTTCCACAATCAACATATTCAACGTTCCATTACAGCAGAGCCAACCTGGGCGATCGGCACATCAGACCTGATTTATTGATATCAGCTCTCAATAAAAGAGTATGAGTTAGGGCACTTGATGTCAACTCCTCTTACTTCTAGAAAAGCTGATCTGATGGATGGAAGCTTGAATTCACAGGCTAAAAGCCTTTTCTGAGAATCCTTAGCTAGAAATAGGATAAACCTATTGACAGTACGTCGCCCCAATTTTAGGATGAGCAGGTTATACAAATATTCTCAATAAGCTAATGGGTAGGGCGAATGACGTTTTCAGATACGGTCGCTCAACAGCGAGATAAGCAAGAGAGGAATCTCAAACGCTTTGTGACCTACAGCCTTGCGGGTTCATTTCTTTTGCACAACGGCTTCCTGCTGTTAAGAGTGCATGATATTTGGCAGGCGGATGTTTCAAAATCAGAAGAAATTGCGATCGTTGTCACTGAACCGTCAGAAGATGAATCAGCCGAGGTGATGTCACCAGAAGAAAGTATTTCTGAGCCTGGGGAATCTGGCTTTGCGGAAAGAGGAGGTGATGGATCAGGAGACGTGAGTGCTGCAACCATCATAGAATCTCCTGCTGCATCTCAAGCCTCTACACCTGAAACACCTGTTGAGGAAAAACCGATTGTTGAGGAAGAACCTGAATCTAGACCTGC
>DATNPS010000105.1:0-6104 GCA_036703095.1 Crinalium sp. | reverse complement strand
GGATTTTAATCAGCGGCAGGGCGATCGCATCCTGCTCGATTATGATACCGATGCTACGACCTCAAATCGTCCCAATGCTTTATTTAATGCGGGTGTCGTCAGTGCGCGCAATTTGCAGGGAGCGATTCAAATAGCTTGTGCAGATAAGAATGGGCGATCGCCCGGAAAGCAAGCCCTGCGAGGAAATGAAGCCCTATTTCTGGGGTGGCGAGGCAAAACGTATTTGATGGTGAATGATGCGATCGTGGGCTTCTCGGCCAATCAAGACTTGCTGATTGAAATGACCGGAATGCAATTTAGAGCAGGCGATCAGCGAGCAGGACGACTGTCGGTAGCGAACTACTTTGTTTAAAGGGAAAAAAGTTAAGTCAGTTTGGCTTTCAAGTTAAGTTCACCAGGCCATTAAACTCCCTAACTTTTCTGAATCGACCCCTTCAGGGAAACATTCTATAACTAGAGACATCAAGGCAATTGCCTTCCAAACAACGTTATAGGAGTCCCCACCATGCAACTCATCTATCGCGGTCAAACCTTCAACTACACTCCCGCTCAACCTCAAGCTACCTGTAAGCCTCGTGCTGTGAACTGGCGCTATCAAGTTTCCGGTGAACCCTCTGATGATGCTGAATCCACAACTGCAATCTACTCCCAGGCAGGTGTTGTAAACTGGCGCTGGCAATAGCGATCGCAAGAGTACGAAATGTAGATATGTTGCAATTGAGCGATCGCATTATCAATGCGTTATTGAAACTGATTAAAGAACTGTATCAAACAAACTCAAGATTGATTTAGTACAACCTTCCCCCGACTGCAAAATCGGGGGATTTCGGGTTATCTGATGTCATCAGACGAGCTTTGAAAACCGTTGTCTGAGATCTTATACCTTTCTCAATAAGCGGGTTTGGGCAGCGCTGCGCGCTGCCCAAACCCGCACCATTTGCAGGAGTCGCGCTCCTGCAAATGGTGCAAGATCTGAGTTGTCTTAACCTCTCGTCGCCTGTGTTGTTAACCATCGTACTAGCGGCTTCAAGTTTTCTGGCATTTCAGACTCACTCACGTGAATCGAATGCCGTCGATCGCCTTCTTCAACGGTGATCTGATACTGAAAGCGATCGCGTTGCATGGGATTAACTAAACTCGATGGCAAATCAAAGAATTGAGCTGTTTCAATCCATTCATGCAGTTGAGCAGCCTGATCAGAGGATAATGTTTCTGTGTTTATATTCACACTTAGAGGAATATTGGCAAAACCACCGCTTCGCTCTAACGAAACCTGCATTCGATCGCCCTCCACCACACCAGCCGCTAATACTATTCCACATTGGGTGCTCAAACCAAGTAGCAAAATTACTCCAATTTTAATAATCTGCTGTCGTTTCATCCTCAGTTTTTTATGCCTGAAAGATTGCTATGACTGAAGCACTCCCACCTGCTGCCATGCCGATCGCACGGCCTGTTGCTCAGTTCCTCCTGGCCCATACAGTTCACCCGCCAGTGCAACAGTCGCGTTTGCAGCCCTACGAAATGTGGCAGTTGAGCGGAGGCGATCGCGTAAGGCCAGATACCAGATTCGCCCTGCCTTCTCCCAGGCATATCCACCCAGCGCCACTGCGGTCAGATAAAAAGCTCGGTTCGGAATGCCAGAGTTGATGTGAACTCCTCCGTCATCGGCTCTGCCCCGATACTGGTCGCTCACCTGACCGGGCTGCGGATCTCGACCGAGTACGGGATCATCATAGGCTGTCCCAGGTGCTTTCAGCGATCGCAGAGCTACCCCTTGCACCCGATCTGTTAATAAGCCTGCGCCAATCAACCAGTCTGCCTGGTCAGCCGTTTGATTCAAAACGCGTTGCTTTACAAGACTGCCAAACACATCAGAAAACGATTCGTTTAGAGCACCCGATTCACCAGAATAGTTCAGATTAGCTTCGTACTGAGTTACTCCGTGGGTGAGTTCATGCCCGATCACATCAACGGCAATTGTAAAGCGGTTAAAGAGTTCACCATCCCCATCGCCATACACCATTTGGCTACCGTTCCAAAATGCGTTGTCATAATCAACGCTGAAATGCACAGTAGAATCCAGTCGTAAGCCGCGATCATCAATCGAGTTGCGTTCAAACAGTTCAAAGTACAGGTCATAGGTTGCTCCTGCTCCGTCATACGCTTCATCAACGGCAGGATCGCCCGTAGGCGGTTGGCCTTCAGTGCGAACTAAACGTCCCGGTAATCTCTCACTTTGCTGAGCATCAAAGACAGTACGCCGCTTTTCACCGGGTTGAGCCATGAAGGTAATGTTACCGATGATTTGCCGTCGTCCTCGAAATTGTTCAGATGCTCGTAACGTTTCAAAGGCCCAGGTACGCTGGTTCTCGTTCCCGTGCCGAATAATTTGCTCCA
Organism: Crinalium sp.; assembly: GCA_036703095.1. Lineage (GTDB taxonomy): Bacteria > Cyanobacteriota > Cyanobacteriia > Elainellales > Elainellaceae > DATNPS01. Next base: position 3,704 of record DATNPS010000105.1, on the reverse strand, counting down.
GCATATGAGGCGGTACAACACAGCAGATTGGACAGATACAAGCCGATTGAGGAGAAGCTGTCCGTCTCAGATTTCGTCGTCTTTGCATGGAGTTTCCTTCTGATATTGTTTCGAAGTAAAGCGATCGCTCGTCACGCTATAAGCTAATCCAATCCTTCAGGAACACCTGTTTACCCTAGCATAATTAATCAGTTAAGATACCCTCCTTCAGACAGTTGTAGCGATCGTGTCCTGCTTCTTCTCCTGTGAAGTCTGCACTGGATTCCAGACAACTTCTTTATAAGTAAAGTACCCCAATTAAATAGACTTTATCGGCAATTGGTTGTCTACCTGAGCTTAGGAATATGCTGGAAAATAAAATCATAGAAGGGAGAGCACAGGCTCTGCTCTCTGGAATTTTATTTCTTTGCTAAACCCTTAGGATTCATTCCAAGTTAAGTTGAACTGCTCTTGAAGTTAAGTTGATTAAGTATCTCAAACTTCTTAACTTTTCCGAATCGACTCTCTTTCAGAATCATCTTACAACTAGATACATCAGAGCGATATCGCTAACTCAATACTCTAAGCGATCGCACTAAAAAACACTAAATCTACTCTTTCATTGACTGAATCGTCACGTACTGGAGCTTATTTTTATGCTGCTGATCTATCGCGGTGAAACGTTTGAGTATACTCCAAATCGGCCTAAGGCAATTCGTAAGCCGCGTGCTGTCAATTGGCGTTATCGAGTTTCTGAGAAACTATCTGATGATGTTGAATCTACGACCACTATGTACTCACGAGCAGGTGTTGTAAACTGGCGCTGGCAATCTTAGTCAGGTTTAAACAAGCTAATAACGAATATCACAAACAACAATCATGAGCACACTCAACCTGAACCGATATCTGACCTATTACTACATTCTGCCGAAAGAAGGCAGTCCAGATACCACACAACTTGGCACACGGGAACATAGCGATCGCTTTAGCTCACACGCTACTGAAGCATTACGGCATATCCGCAGATTGAGAGGGATCTAAATTCAATTAGATTAGCTAATTTGCGTAACTGTATTTATCCATTATTTCAACATCAAGAGGTAAACATGCAGGCTGATTTTTGGTTAGAGTCTTGGGATGTCGGTGGAACAAAAACAAGCTTTCACCGTAATGACATTCATCCCTATGCCATCACCTATGCCTCTCCAGAATTTCTGAAAGGGAAGCGGGTTCTCGTTCCACTCTGCGGTAAAGATAATGTTTTAATGTGGCTTCGTGAACATGCTGACCATGTCATTGGGATTGAACTGGCCGAAAAAGCGATCGAGCAATTCCTTCAAATTCACAATCTGCCCTATCACAAAACAGCCGATCAGCGATACGAAGCAGACCGTTTAACGTTGATTAACCGTGATATTTTTGATTTACAGGCTGCTGATCTGGGTCACATTGATTTTGTGTACGATCGCGCTGCTCTCGTTGCGTTACCTGAAGACATGCGTGAGCAATATCGACACAAGATTGATGAGTTTATGCCGATTGGTTCGCAGTGTTTAGTCGTCACTCTAGAATTTCTACCCTATCTGGGCAATATGCCTCCCTTCAGTATTACGCCAGAAGAAATGGATTGCTACTACCGAAACAACTACTTCATTGACCATGTAGAACAGCTTGAACAACCAGAACACCGAATGGTCAGCAAGTTTGGCTTAAGTTTTCTCAAAGAACACGCCTTCATGCTGACTAAAGTGAGCGATCGCTCATCCCAATCTTGGAATTTGGGCGATCAATACCGCAACAAAACGGCTAACCCCTTCCTGTCTAGCTGTAGAACAGTACTTAACAAGGCCGCACTCCTCTTTTCACAAAAATGAGGCATTCTGTTCTCCTTCTGCCCTCTGCCGTTGATCCTCTGACGTCCCTTACGGACGGTTGACCAGCACAAATCCGCGCGTCTTGCCTGACGTTGAATCAATGGTATTCATCGCCTGCCAGAGGTCATCTGCTTTCACCCATACCGGAGGGTATTTGTAGCGGGCAACATCCAGAATCAAGAAGCGATCGCTCTCTTCGTTATAGGCCGCCAGCGGTGAGATGTGTCCCCCACGCTCCTGACCCATGGCACTGCGGAGATAGTTGACCACCACAAAGTTTCCAGGTTCATCTAAGTTGGCAACGACTAATTTGCGAAATTCGTCTAAAGTCGTGTCTCCAGCATGATACACCTGTGCATTCACAGAGTAGCTGGTTAGCAATCCTCCCAGTTCGTCTAGAGTCATTCCCTGACGCGCTACGACATCAGAACTGAGTACCTGCTGAGTCGCAGGATTGTCAAAAAAATGTTCTTGTGTGAACACATGGTAAGGAGCATATTGAGGCACTTCGGGAGCCGGAATGCCAATGCTGTTGAGCACCATCACCATGCTGGCAACTCCGCAATATGCCTGATTTACCTGTGTTACAAATTGCGTACTGAGATCCCAGTAATCATCTCTGGCTTCACTGTCCAGCAGCAGTTCTTCTCCTTCAGGAGAGTTAAATGCAATCAGGTTTGGGGGTAGGGATAATGTTTGCGCGATCGCACGTCCACTAATCAGCCCAATTCCTAAAATCAGGGTTCTTAGAAGAACGTTGGCAGTTCTGACGTTAAGTCGCTTCATAGGGCAATGGAGAATAGGGCAAAGAGGTGAAGATGCGTCGCGCCTTCACCTCTTTAAGTAGATTGGTATCGATCGCATTCTATCGCTTAAATGCGGCGACGATACCTCGATTTACATGAATGTAACCCGGTTCAACATGAGCCATGTGCTGAGTTAACTGCTGGTGGGCGGTAGGCAACGCATGGAAGGGAATGGATGGATAAAGGTGATGCTCGGCATGAAACGGCATATTCCACATTAAGAAGCGCATGGGAAATAGCGTGAGAGTCGTGCGAGTATTGGTAAGAGGATTACTATCGTTTGTGCAACCTGTGTGTTCTGATAGCAAAATGGCGCGCAAAACGGGCTGCCCCACCGCTAACGGCAACAGCCAGTAGAGGACGACAAACCAGGGATGACCGAGCGCAATGGAAAGGGCGATCGCACCTGCATAAGTTAACAGTTGCAAACGGGTCGATTGAATCACCTCGGCATAGGACGTTTCGGGTAAAAATGGATAGTCTTGCACGCGTCCGAATGCAACTCGGAGATGCCCACGCACTTTACCGATCCACCAGGGAAGGCCACTCAATTCCAGCAGATATTGACCGAGATGACTGGGTTTCGGATCGCTCAATTCTGGATCTTTATCGGGTAATTGCGTGTAGCGGTGATGCCACTTATGGTAGCGACGATAGAACGTGCTGTTGTAGAACGACAAACATCCGGCCAACCATGAAACCACATCATTGACGCGATTGTTGGCGAACGCCGTGCGATGAGCACCCTCATGCATAGGGGCAAACATAGACGCGAAACTAAAGCCGTAAATGACCAGGGCTGGTAAGGCAATCCACCAGGAACCCGTGGCCCAGATGTAACCGCTAATAACCGTGATGGCTAGATGTCCGACCAGTTGCAACAAACCTTTTGCATTAGAGCGTGTGTTTAATGCAGCGAGTTCTGTTGCTGAAAGAAGTTGAGTGGGATTAGAACGGCTTACTGAATCTTCGGTTGCCAGCATACGTGAGGTTCCTGTCTCATCGGTGAAATTAAATATAAAACCCCAGAGGGTGTGTGGCGCGC
>DATNPS010000085.1:0-12046 GCA_036703095.1 Crinalium sp. | reverse complement strand
TGGGGCGCGCCAAACTCGCAATCGGTTTCAAAAAGAGAATTGCTGCTTATGAACTAAGCGATCGCCCCATCTACAATAAAGGACGGGCATTTCACTCACGCCCCTAGAACTGCGTCCCTCATTTTCAACTATGACCCTGACCCTCTATAACACTCTCACTCGCCACAAAGAACCCTTTGAGCCATTAGAACCGGGCAAGGTCAAGATGTATTGCTGCGGCGTAACGGTTTATGACTATTGCCATTTGGGCCATGCCCGCTCGTACATTGTGTGGGACACGGTGCGGCGCTATTTGCAGTGGCGCGGCTATCAGGTGCGCTATGTGCAGAACTTTACCGATATTGACGATAAGATTTTGAATCGGGCGCGTCAGGAAGGCTCTACCATGCAGGCGGTGGCCGATCGCTATACGCAAACCTACTTTGAGGATATGGAACGGCTGAACATTCTAAAGGCCGATGAATATCCGCGCGCTACTCATACGCTAGACGGCATCAAGCGGCTGATTCACGAATTAGAGCAGAAGGGAGTCGCGTATCCTTCTGAGGGAGATGTGTATTATTCGGTGCGGAGTTTCCCGGAGTATGGCAAGCTGTCGGGCCGCAAGCTGGAAGATATGCAGGCCGGAGCTAGCGGTCGAGTGGATACTGATCCTGAAAGCTTGAAGAAAAAAGATCCCTTTGACTTTGCTCTCTGGAAAGGCGCACGCCCCGACGAACCTGCCTGGGATTCCCCCTGGGGGGCAGGCCGACCGGGATGGCACATCGAATGCTCGGCAATGGTGCAGGAATCCTTTAAAGCAGCCGATGGTCGGTTGGCCGATACGATCGACATTCATGTCGGCGGTTCTGATCTGGTCTTCCCGCATCACGAAAATGAAATCGCTCAGTCCGAAGCGGCGACAGGTCATCCTCTGGCTCGCTACTGGATGCACAACGGCATGGTGAACGTGGGCGGCGAGAAAATGTCGAAATCGCTGGGCAATTTCACCACCATTCGTCAGCTTTTGGATTCGCCCAACGCACCTGACCCAATGGCGATTCGTCTATTTGTGCTGCAAGCTCATTACCGCAAGCCGATTGACTTTACCGATGAAGCGATCGCCTCCGCTAAAAATGCCTGGGAGACCCTGCGGGAGGGTTTACTCTTCGGCTACAAATACGGCAAATCACTCGGCTGGACAGACACCGAAGACAGTTCCTTCGGCAACCCTGAATTCATGCGAATTCCGTCGGATAGCGATTCTGTGAAGCGATTCCAAGCGGCAATGGATGACGACATCAACACACCCGGAGGCGTTGCGGTGCTGTTTGAGCTGGCGAAAGAACTGCAAAAAGAAGGCAATCGCTTAACGCATGGTCAGGATACAACTACCGATGCTCAAACCTTACGCGCTCACTGGCAAACGTTAATTGTGTTAGCGCAAGTTCTTGGCCTGGAAACGAAAACCGACGTAGTTGGAGCACAGGCCGGAATTTTGGATACTCAAGCCTCCACGATTAGTGATGCTGACATCGAAGCGTTAATTCAGCAGCGGCAAGACGCGCGGCAGGCAAAGAACTGGGCAGAGAGCGATCGCATCCGCGATGAATTGCAAGCTCAGGGCATCACTCTGATCGACCAACCTGGTGGTGTCACCCGTTGGCATCGTAGTTAGGAGATTTCTGCCAATTAAATTACCCAGGTAGGATGGGCAAAGCCTTGCGTGCCCATGCCATACATAGCAAGATGGGCACGCAAAGCTTTGCCCATCCTACGAGAATCGGTAATTTCTTTTCGAGAAATCCTCTTCGAAAAAAGGGGCCGCGCAATGCGTGGCCCCTTTTTTTATGAGTCTAAATAGGTTGTGGTGAATTTAGACAAACACAAATGCTCTTGAATTCAGGTTCACGCTGGTGGGCTGCGCGCCAGCCAGGATGGCAACCAATTCTGAAGTGCCTGCTGCACCTTGTTGGCCGGGTACGTTGAGGTAGATGCCCACACCAGCAGGAGCGCCAGCAGGAGCCGCGCCGAGGGTGTAGTCAGTAGGCAGACCAGCCAGTTGAATGCGGTCTTCGCGTCTGAAATCAGCGATCAGGGCATAATCTGCATCGCCAGCAGCAGTGTAGAAAGCCTTCGGTGGGTTGCCTTGGGTGCCAGCCATGCCGAGAACGAACATGTCTCTGCCACGACCGCCGATCAGCGTATCAACTTCGGGAGTCACCAGGGGTTGTGTAGGAGTGGTGCCTGTTAGCGGATCGGTGGTGCCTTCGGTGGTGCTGTCTGTTGTTGTGACTGGAGGTGCAACACCGTCAGATCCGATCAGAAGGTCGTTGCCATTGCCACCTTTCAAAGTGTCATTGCCCAAACCGCCGTAGAGCATGTCTCTGCCGTTGCCGCCATCTAGCAGGTCATTGCCTTCTCCACCCATCAGCTTGTCGTTGCCAACGCCACCAAACAGTTGATCATCACCGAGGCCACCATCCAGAATGTCGTTGCCGACACCGCCCATCATTTTGTCATTACCCGCAGCACCCGTCAGCGTGTCGTTGCCGAGGCCACCATCCAGTTGGTCATCTCCTTCGCCACCGTCCAATTTGTCGTGGCCAACATCGCCATTCAACATGTCATTGCCGAGGCCACCCGATAGAATATCATCTCCCAATTTTCCGTCGAGTTTATCGTTGCCTAGTTCACCATTCATGCGATCAGCTTTCATGCCGCCAAACAGGCGATCGCCCCGATTTGTACCGCGCAATTTGGGCTTGGATTCGTGGGATTTGTGATTAGGTTTCATTGAGACTCTCCGAACTAAATGTTGCATTCATGTGGACTGCTCAAAGCTAACCAATCCGTATGTTTCAAGGCATCGATATGTATACAGAAAAACAGTTTTTATTTCGATTAACTTGGTGGGAAAACTATCTGTACAAGTACTGGAATTTTTATCAAAAAAAGTTTGCCTTTTTGGGAACATTTGAGCCACTGTGTAACTTACCGATCGAATTAATTTAGATTCTGTATAGCCGTTCCTTCTGAGATAGTAAAAATACTGAAACTCTGTAAATTCGGCTAAGATGCAAAACAGAACCATTTGGGGGTTGTCTGGGCAGCCACGATATCCAGTCGTCAGGGGTGTTTCCTCTCGAATCGCAACGTTTGGATCGGCTAATCAGATCAGGGCAACCGAGGGGATAGGAATTTGGAGTGAAGGCCATTGAGGTTTTAGAGGTTAATTGATGATTTCTGAATTGCAGAAGGTGCTATCAACCCTGGACATAGCGGCGGATTGGGTTGGATTGCGGGCCGTTAAAGAAACGATGGGCTATCGTGCGATGCGGGATGGATTGCCCCAGGACAATGGCAAATCCATCAAGCAGGGCGTAATGGTTGAAGTGCTGGTGAATGGCCAGATTGGATACGGTGCGGTCAATTCGTTTCAGGGCGATCGCATCCGAGCCGCTGCTAACGTGGCGTATCAACAGGCGGTTGCGGCCAGCCAGTGGGCCATTTATCCCATGACAACGGCGGCTCGACCCAAAGTGATTGGGCAATACACCTCTCCATTTCTGAAGCCGCTGGATGCGCTAACGGCGGGTGAGATTAATGATCTGCTGGTGCGGCTGTGTCAGACGCTTAAAGTTTCAGAACAGATCGTGCAGACCAACGCTACAGCTATTACTAATGAAGTTGAAACCTGGTTCGTCAGCAGCAACGGATCGGAGGTCTATCAAAAATTTCTGATCCTGGAAACCCATTTTGGCGTGACGGCGCAAGATGGGCCAGTCGTGCAACAGCGAACCAATAATGGATTTCTGGCGCACTGCTATCAAGGTGGATGGGAACTGTTTCCACCCCCTGATCTGTGGGAACGGGCACGTCAGATTGGCGAACAGGCCGTGGAACTGTTGCAGGCGGATGAATGCCCCACCACATCTACTGTTCTGGTTCTCGCGCCCGATCAAATGATGCTTCAGATTCACGAAAGCGTAGGGCATCCCCTGGAACTCGATCGCATCCTGGGTGATGAGCGAAATTATGCGGGAGGCAGCTTTGTGAAGCCCTCCGATTTTGGTCAGTTGAGCTATGGCTCTAAGCTGATGAATATTACGTTCAATCCAACGGTGCCGGGAGAGTTTGCCAGCTACAGCTTCGACGATACCGGAGCGCCTGCCACGCGTGAATACTTGATTCAGGAAGGCATTTTGCTGCGGGGGTTGGGCAGTCTGGAAAGTCAGGCCCGGATGGGAGTATCGGGAGTCGCCTGTGCCCGTGCCTCTTCCTGGAATCGTCCCCCCATCGATCGCATGGCAAACCTGAACCTGGAACCGGGAACAGATTCACTAGAGGATATGATTCGCAATATTGAATACGGCGTATACATGGAATCCAACCGTTCCTGGTCGATCGATGACCAGCGCTACAAATTTCAGTTTGGCTGCGAGTACGCCAAATTGATCGAAAACGGCCAGATGACGAAAACCCTGCGTAATCCTAACTATCGCGGCACGACTCCGGAGTTTTGGCACAGCCTGGTGAGGGTTGGAAATTATTCTACCTGGGAAATTTACGGTACGCCTTATTGTGGAAAAGGTGAACCGAACCAGGCGATTCGGGTAGGACACGGATCACCCATTTGTGCATTTGCCGGAGTTGAGGTATTTGGGGGTGGCGCATGAACTCCAATAATTTGATGGACTTGGAGGCCAGCTTTGAGCAGTTGGTCAATGGCCTGCTGACTGAGCTGAAGCCAGAAGAATTTCTAACGATGGGGTTGACTGGAGAGCAAACTCAGTTTGTGCGGTTTAACCGGGCCAAGGTGCGACAGACGGGCTGTATTACCGATTGCCAGATCACACTGACCCTGATGCATGACCAGCGTGTCGCGTCGCGTGATTTTCCCCTCACGGGCGATCGCCCCTTAGACTACCACGAAGCCCTTGCTGCTCTAGAAGACCTCCGTCAGGAAGTACCCCAACTCCCTGTTGATCCGTATTTAGTTTTACCAGCGGGTGAGGCCACGAGCCGGGAAATTCACACTGGAAAACTGCTCGATCCTAATAACGTTGTTGCAGCGATTTTGCCCGAAGCGGCAGGACTGGACTTTGCGGGAATCTATGCTGGAGGAGCGCAGCTTCGGGCCTATGCCGATTCCGTAGGCCAGAAACACTGGTTTTCCACCGAATCTTTTTCGCTAGACTACTCTATCTTCACGGCATCCGATCAGGCTGTAAAAGGAACCTTTGCCGGAAGCCATTGGGATGCCAACGCTTATACTGCCAAACTGGCCGAATCGAAGCTGCAATTGGAACGGATGGTGCAACCGCCTAAATCCATCCCGAAAGGGCAGTATCGGACGTACCTGGCTCCAGCGGCGATCGCCGAGTTAGTTTCTATGTTTTCCTGGGGGGGCGTCAGTGAGTCTGCCCTGCAACAGGGAAATAGTGCCTGGGGACCGCTTCAGCGTGGCGAAAAGCTGCTGTCTCCAGCCTTTACCCTCAAGGAAAACTTCAGTCGGGGTCTGGTACCTCGCTTTAATGAATTGGGAGAAATTGCGCCGATTGCACTGCCTCTGATCACTAATGGCCAGTTGGTCAACACGCTGGTTAGCTCTCGCACGGCTAAGGAATACGGCAAATTAGCGAATGGTGCCAGTAGCGGTGAATATTTGCGATCGCCCGAAATTGCTCCCGGCAGCCTCCCTCACGCGGACATCCTGACGGCTCTAGATACGGGCTTGTATGTATCGAATCTGCATTACCTGAACTGGAGCGATCGCCCCACCGCACGAGTGACAGGCATGACGCGCTATGCTTGCTTCTGGGTCGAAAATGGGCAGATTGTTGCTCCCATCGAAAACTTGCGGTTCGACGAAAGCCTTTACCGCTGTTTTGGCGAAAACTTAATTGCTCTCACCGAAACCCAGGAATTCGCGCCCGAAGTTGGCACCTACGATCACCGTCAGCTAGGCGGAAGCTGGGTTCCCGGCGTGCTGGTCGAGGGTTTTACGTACACTTTGTAGGAATTGGGGGTTGGGTGCTGGGTGTTGGGAAGAGGAGGAAGATGGGGGAGATGAGGAGGATGGGGGAGATGGAGAAGCAAACGATCCCTCGCCCTATACTCCACACTCCTACACCTCATCCCCCATCCCCCATATTCCTACACCCTCCCCTAACACCCAACACCTAACACCCAACACCCAATGAAAGACGTGCCTGAGCGTCAAATTTATCTATCCATCTCAAACCTGCTGCTGGTGCTGGGTACGGTGCTGCTGCTGGTGATTTTGTGGCAGTTGCGTAGCTTAATTGTGCTATTGATGATTTCGATTGTGCTGGCCGCATCGATTTCGCCAATTGTGGATTGGGCAGAACGATGGCGAGTGCCTCGCTGGCTTTCGGTGATTTTGGTCTATTTGGGATTAATCGCAGGATTGGCGGGTGTTGTGGTTATCATCGGCCCAACAGCGTTTAGTCAAATCGAACAACTCATTCGTCAATTACCGATCGCTTTCAATAATCTGGTCGCCACGGTTGAAAACTGGGTTTTGACGCTCAACACAACCCGCCCTGAGCTGGTGAGCCAGATCGAACAATTCCTAAATTTTCAAGGTGTTGTCACCTGGGTCATTCGTTCCAGCCAGCAGCTTTTGGTACGCTCTTATACCCTCACCACAGGTCTGGTCGGTGGCGTATTCAGCCTGATTTTGGCCTTGTTCATTTCTGGCTACATGCTGGTAGACAGCCGCACATTAATCAACAGCCTGACTCGCCTGTTGCCTCGCCCCTGGGATGAACGCTTGGAGGCGCAGGTTGCTCCCATTAGCTCGCGGATTGGCACTTATATTCGCGGTCGAGTGTTGGTGTCTGGCATTTTGGGAGTGCTGATTACCACCAGCTTAAGTTTTTTGGGACTGTCAGAGTTTGCGCTGGGACTGGGGGCGATCGCCGCTGTGACAAACTTAATTCCATTTTTAGGGCCAATTCTCGGTGCCATTCCCGCATTGGTAGTCGCACTGTCTCAAGGTTGGTGGACGCTGTTATGGGTGCTGATTCTATTTATCATCATTCAAAATTTGGAAACCTATATCCTTGATCCCCTGCTAGTGGGTGCCTCTGTTGGCGTTCATCCGCTATACCAACTGCTGGCCGTGCTGGGAGGTACACAAGTATTGGGGCTAATTGGAGCCTTGATCATTCCTCCCTGGGTAGCTGGAGCCGCTGTACTGTTGGAAAACCTCTATTTGCAACCCAAACTGATGGCCGAACGGCAGGTGATCGTTACCGCCGAAAACCCTGACCGAAAAACTAAAACACCATCTGGCTTGATTTCCTAAAACCTTTAATTAAAGAATGCGCCAACGCTGCATGGTTCACCTGCAAAATCAGTTCTTAATCAACCCATGCTCCTTAAGGGTAAAAATTAAATAGAACCCAACTTTTGGAAAGGAGTGCGCGGCAAAGCGGCGCACTCCTTTCCAAAAGTTGGGTTTTAATAAATCCACGTTCCTTATCGACTAACCTTTATGTCTGAACCCATCAGGATTACTGTAAAGCTATTTGCGGCATACCAGGAAGCGTATGGATCACCTGAGCTGAGCCTGGAATTTCCTCTGGGGACAGTTGTGGAGACGGTATGCGATCGCCTCATCCAGGAGCATCCTGACCTACAGCAATGGCGTGATGTGACCCGATTTGGCATTAATCTTCAATTCGTCCAACCCAACACCGTTTTGCAAGACGGAGACGAAGTTGTTCTCATCCCTCCCGTGAGCGGAGGATACTAAAACTCCATCCCTCATCCTTCAGAATTTAGCCCCATTCCAACGACAGATGAACTCCCACAGGGGGTAAACCACAGTGAGGTGAAACCAAAAGTGGTTTAGTAACAGAAGGATGAATTTTATGGTATCTACAACAGACCGTAACAACCAAACGATCAGCAACCTGGAATACGACTTGCTGACTGTATTGCAAAACAAGGCTGAAGCGTTAAATGCTTATCAACAGTACATTCAAGACGCTCAGTCCATTGGTTCTCAGCCTTGCGTTGATCTGTTTCAAAAGTTGCAGCAAGCTGATATGCAGCAGGCTGAAGAAATTCGTCGTCACCTCCAGGAAGTGATGCAGAAGGGCAAAATGTAGTTCCTTCCTAACTTAAAATCCCCGTGTGAATCGAGCAGTACAGCGACGCCGTACTGCTCGATTCAGTTTCTGTAGCTGTAGCTATCTGGATAAACGTGAATTCGAGGAACGCACAAGAATATACTCCGCGCGTCGTTCGGGGTATGTCTCTGTGCCATTTCAGCCGCGCGTCGCGCGGCTGAAATGGCACCACTGATGAACGAGTCAAGTTCATCTAGCTTTTCTTAACAAAACTTAACAAAACTTTTTTTGGATTCAATGAAGCCTTCGAACATCTGTAGTGATCCGTAATTTCCCCTGTAACCGGGTAATTTCAAGTGTTTTGCAAATCGTCCTGTCATACCCGATTCTTTTTGTCGGGTATATTTGACGTGTTTTTGTTGCCCATGTTACTATCCCTTCATAGACGTAGAAAAACCGTCAGAGTCCAGCTATATCGGGCTTGCAGAAATTAATTCCCCCACACCAAACGTACTATCAAGACGAGTTACCCATGACCCAGGCGCTCCAACCCACAACCCTCAGCCAAGCTATCTCTTCCGGTGCGACGTTTACGGCGTTGCGCTGCAAAGAATGCGGTACCGAATATGAACCCAAAGCGGTTCATGTCTGTGAGTTTTGCTTTGGCCCGCTCGAGGTCACGTATGACTACGACTTGATCAAGCGAACCGTGACGCGGGAAACCATTCAAGCTGGGCCAAACTCGATTTGGCGTTATCGTCCCTTCCTTCCGGTGCTGGGTGATAACCCGATTGATGTAGGGACGGGGATGACACCGCTGATTCAGGCAAATCGTTTGGCTCGTCGTCTGGGTCTTAAAAAGCTTTACATCAAAAATGATGCGGTCAATATGCCCACCCTGAGCTTTAAGGATCGGGTGGTGTCAGTGGCGTTGACTCGCGCTCGTGAGTTGGGCTTCTCGACGGTATCTTGCGCCAGTACCGGGAATTTAGCAAACTCGACTGCTGCGATCGCTGCTCATGCGGGTCTAGATTGCTGTGTTTTCATTCCGTCTGACCTGGAAGCAGGCAAAATTTTGGGAACGCTGATTTACGGCCCTACCGTAATGGCCGTTCAAGGAAATTACGACCAGGTTAACCGTCTGTGTTCTGAAGTGGCGAATACGCACGGTTGGGGCTTCGTGAACATCAACCTGCGTCCCTACTATTCAGAAGGTTCGAAGACGTTGGGATATGAAGTGATTGAACAGTTAGGCTGGCAGTTGCCTGATCACATCGTGGCTCCACTGGCTTCTGGTTCTCTATTTACCAAGATCTACAAAGGCTTCAACGAGTTCGTTAAAGTCGGTTTAGTGGATGAGAAATCGGTTCGCTTTAGCGGTGCTCAGGCGGATGGTTGTTCTCCCATTGCTCAAGCCTATCGGGACAACAGAGACTTCATTACCCCCGTCAAACCCAATACGATCGCCAAATCCATTGCGATCGGGAATCCGGCAGATGGTGTATATGCGGTTGATATTGCTCGCAAGACAAACGGTAACATTGAATCGGTTAGTGATGCTGAAATCGTAGACGGAATCAAGCTGCTGGCTGAAACTGAAGGTATCTTTACCGAAACCGCAGGTGGCACCACGATCGCCGTTCTGAAAAAATTGGTGGAGGCGGGTAAGATTGATCCCGATGAAACAACCGTCGTGTACATCACAGGCAACGGTTTGAAAACTCAAGAAGCGGTTCAAGGTTATATTGGCGAACCCTTCACCATTGAACCCAAGCTGGATAGCTTTGAGCGTGCGCTGGAGCGGTCTAGAACGCTGGACCGCCTGGAATGGCAGCAGGTTCTGGTTTAGAGTTGTGAAATTTTAGGAGGGAAGGGTGATCGCTTCCTTTCCTCCTCAGTTGTGTTGTTCTCATTCTTTCTACTTCATTTGTTGGATATGTCTGTTAAAGTTCTCATTCCTACTCCTCTACAAAAGTTCACAAACGAGCAGCCCACGATCGAATGCAGTGGTGCAACGATCGCTGAATTGCTGGATACGCTCGATCAAAACTGTCCCGGTATCAAAGCTCGTCTATGTGATGAACAGGGAGAGCTACGTCGTTTCGTTAATTTCTACGTTAACAGCGAAGACATTCGATTCCTGGATGGCAAAAATACTGCTTTGACTGAAGGCGATGAAGTCAGTATTGTGCCAGCCGTAGCGGGTGGTTGATTCGTACTGGATTTTCATCCATTAAACGTTAGTTTTCACGCTGTGAAGTGCTTCTCAAAAGCATCTCACAGCATTGGCCGTTGCCTGTTGCATTATTTCTGACAGTTGCAGGTTGCAATAAAGTAACCGCAAGGAAAACGGCAGACTATAGATCGCAACTCCAACAAGAAGCGCCCATGCGAGTTGTTGTGCAGCGAGTGACTAGCTCGCAAGTAAGCGTTAATCACGAGGTCATCGGTAAGATTGGCCGAGGTTTGAATTTACTGGTCGGGATTGCCACGACAGACACGGAAGCTGAATTAGCGTGGATGGCTCGTAAGTGTCTGGAATTAAGGCTTTTTCCCAACTCAGAAACAGGACGATTTGACCAATCGGTTCAGGACATCAACGGCGATCTGCTGGTCGTCAGTCAATTTACGCTCTACGGTGACACTCGCAAAGGTCGGCGTCCGTCGTTTGAGCAGGCCGCTGCCCCCGATCGAGCAGAGCAACTGTACGACCTGTTTGTCACCAAGTTGCGGCAAGGTGGATTACGTGTCGAGACAGGCAAGTTTGGCGCTATGATGCAGGTTTCCATCGAAAATGATGGCCCGGTGACGCTCATTCTGGAACGCGAAGCGACCTGACCCAAAATATCGCCAAACTGAAATTTGAATGGGGTGCATGGGGAAACCTTTGTTTGGAAGCACCACTCTCATACCCCTGCTGATAACCGAGCTGCGAACGCTATAAGCCGAAAAATTACAGAAATTATCTTTGCATTGGACGTTACAGAACTGCAAACACGTCTGCAATGATAATATTTATGCGTATATAACTTTTTCTAATCAAGATTCTTAAGAATTTTGTTGACGGCTTATAGTTAAATTGTTAATGTAAAAAAGTGTTTCTAAAACATTAAACTCAGTAATATTTATGCCAGGTGTCGCAGTTTCAACGTTGAGTCAATTCCATACTCCTCACCCCATCTCACATCTGCGGCCCCACAGTAAGTTAACTATCTTTTGCGACTTTGACGGCCCCATCATTGATGTATCCGAGCGCTACTATCAGACATATCAACTCGCTCTCGCTGATGTAAAGGCTGCTTATCAGGAACAGGGAATTCAACTGCCGATTTGCTTGTTAAGCAAGGAGCAATTTTGGCAGATGAAGCAGGAGCGCGTCCCAGATTTAGAGATTGCGTTGCGCTCCGGGTTGCGTCAAGAGCAAATGGATCTGTTTATGCAGCGAGTCCTCCAAATTGTTAACCAACCTGCCCTGCTCAGCCAGGATCGGTTGCAGCCAGGAGTAAGATGGTCATTGGCACTCCTCCGCGCTCAAGGGGCTAACCTTGTGCTGGTGACGCTACGCTGCCAACAGCAGGCCGCGCAATTATTGCAAAGTTACGGGCTGTTGCATCTGTTTAGTGCCATTCGAGGATTACAGGATACTGAATCGGCGTATACAAACTCCTCTGATCAGAAAACTCAACTGCTGGCGCGGGTTTTACAGGAAGCGGCTTGGCACAATCTACACCACGAGACGGCCTGGATGATTGGAGATACGGAGGCTGATGTTCTTGCAGGCCAGGCGGCAGGTTTGCGAACGATCGCCCTCACCTGTGGTATTCGCAGTAAGTCTTATCTACAGCAATTTCAACCGACGCGTGTTCACAGTGACCTGTTATCGGCAACGCATCATTTGGTTAGCCAACCTGTTGTCTTGGGCTAGGTATAGAGATTAGTAAACCCACACGAAAGAGGGCGGG
>DATNPS010000064.1:0-7441 GCA_036703095.1 Crinalium sp. | reverse complement strand
CAAGCTCGCCGCAGGCGAGCTTGCACTGCCGCCGATTTGCACAAGGAGGATTACTGGCGACACACGCCCACTCGTCGAATTTACGCCAAACACACTAGGATTGAAGTAATGATGTCAAGGCTACCGTTCCATGAAACCCGCTGATCCCTTTGGTGAGAAGGACATTAGGCGCATTCAAACCTTTGTATATCTCATCCCAGTCGTGGGGTTTTTCCCGGCACTCTGGGCGCTTTATCGGCGGGAAGGCAATCGCGAACAGCGGGCAGTAAGTCGGCTGGCCGTACTGTTGGCAACAGGTTGGCTGTTTGGCTATATGCTTTTAGGCACGGGTGCACAAGCGTCAGACTCGCTGACCTTACCGTTGCTGCTGTTGAGCAGTTTGCTCACATCTGGCTATTTTCTGATCAATATTTGGCTGATGGTGCGTCTGTGGCAGCGAAAATCATTACGATTACCGGGTCTTAGTCGGTTGGGCGATCGCCTACCGTGACAAGGTTTCCTGACAAATCGCTTTAGAGAATTCCTTTTCTGAAGGGGTAAACATCGTTTTGGGAATCTTGTTGAAAGATCTTTAAAGAAATTTAGTCATTTTTCTTCCCATTGCGTCTATAGTGTCTCAAGATATTGCCAGATCACGTTTCGTCCGGCATCAGCTTCACCCCTGTTATTGAGGAAATTTGTGTCAACCCGAATTTATTACCCGCCATCGCCTCAGCCCAACAATCCCCAAAAGAAGCCATCCAATTCCAAGAAAACAAAGGGCTTCTGGATTATGTTTGGCTTGGCGGGTGTGGCTATGGCGTCGGCTACCGCAGGAGCGCTTGTCGCGGTCTCGATCGCCAGTACACCGTTGATGCAAACCAACTTAACGCCGGAAGAAGAAGCCGTCTTTAACAAAGGCGATATCTCAACCGGGTCAACCCTGCGGCTGCCTGAACTGGCCCGTCCGGTTAACATCCTGGTACTGGGAGTCAAGGTTCTGAGTTCGGATGTCAATAATCCGCCACCTGAAGCCAGCAACTTGGGCTATCTACCGCTGGTCAATTCCTTTGACGGGTTGACAGATACAATGCTGCTGCTGCGGTTTAACCCAGAAACGCGCCAAGTCGTTGTGCTGTCCTTGCCCCGCGACACGCGCACTTACATCGAAGGATATGGCCAAACCAAGCTGAATGAGGCCAATGTGGATGGTGGCCCGGCTCTGGCGGCTACGACGGTGAGTGACCTGCTGGGTGGAGTGCCGATCGATCGCTATGTGCGAATTAACGTGCAGGGTGTTGAGAAACTGCTGGATGCGCTGGGTGGCGTTACAGTGTACGTTCCCCACGACATGCACTATCAAGACGATAGCCAGCACCTTTATATCAACTTAAAGCAGGGAGAACAGCATCTTAGCGGCAGTGAAGCGCTGCAATTTCTGCGCTTTCGGCACGATCAATATGGGGATATCGGGCGCATTCAGCGACAGCAAATGATGATGCGATCGCTGATGGAGCAAGCGCTCAGTCCCGCCACTCTGGCGCGATTGCCACAAATTCTCTCAGTGATTCAAGAAAATATTGATACCAATCTATCGGTCGAGGAACTGGTAGCCCTGACCGGATTTGCGGCTCAGACCAACCGTTCCAACGTTCAAATGCTGATGCTGCCAGGAACGTTTAGTTCCCCCGATGAATATACGGCTAGCTACTGGCTCCCCAGCGATCGCCGCATTCGTCAGATGGCGGCTCGCTACTTTGATGTTGGCTCGGCAACTGTGGCGGACGAATCGCTTCCCGGCTATGTCCGGATCGCCATTCAGAACAGCACGGACAATTCAGAAGCCATGCAAACGTTAATTGGGAAATTGGGCGACTCAGGCTACACCAACGTCTTTCGCGATGACCCCTGGCCGCAGTCGCTCAGCGTCACCCGCATCATTGCGCAGGATGGCGATCGCCAAACCGCTGAAGCCCTCCGCAATGCTTTGGGAATCGGAGAGGTTCGGGTAGAGAGCACGGGCAGCCTAGAGTCAGATATTACGATCCAGTTAGGTCAAGATTGGGAGCAGATGGCTGACTCTTCATCGGCTCCATCCCCCGACGAGCAATCTCAATAAGGCGACGCAAGTTCGACGAATGCGTAAAAACACGTAAACTCGACAATCAAGCTTTTGGGAAAGTTGCGCGGTGCGCAACTTTCCCAAAAGCTTGATTTTGCGTGTGCGACGCGCACGCAAAATCAGGCTATCAAATTCACGCTAAAAACATGTCCTGCACGTCACGCAGGGTATGTTTCTATGTTATTTCAACCGCGCAATGCGCGGTTGAAATAACGCCATCGAATTCACCTTACGTCACGCGACTCGGCACGATCGCGCCATTCGATTCAATCGATCTGAATACCCTTTCAATACTCTCAGCGCAAATACAGGAGTTTCCTGTACCGCAAATAAAAATCGTTCCTGGTCTAAAAAGGCCAGCTTGCAATCTGTTTTAGCGATCGCTGTATACGGTCGAGTTCGCTCATCCAACAGCGCCCCCACGCCAAATACATCCCCTGCTTGCAGTATTTCCAGACTTTGACCCTCATGCAGGAGTTCAACCTCACCGTCTAAGATGCCATACATAAAGTCAGCAAATTGCCCTTCTGCAAAAATGGTATCCCCTGCGGAAAACGCTTTAGGGTCAGATTGACGTTGGAAGATGCTAATGGTTTTCGTGGCGTCTAGCATAACTGGGGATGTCCTTAACCAAACCGACCGCTAACGTAATCTTGCGTTGCAACTTGAGTGGGATGGTTGAAAATCACCTGGGTCGGCGCATATTCCACCAGGTAGCCCATTTTGCCGCGTTCAGTCGCTTCCGCATTGTAGAAAGCCGTCATATCAGATACCCGTGATGCCTGCTGCATGTTATGCGTCACGATGACGATGGTAAATTTTTCCTTTAGCTCATGCATCAGATCCTCAATTCGCAAGGTGGAAATGGGATCAAGCGCTGAACAAGGTTCATCCATTAGCAAGACTTCAGGCTCAATGGCGATCGCCCGTGCAATGCAAAGACGCTGCTGTTGGCCACCCGATAGAGACAAACCGCTTTCCTTTAGCTTGTCCTTTACCTCATCCCACAGAGCAGCCCCTTTGAGCGATCGCTCGACCAGTTCATCCATATCGCCCCGGTAGCCATTGATTCTGGCTCCAAACGCAATATTTTCGTAGATCGACTTGGGGAAGGGATTTGGCTTTTGGAACACCATGCCAATGCGGCGACGCAGTTCTGTTGGGTCAATGCGCTTGTCGTAGAGGTTGACGCCGCGATAGGCCACCATACCCTCGACTCGTGCACCTGGGATCAACTCATTCAGGCGATTAAAGCATCGTAAAACCGTGCTTTTTCCACAGCCAGAGGGGCCGATAAATGCCGTAATTTTGCGGTCTGGAATGTCCATCGTCACATCACGTACCGCCAGATTAGAGCCGTAAAAGTAATTTGCTCCCTGGACGTGAAAGGCAACCCCAGTACCAACGGTTGCAGAAGTAGTGTTAGAAGTCATAAATTTCTTAGTTCAGTTCGACAAATCGTGCGAGCAAAAACTAAAAAGAGCAGGCCAAAGTTAAGCCCGTCCCTTCTGGAACTTGTTTCGCAAATAAATAGCTGACGCGTTCATCAACAGCAGCACAATCATCAAGACAATGATGGCTGTCGCTGCAATGGTATGAAACTCATCTTGCGGGCGAGAAATCCAGTTATAAATCTGAATCGGAAGTGCTGAAAACGAAGACTGCAAACTGTTCGGCACGAAAGCAACAAACGTTTGTGCTCCGATCACAATGAGGGGGGCGGTCTCACCAATCGCCCTGGATAAGCCAAGAATGGTACCTGTCAAGATGCCGGGAATTGCCTGGGGTAAGACATGCTCCCACACCGTTTGCCATCGGGTTGCGCCCAGTGCCATTCCCGCCATCCGCAAGCTATTAGGAACAGCCCGCAGCGATTCGCGAGTAGCTACAATAATCACGGGTAAAATCAATAGCGCTAGCGTTAAACCACCCGCCAAAACGCTACGCCCCCCCGTAATGGGTTCCATAACCCTGACAAACACAGCCAGCCCTAACAGTCCATAAATAATGGATGGGACGGCTGCCAAGTTACCAATATTGATTTCGATTGCCTTGGTAAAGATATTATCTGTGGCAAATTCTTCCAGAAAAATACCCGTACCGACACCAATCGGAAAGGCGAAAACTGCCGTAATCACCAATAACCAGATCGTACCAACTAGAGGGGATAATACGCCAGCATTTTGAGGCCGACGAGATGGAAAGCTGCTAATGAAATCCCAGTTTAAGCGGGGCAAACCATCTGCCAAAACATCCACCAGTAATAGCGCCAGGATGACTAGCCCTAATAGGGTGGCAATCCAACTGGCGGCCTTAAAAATTTGGTCAAACCTATAGCGATTAGCCAGGTTTGGGTTGAACCGCTTGATGGCCCGGTTGTCATCTCGTTGAAGCGGATTGGGGTCTAGGGTTGTCATTATTCGTACTTCTCCTGGAAACGACGAACAAACCAGAAGCTGAACACGTTCAGGGCAAGCGTGATGATAAACAGCGTCATGCCGACTGCAAACAGGGTTTCATACTTCAGCGTGCCAACGGGAACATCGCCACCGCTAACCTGCACGATGTAAGAAGTCATCGTCTGGATTGAAACACGAGGATCGAGCGTCAGCTTGGGGTTTTGCCCTGCTGCCAGCGTTACGATCATCGTTTCACCAACCGCACGAGCAATACCCAATACAACCGAGGCCACAATGCCAGAGAGAGCGGCTGGCAATACCACACCCACGATCGTCTCGCGCTTGGTTGCGCCCAATGCATACGAACCCTGCCGTAGGCTTTGGGGAACGGCGTAGATGGCATCTTCGCTAAGAGAGGCGATCGTAGGCAGGATAGCAAACCCCAGCACGATGCCTGCGCTCAACGCGTTAAATGTCCCTAATCCTGGAATTAAGGGCTTTAGAATAAATGGCGTCACAAAAAATAAAGCAAAGTAACCAAAGACAACCGTCGGCACTCCAGCCAACAATTCTAAAGCTGGCTTGAGCCAGCGACGAATGCCTCTGGGTGCATATTCGCTCAAGCAGACCGCCGCTAAAACACCGAGCGGTACAGCCACAACGAGCGCAATCAACGACGTTAGAAACGTCGCGCTGATTAGAACAAAAATACCGTATTTAGGATTTGTAAATAGCGGAGTCCATTCGCTATCCGTTAAAAATCGCCAAAAGGGAACTTTTTGAAAGAAAGCAATCGTCTCAAAAATCAAGGAAAACACGATCCCAACCGTAGTCGCCACTGACAAAAGCGCGAAGCTGCCAAAGATAATCTTGATGATTAGCTCGGTACGCTTGCTGCGATCGCGGTTAGGATGCCACTGACTGTCAGCTTGATGTTCAGGCGGAAGAAGGTTATCAGTCATACGATTTGACTTGAATTCATAATGCGGCCAGATGATCCAAACGGTCTGACCCCACAAAACAATAAAACTAATAATGCAGCGAGCCGCGCCCCTTGAGGCGTGGCTCACCCTTAATGATTTATTGGCTGGTGTCTACGGCCTGAATGGAGGCGATCGCCTCCATTCAGGAGCGTGATGTTTTAGGGCGATGGAGACGCGGCTGGAGCGCCAGCACCCGCCTCTGCCTGCTTGAGCGCATCTTGCGCTTTGGCATAGGCATTATCTTTGAGCGGCACGTAGCCCGTTTCCTGAACAAAAGACTTATTGCTGGGGTTCATATAGAACTCAACAAATGCCTTGACTTCTGGACGCTCAAGCGCTTTTTTGCTGACGTAAATAAAGAGAGGACGAGAAAGGGGCGCGTAGGAACCGTTCAAAACATCTTCTTCGTTCGGTGCAACACAGCCACTACCACCGTCAATCTCAACCGCTTTCAGCTTGTCTTTGTTTTCAACGTAATAGGCATAACCAAAGTATCCCAGAGCGTTTTTGTCGCCCTCTACTCCTTGTACCAAGACGTTGTCATCTTCGCTAGCGGTGTAGTCGCCACGGCTCGCTCCTTCTTCACCCACAATCTCGCCTGTGAAGTAATCAAACGTACCGGAATCGGTACCAGGACCATACAGCGTGATTGGAGCATCGGGGAAGTCAGGGCGGATTTGATTCCACTTAGTAACTTTACCCTGAGCACCAGGCTCCCACATGGTTTTGAGTTCTTCAACCTTCAAGCATTGCGCCCAGGTGTTTTCTGGGTTAACAACCACCGTCAGTGCATCTGTCGCGACGGGAAACTCAAAATATTCAATTCCGGCGGCCTTACACTTAGCAACTTCTTCATCCTTAATGGGACGAGACGCATTAGAGATAGCCGTTTCACCACCGCAGAACTTCTGAAAGCCACCACCCGTTCCAGAGGTACCTACTGTGATCTTAACGTTTGAATTGGCAGACATAAATTCTTCTGCCATCGCCTCGCTAATCGGGAAGACCGTACTGGAACCGTCAACTAAAATGTCACCGCTTAAGTTAGATGCAGCAGGCGATTCTGCCGCAGGAGACCCACCAGGGCTTTCTGCTGTTGTACTCGTTGGCTGTCCACAGGCGGCCACACTCAGCGTCAGCGCTGTTAATGTGGCAAAAGAAGCAAAACGCTTCGAAGAAAATTTGACCACCATAATCTAATTTGTTGAACTTGGGAGTATTTTTTCCTACACAATTCGCCTCAAATTCTAGGTCCACATCGTAAAGGTAAGGTTAAGTAAAACGTTGAGATAGAAAAAACTAGGGGGTTATCATCATAAACATCAGATTTACTGGTGTGTATAAAAGCACCCGAAAAATTGCTGTTTTTTCGGCTATATCTAGGGATTCTACTGAAGATGCATCAAGGAGGATCAACTATATCCGCTCTTCAACTTTTTTTCACCAAACCTTTAAACAGATCCTCCCGAAGCCAATACATTCGATTTTCTAAGTACAATGAAGTAAAATTTATCGCCGAGAATGAGCTATTACGTCATTTACGATGGCAACTGTAATCTTTGTGTGAATCTGGTGAAGCTGCTGGAGGAACTCGATCAGGGCAAACAATTTCGATATATACCCATGCAAGATCAAGCCGGATTGACCCAGATGGGAATCATCTCGGAGGACTGTGAAATGGGTATGATTTTGCTGAATCCGGATGCGCCCGAACAACGCTGGCAGGGCAGTGATGCGGCGGAAGAAATTGGGCGACTGTTGCCCCTTGGAGAAGCGTTTGTGGCAGCCTATCGGGCGCTTCCGGGCGTTAAGTGGGGGGGCGATCGCCTCTATGCCCAGATCCGTGATAACCGCTACACGCTGTTTGGTAAGCGATCGTCGGTCTATCAATCGCTCTACCCGGTGTGTGATTCCGGCACGTGTCAACCTTAACCCCAATCTGAGAGGAGAGGGCGCGG
>DATNPS010000063.1:0-3339 GCA_036703095.1 Crinalium sp. | reverse complement strand
CTGGGCGAAATCGGTCGGCGCGGCAAAATGGACACTCCAGGGCGATCGCGCCTCATCCACACCCTCCAGGAGATGGGCTATCGCGCCAGCCCAACCCACATCAACCCGCAAGCCGTCAAAACCAACGCTAATCTACAAACTTGTATTCACGCAAGTGCCAAGATACGTTAATGAATTCACGTCGTGTGAACACAGGACAGTGTGCTCAGAAGCAATTCTCATCATGCCAAATAGTGGAGTGCAAGCTTGTACTCCACTATTTGGGTTTGGCGCGCCCGACGGTCGCACCAAACTCAATTCAGCAATTCTCAGTATGCAAATTGGGATGAGGCAAGTTCGCCTGCGGCGAACTTGCCTCATCCCAATTACGGGTTTGGCGTGCCCGTGGGGTGCGCCAAACCCGTAATTGACTTCAAAATGAGAATTGCTGACCCCAATTGGTTTCAAAATGGGAATCGTGGCGTGCTCAGGAAGGCTGAGATTTGACGTTAAAAAATGTTAATTTAACTGAGTTGGCGAATTCATTCCGCAAATATCATGCGCGTAGCTCAATACTTTCTGGGACTTCTTGTTGCTCTGTTCATCGTTGTAACGGTCGTGCCTCTGCCCGCTCAGGCTGCCAGTTCCGCTGCCATTCGGGCCTATGACGACGTTAAGGCAAACACAAAAGATTACTCAGGCCAAAGCTTAATAGAAGCAGAATTTAGCAATGCTCGCTTAGAAGGAGCCAACTTTAGCAATGCCGACTTGCGCGGTGCGGTTTTTAATGGTGCCAATCTGCGTAAAGCGAATCTGCACGGCGCTAACTTTGGCGATGGCATTGCCTACCTGACAAATCTGGCAGAGACAGATTTAAGCGATGCTATTCTGTCTTCCGCGATGCTGCTCCAATCCAATTTGCGGGGGGCGATCGTCACAAATGCCGATTTTAGTGGCGCAATTCTCGATCGAGAACAGCAGCTTTCGCTATGCAAAACGGCTAGTGGTGTCAACTCCGTAACGGGTGTAGATACACGTGAGTCGCTGGAGTGCCCATAGCGATCGCCCTCCTTCACCCAAGCCCATTCATGTTTAAAAAGATTTAACTCTCGTCTCGTTAAAACTTAACCCACGACTAGCGGAAAACATTCGAGAATAAAGATCTAAGGGAAAAAATCGGTAGCGATCGCTACCGATTCAACCTTTTGGACGATGTTTTCAAATCTGTACCCCTTCAAAATATTTAATGGCTTAGAGACGAACCGCTATGAATCCTAATCGAATCCAAAATTATCAAACTACTTCTAAAGAATCGAATCAGTCGGGTGACGGCGAAAGCTTTAACTTTGACCTGTGGGCCAGAGAGGTCAAACGACAAATGATTGCTTCTCTCCGGAAGCGTGAACAGCAAGATTAATTGAATTTAACAAACTGCAAAAGCGTGTCCTGTGTGTTACACAAGGCACGCTTTTTAGTCTGAACTTTAAAGCGTCACGCCATAATAGCGGTAAACACGGTTTGACATACTCATACCTACCGTCACTTATGGGATTAGTGCTATGCTGTCCAGTCCTCAATCGACCCAACCCGCTTTAGGCGTAGGACTCTTACGTCGCGTTCATCATATTGCGCTGAATGTCAAAGATTTGCAGGCGTCACGCCATTTTTATGGAACGCTTTTAGGCTTGCGTGAGCTAACCGGAGATGAGGTTCCCGAAACCTTAAAAGACCTGTTTGAGGCAGGTGAAGCCGCTAATTTTGTCACTCCTGACGGTACTATTATTGATTTGTTTTGGAAGCCAGAGTTAAACCCACCCGACCCCGACCCCAATCAATCGTTTACCCGCATCTGTCATGTAGCCTTTGATATTGACCCAACGCTGTTTGATCAGGCTGTCAAGATTATTCAGCAGAGCCAGGTTCAAATCGATCAGGGACCCGTTACCCGACCTACCGGACGAGGAATTTACTTTTACGACCCCGATGGATTGCTGATCGAGATCCGTTGCGATCCGTTATAGCTGAGTCATTTGGATTAGAACAGGATTCAGGGATTGTAAACCCCTGGATGTGGGCTTCGCCCACACACCCTGGTTTTCTGTGTGCGCAACGTGCGGTTGAGATGGCAAAAAACCATGCCCCACGCGACGCGTGGGGCATGGTTTTGAGGGATCGTCGAATTCACGTGAGGTTACATCGCTAGCAGATCTTCCAGAGCATCAAGCGCTTCACAATTCGGTCGTGAATTGTTTTGCTCTTGTTTGACCTTGCGGGCCATCATATCTGCCGCAACCGGGAAATGGGCCGGGGCATCTCCCAAAGATCGGCGTCCGTTGAGATATTCGTCAGAATAGCGACGAAAGACGGCTTCAACGGCTGCACGAGCATTTTTTAAGCCCCATTCTGCCGCAATCAGTTCAGCTTTTTCGAGCACATCTTGGCTCAGTCTCACTTTGTTGTCATGCATAGCTGTACATCCGTTGATAGGAGATATAGACCACGTACATTGGCAAACTGAGGATCACCCATCACCGTAAAAAGCTTACGGCCTGCCAATCGCTCAGAAATTAGGTGCGTGCTGCCGCCCGTCACCAAAAACTTGGTGACTCTTGCCATGTAAGGCGTGTACTGGGCTTTCACGGTCTGGAAAATGCCTTTAAACCAGGGATCAAGATGTTCGTCTAGCCAGGGTGCCCAGGACAGCCCAGTGTCGGCATAGTTGTGGTTGGAACGGAAGCCGTCCATCACAAGGCTCGGATCAGCAGTGGTTCCCAAAACATCGGTCAGGCGCTTGTCAAAGCTAATGGATGTTGCGAGTTCATACGCACCGCCCCGATCCATTACATTTTCATCAATCACATCACCTTCGGCGTCTACGAGACGCGTTAGCCAGGTGCCGCCGCCAATGTCTACCACGATCGTGTAGCCGCTATCGGGAATGAGACCAAGCTGTTTGGCATAGCGATACGCACCCATGCCTTCCCGCTCGACTTCAACCCGCTCGACCATGACCCGGTAGTCAATATCATTGCGCTTAAATTCGTGCATTCCCAACAGTTGCCGCTGAATAGCCTCCTCATTGCGGTTCGGCTCAGGCGTGCTGGCATAGATGCTGATCGCAAAATCCGTCAGCCCATTCCAGGGTTCCAGGCAGGCGTAGAGATGTAGCCGCGATAGCTCCACTTTATTTTCAACGACGGTCTGCTGCTGCCGTCTATATTTATAAGCCTGTGCCCCAAAGTGGTATCGGGTACCGTCGGGCAATTCAATCAGAGGAGAGGCTTCGGAGTAGCGGACGGGATCGCGGCCTTGAGGCAATTGAAAGCGGACGGAGCGAATCGCTTTGGGATGGCCACTGCC
>DATNPS010000190.1:0-5951 GCA_036703095.1 Crinalium sp. | reverse complement strand
AGTGCCCGACCTGAAGCGATGAGTCAAGTTTGTGAAATGATGCGATCGCCGCCTCACAGCGCTTCGTTATCTCAACCCACATCCGTCAATTTCTCATATCACCGTTGCAGTCTATCCAACACAATAAATTCAAAGGAAATCACAACATGAATATGCCTACTTTCAGAAACGGCTTTCGCCTGCTTTTGATTGTCATTCTCTTTTTAGGAGCTATTACAATCACCTCCCTGGGAGCCATCATGAATCCTGCCAGCGCACAAGCCAATAAGCCCACGATCGTGTTTGTTCATGGCGCGTTCGCCGAGTCTTCCAGTTGGAATGGTGTATTGGCCAAACTGATCACAAAAGGATATCCAACGGTTGCTGTGGCTAATCCCCTACGTGGCGTTAAGAGCGATGCAGACTATGTTGCTAGCGTCCTTAAAGACATCAACGGTCCCATCGTGCTGGTTGGACATTCCTACGGAGGTGCGGTAACGACTAATGCGGTGAATGGTAACAGCAACGTGAAAGCACTGGTCTACGTTGCTGGTTTTGCTCCTGAGGAAGGCGAGACTGCCGCCGAACTCTCAGGACGTTATCCGGGCAGCACACTCACGCCAACCCTCGCACCGCCGGTTGCCTTGCCCGATGGTGGCAAAGATCTGTATATTCAGCAGAGCAAGTTCCACGCCCAATTCGCGGCGGATCTGCCCGCTAAGGACGCGGAGCTAATGGCTAGTACCCAGCGTCCGATTGTGGAAGCCGCGTTTAATGAAGCCTCTGGTGCGCCCGCCTGGAAATCTATCCCGTCCTGGTTCATTTATGGCGATCGCGACTTGAACATTCCAGCAGCAGTGCATGCTTTCATGGCACAGCGGGCTAACTCAAAAGAAACCGTTGCTGTAAGTGGCGCATCCCATGTCGTGATGATTTCCCATTCGGATGCTGTCGCTGAGATCATCGAACATGCTGCAACTGCGCCATAGCACGATATGAAGGATCAGAAAATGCAACACTCGACACCGATAAAGGAGCGAATAATGCCACCGATCGCGACACCATTCGGGCGACATTCCACTGCTGCTGAGGTAGTAAAAGGAATTGATCTCTCTGGCAAGCGGGCGATCGTGACAGGAGCCGCATCGGGCATCGGCGTAGAGACGGTGCGGGCACTGGCTAGCACAGGAGCCGAGGTGACAATGGCTGTGCGTAACACCGAGGCAGGAGTGCAGGTTGCGGCTGATATTACGGCTACCACCGGAAACCAAAACATTCATGTTGCCTCGCTTGACCTCAGCGATCGCAACTCGATCGCTAAATTTATTGCTGGATGGAGTGAACCGCTGCACATTCTCGTCAACAATGCAGGAGTAATGGCATTGCCGGAACAGCGAACACCCGAAGGTTGGGAGATGCAGTTCGCCACCAACTATCTCGGACACTTTGCTCTGGCACTCGGCCTGCACGACGCTCTAGCTGAGGATGGCGCTGCCCGTATCGTGTCAGTTAGTTCTAGTGGGCACCTGATGTCGCCCATTGTGTTCGATGATATTCACTTCATGTTCCGTCCTTATGATCCGTGGCTGGCATATGGACAGTCTAAAACTGCAAGTATCCTTTTCGCCGTTGGTGCCACTGCCCATTGGTTCAGGGATGGCATTACGGCTAATGCCCTGATGCCCGGTGCGATCGCTACTAACCTCCAGCGTCATACGGGCGGTCTTAAAACCCCACCTGAGCGGCAGAAGACACCAGCGCAAGGTGCGGCAACGTCTGTTTTGCTGGCGACCTCTCCGCTACTAAAGGGCATCAGCGGGCACTATTTTGAGGACTGCAACGAAGCCACCCTTGTCACCAACGGTAACGGCTATATGAGCGGCGTTGCTCCATACGCCCTTAACCCAGATAATGCCGATCGGCTCTGGAAAGAATCGTTACGCTTGCTTGCTTAACTGGTGTTTTTGGAGGAGTTGTGAATGAACACTGAATACTACGATGACATTGTAATTGGCGGCGGGAAGGTGGGTAAAACATTGACACCTGCGTTGGACACGAAGGGACGAAAAACTGCTCTGGTAGAACGGAGCTTGACCATAATTGGGGGCGGGTGCATTAACTGAGGGGTTAAATCTGCTCTTCTCAAACTTGTGAGATAGCACTTTGCAACGGACGTTTCAAACAGACGTTTCAAACCATCGATCATACTTGAATGATTCACATAAACCAAGAATTCCCACGAGGTTCAATCCTATGAAAAGACTAGAAGGAAAGATGGCTCTTGTCACGGGTGGTAACAGCGGTATTGGTCTTGCGACTGCCAAGCGTTTTGTTGCTGAAGGGGCTTACGTTTTCATCACAGGTCGTCGTCAAGCTGAATTGGATGCCGCTGTAAATGCGATCGGTGAGAATATTAGGGGTGTGCAAAGCGATGTCTCTAATCTGGCAGACCTCGATCGCCTGTTCGCTACTATCAAGCAAGAGCAGGGACACTTGGATGTGATCTTCGCCAATGCGGGTGGTGGCGAAATCGCCCCACTCGGAGCCATCACTGAGGAACACTTTGATAAAACCTTTAACACGAACGTCAAGGGTCTGCTGTTCACCGTGCAGAAGGCACTGCCGTTGTTGCCAGAGGGAGCTTCTATCATCCTGAATGCTTCGATCACGTCCATCAAGGGCACTCCAGCCTTCAGCGTTTACAGTGCCACCAAAGCTGCCGTGCGATCATTTGCCCGGAATTGGACACTCGACCTGAAGGAACGCAAAATCCGGGTGAATGCCATTAGTCCTGGCGTGGTTCCAACTCCCGGTTACGATCACTTGGGACTGAATGATCAGCAGTTGCAGGAATTCATAGATAGCCAAGCCGTTACCATCCCTTTGGGCCGAGTCGGCACACCTGATGAAATTGCCAAAGCCGTTGTCTTTCTTGCGTCAGATGACAGCAGTTTTGTAAACGGCATTGAGTTGTTTGTTGATGGCGGTATGGCACAGATTTAAGATAAATGCACATGGCATGGCAGATGTCACTGCAAATGCAAATCGCGCTCTGGGCGAAGCCGTACATGGATGCGGCTAACAGTACGAACGAGTGGTAACCAGCGCTAGACCTTACTGGATTGTCTGATCCCAATCTTTAAGCAATCGGAGCAGTAACACTATCATCTAGTTTCTGTCTTGTAAGGAGTCCACTGTTATGGATACACATGATGTGACCGTGAACAATGGCATCATCACCAGCCCAGCCCCTTATTCTGTCACCGAAACGATCGATCGACTGGTAGCTATCCTTCAGGCAAAAGGCATCACTATTTTTGCCCGCATTGATCAACAAGCAGAAGCCGAAAAGGTTGGACTGAGCTTGCGTCCGACGCAACTGTTGCTGTTTGGCAATCCACAAGCTGGAACGCCGCTGATGGTAGCAGAACCAGCGATCGCACTTGATTTGCCCTTGAAGATACTAGCGTGGGAAGCGGCTGACGGCAAGGTGTGGCTGAGTTATAACGATCCTAACTACTTAAAGCAGCGGTTTTCTCTCCCAGATGAGCTAGTCAAAAACATCGCGGTCATTGCACCCTTAATCGAGCAAATTTTGAAAAAAACTGTAGTCTGACGATCATCTCCAATCGGTTCTTGCTGCCTCAAGCTTTCTCTGCCATTCTTGCCCCGTTTAACCAGTCAACTGTAAAAGGGATACATTGTCAGCAATGAAATCCAAACAATCGATCCAAGCTCAAGTCAATCCGGATGAATATAAAGTGCTGCTCAGGCTGCGGGAGCGCAATCCTGCTCAAAATCCACCCAAGCTTCGTTTGTCCCCAGGAGAGCATATTGCCGATCAAGTAGCCGCCATCATGGGTTCCTGGAAGTTCATTATTGTCCAAAGCTGTTTTCTGGCAGTTTGGGTGCTCCTGAACGTTGTGGCCGTCATTAAACATTGGGATACTTACCCATTTATTCTGCTTAACTTGATACTGTCGTTCCAAGCTGCTTATGCGGCACCCATTATCATGATGAGCCAAAACCGACAAGCCGCGATCGATCGTCAGGAAGCCAAACACGACTACGAAGTGAATATGAAAGCTGAATTGGAAATCGAACTTTTACACGACAAGATTGCTCTTTTGCGAGCGGAGGAACTGGCAGAAATTATCAAAGCAATGCAAGAGCAGAACCAGCAGTTGGAGCAACTGAAAAGTCTCTTAACTCAGAGATAGACTAATTTGGGTTCGTCCTTATCTCAGTAGCTCTACAGCGAATGGAAGAACTCAGTAACACACCCGATTTACAGTAGAGCGAATTAATTTGATTCGATATAATCTAATATTTCAGCGATCGCATAGCACAAAAGTATAATTACTCTGATACTCACTGAGAGAGCTAATGATTGCTCTAGAAGAAATCTGAATTTATGAGCAGGCTACTTAAGCAAGTTGTGGCTCAAGTTTCCAGAACGGTACCGTTGCAAACCGTTCTGATTGTGCCGTTTGTGCTGCAAATGTTAGTAACGGTCGGACTCGTGGGGTATTTTTCCTTCAAAAATAGACAGGAAGCGATCAACGATCTCACCAGTCAACTGCGGCGCGAACTGACGAACCGGATTGAAGGCAAACTCCAAACCTATACCGAGATACCCCATAATATCAATCGGCTCAATGCTAGCACTTTCGCTCAAGGAAAAATTGACGCTAGCGCAGCCAAAGGCGAGTTTCCACTCTGGCAACAAATTCAGATTTATCCAATGGTGAGTGATATCTACTGTAGCGATCGCCACGGTTCTCTTCTGGGGGTATGACGCAGTCCTGCCGATCGCTCCATTGAACTGCGATCCAGTAATGTTGCGACAGACCATAAACTCTACGGCTACAGCCTCGATCGCAATGGTCAGCGAGACCAATTAGTGAGTCAAGGCAACAAACCCTTTGATGCGCGGGTTCGTCCCTGGTATAAAGCAGCAGTGACGGCAGGCGAACCCATCTGGAGTGAGATCTATGCTGACTTTGCGAGTCATCTGCCAACGATTACCGCCAGTACGCCTGTCTATAGTGCTACCGATCGATCGCTGCTGGGGGTCTGCGCCACTGATGTATTTCTGCCCAGCGAAATGAGCCGATTTTTGGCTAGTCTTCAGATTGGCAAGACGGGCAGCGCCTTCATTCTGGAACGATCGGGGCAACTGATCGCGACCTCAACCGCAGAGGCGATTATGAGTAGCGGGACTGATTCTACTCGGTTGCTTGCAATTGAGAGTCACAACCCCACTGTGCGAGCCACTGCTGCCTATCTGCGCGATCATTTTGGCAATTTGCAGCAGATCCAGTCTGCGGAACAGCTTGACTTTAATCTGGGCGTTGCCCAATAGGGAATGATTGATGGTGCGTCAAATTAATGTGGGGTTGGTAGAGTAGAGAGGAAGCTCAACTGGAAACAAAGCGATGGAATTGCCCTCTATGCGGTCATAGCAAAGCTCATCAGCATGGCAAAATGCCCAATGGTCATCAACGCTATCTGTGTCCTGCTTGCCATCAAACCTTCTGCGAGTCGTTTGATAGCCTTTATTATCGTCGCTATGTCAGTCCCGAGCAAATTCGTCAAGTTCTGCAAGCGCCTAGTGAGGGTAGTAGCTTACGAGGTATCACTCGTACGAGTGGACTGGCCTACAACACGGTGGTGAGTATTGTGCGTGCGGCTAGCCAAAAAGTACAACTGGTTCACAACCAGGAGGTTCAATCGGTCGAAACCGAAGAAGTTTGCGCCGACGAGATGTGGTCATTTGTCGCAAAAAACAGAAGCAATGCACGAGCGAGGAGCGCAACCGGGGAGACGGTTGGATTGGTTTGAGTCTGGCTCGTTCCAGTGGCTTGATTCTGACTGTCTGCGTGGGAAAACACACCGATGCGTTCATTGAGCAATTAGTGGTCAACACCGAAGGCAAGAGCGATTGCAAACAGTTGAATACCGATGACTGG
>DATNPS010000053.1:0-27242 GCA_036703095.1 Crinalium sp. | reverse complement strand
TCGCGAAACGCTCTCGCAGAGAGCGTTTCGCGACACGGATCTTTTCTTGCGCGTCGGCTAAACTCCAGTTATGAACGTCAGCTCGAAAGCCCGATGTTGCGTGCCCGTCGCGCACATAGCATCAGGCTTTTGGGAGAGTTGCGCGACATACAACCCTCTCAAAAGCCGTTCACAGTCAGTCCAAACATCGACCCTAATGCGACTTGAAACCTTCCTAAGGGGGAATACCGAACGATACTGACCTGGCTTAACGTAAACAGTGATAGGCCAGGTAGGGGTTAGGGATAAAGCGTTGTGGTACCAACTGAAACAGAATTCAAGGCAGCGATCGGGATGCATGGGCTAATCGCTCAGTAAAAGGGGATTGCCCCTGTCCCCCAATTGTTTCCTGTATTCTTTTGATTGGTATGACGGATGGGCTGAGGACAGCTTTAATCGGAGATATCTGCGCAAGCGATGGTAGAGCGGATGCCGTATGGCAATCGTTGGCGTGGTCTCCCAGCTTACAAACACCTCCTGGATGCGGTTGGGGGAATTGGGGGGGTGTTTAATGACAGCAATTGAAACGACCCAGCATCTTTTGCAAGCGCGCCGAATGCAAATGTTGCACGAATTGATGGTGCGCACAGGCCGTGCTGAAACGATTGAGCAGGTGTGTCAGCGGGCATTGCAGGCGTTGGCCACTAATCCAGCCGATATTCCCTGTCTGATGCTGTATTTGCTAAACAGCGAGGGAAATTACATTTCGCGGTTGGGCTGTTTCCCGGATGAAGTGGCGGCGATCGCCATCTCTCCATCGATTGACTTGACGCAAACCGACGCGAAAGGGGTGGATTGGCCGTTGGCCTCTGTAATGAGAACAGGCGCTACCGTGCTGATCGACCATCTGGCCGACCAGCTTGGGGCGTTGTCGTCCGATTTGTGGAACGTGCCGCCCCGGCAAGTCCTGGCCTTACCCTTGCGATTGGCAGGTCAGAAATGGCCGATTGGGCTAATGATTTCGGGGGTAAATCCAACTCAGTCGCTGGACAGCAGCTATCGTACCTTTCTGGAGATGACCGCCAGCCACATTGCAACGGCGATCGCCAATGTCCAGATCTGCGATGAAAGTCGTCAGCAGAATGAACCGTTAACGAGAATCGCAACGGTTCCCATTAAAAGCCCAATCTCGTTAGCATCCGCATCAACAGCACAATTGCTGCTGGTGGATGATAATGCAGACCTGCGGGACTATCTCACCCGATTGCTGAGTCCTATCTATGAGGTAGAATCGGTGGCCGATTCCGCTGCCGCGTTGACGACAACCCGCAGGCAGGTGCCCGATCTGATCATGATCGAAGTGACGATGGCCGGAGCCACTAGCTTTAGTCTGCTGCGGGAACTGCGATCGTCTCAGCGCACGCGTCGAGTGCCGATCATCTTGCTGTCTGCTTTTGCGGGTGAGGAACTCTGTATTAAAGGACTGGAAGCCGGAGCAGATGATTACCTAATTCGCCCGTTTTCCGCACGGGAACTGCTGGCCCGCATTGAAGCCAATTTGAAAATGGCCCGCCTCTGGCAGGAAGCTGCCCAGCAAGAACAGCGCTTGCGCACGGAGACAGAAGCGGCCTACCGACAGATTCACAAAATTCTGGAAAGCATTGCAGACGCGTTTATTGCGACCAATCATCAGTGGCAATTTACCTACGTCAACCGGGAAGCAGAGCGGTTGTTAAACCGAACCTGGGAGGAATTGCTGGGAAAACCGCTGTGGGAAGGGTTTCCAAACGGGATGGACTCGGTTTTTTACCGGGAATTTCATCGGGCGATCGCCGACCATGTAGCTGTTGAGTTTGAAGCCTTTTATGAACTCTCAGACCGCTGGCTAGAGGTATGGGCTTATCCGTTTGCCGATGGATTAGCGATTTATTTTCGTGACGTGACCGAACGCAAACGCACAGCAGAAGCGCTGCGCGAAAGTGAAGATCGGTTGCGATTAGCGCTAGATTTTACCCAGATTGGCGCGTGGGATTGGGATATCGGCACTGGAAAGCTGATCTGGAATGAAAATCATTACCGTCTGTTTGATTTAGCGCCAGCGACGGATACTCCCACCTATGATCTGTGGACGAGTTTGATGCACCCCGACGATCGCCAGCCTACTCAGGATGCGATCGCTCGTGCTCTGGCGACTCGCACGGATTTTGAAGCGGAATATCGGATTATTTGGAGTGATGGTGGGCTGCACTGGATCGTGTCTAAGGGACGCGGCATTTTTGACACCACGGGAACAGCGGTGCGAATGCTGGGAGTCGCGCTGGATATCACGGAGCGCAAGCGGGCCGAAGAACAGATGCATTTTCTCACGGAAGCCAGTTCTGTACTGAACGCATCGATCGATTACAAAACGACTCTGGTAAACATCGCTCATTTGATGGTGCCCACGCTGGCTGACTTTTGCTACTTTGACGTGCTAACCCCAGAGGGCAAACTTCAGCGGGTTGCCAGACATCACATTGATCCGGATAAGCGGGAGTGGTTTAGCCAGATTCAGACTCATATTCCGCCTCAAGATTTCACAGAACATCCGGTGATTTATGCCTTAAAGACGGGTAAAACCGTGCTCATTCCGCATGTGTCGGATGGTTGGATGCAAAAGGCGGCGACCAGTCCTGAACATTTGCAATTCATGCGAGACAGTCGGTTGCGATCGCTCATGACCGTTCCGCTAATTGCCAATAACCATACATTAGGTGCGTTAACTCTTTGTTTTGCCTCGGAGTCGAGCCGCCATTACACTACAGATGAATTAACCCTGGCGGAGGAAGTGGCCTATCGAGCTGCCCTAGCTCTGGAAAATGCCCAACTGTATCAGCAGGCGCAGGAGGCCAATCGCGTTAAAGACGAGTTTTTGGCCGTGTTGTCGCATGAACTGCGAACACCGCTCAATCCCATTCTGGGGTGGTCACAGTTGTTGCAAAGCCGCAAGTTTGATGAGAAGACAACGACTCAAGCGCTAGAAATTATTGAGCGCAACGCTAAGCTGCAATCTCAGTTAATCGGAGATCTGCTCGATATTTCCCGCATTCTCAGAGGCAAGCTCAGTCTGGAAACAAAGTCTGTTAACCTCCAGACCATCATCATGGCTGCGATTGAAACAATGCGCCTATCTGCCGAGGCAAAGTCGATTCAAATCTACACGTACTTTGATCCCCATGTGAGAGATGTGTTGGGAGATGCGGGACGACTCCAGCAAGTGATGTGGAATCTGCTGTCAAACGCGATTAAATTTACGCCGCCCGAAGGGTATGTCGAGATTCGACTGGAACGAGTGGATGGTAGTAGGACGGATAAGGGAGAGAAGAGAGATAGAGGCGATAGGGGCGATAGGGGCGATAGGGAAGCAGAGAGTATGTTCTTCCGTGCTGCCTCATCCTCCCCATCTGCCCCATCCTCTCTACCATCCCCACCGTCCCCACCTTCCTCATTCGCCTCGATCACCGTCAGGGATACGGGCAAGGGAATCAGTCCTGATTTTCTGCCGCATGTGTTTGATCGGTTCCGACAGGCGGATAGTACGATCACGCGGACGTTTGGTGGATTAGGATTAGGTCTGGCGATCGTTCGCTATATGGTGGAACTGCATGGGGGAACGGTGTGGGCGGATAGTCCAGGGGAAGACCAAGGGGCTATCTTTACGGTCATGCTGCCATTAATTCGAGACGCGGCATGGGAGCGAGAAAATCATGCCAATCAGCAAGGATCATCCTCTAACCCGCAATTTCTAAAGGACATGCGGATTTTGGTGGTGGATGATGAAGCCGATACGCGCTCATTTATTGAACTAACGTTGCAACAATGTGGTGCAGATGTCACAACGGTTTCATGTGCGCGTGAAGCCCTGGAATCCTTGTTGGTATCTACGCCGGATGTGTTGCTCAGCGATATTGCGATGTCGGACGTAGATGGCTACACACTAATGCGTCAGGTGAGAAGTTGGGAAGCTCATCGCCGCGATCGCCACAAAAAAATTGCTGCGATCGCCATCACGAATTTTGCAGGGGAATATGACCAGGAACAGGCCCGTGAAGCGGGTTTTCAACTACATTTAGCGAAACCTATCGAGTCACCAGAGTTGTTGAAGGCGATCGCTAACGTACTTCAATTGATCTAAGGAATTTTATTTTCTTGTGAGTTCCTATAGCAATTGAAGGGGTTGTTAGGACGGGGTGCAGGGGTGGAACCCCTGGCTGGGGGCGCAGCCCAGTCCCCCTGTCCTAACCGTCTCAATGGTTGCTATATGACGAATTCGCAAAAAAGTGTCCCGCGCAACGCGCGGGACACTTTTTTGCGAATTCGTCAAATGAGGGTATCAGCTATCTTTTCTATTCTTCTTTAAAGGCGTTAGCAAGCTGTTGTTTTCTCCGCTCAATGTAGTGCTCATACCAGGCCATCAGTGGAGTTGCGCTGACACCGTGTAGAACAACTGAAACGGTGATTGTGATGAAGGTAATCCAGGCAATTTGTTCACCGATATCACCCCGTAATCCCTCTCCCAACGCATAGGCTAGATAATAGATCGATCCCACCCCGCGAATACCAAACCATCCGAATAGCCAGCGACGAACGGGGGTATAGTGTTCACCGATCGTACTGATCCATGCACCCAGTGGACGAATCACAAACAGCAGCATTCCTGCAATGAGAAGCCCTGGCACCAAATACTTGAGAATGGGTTCGATTCGCAACAGAGAGCCGAGTAGCAGAATCGTCCCAACTTCCATGAGTTTCTCGATGCTTTCCGTAAACTCAAGTTGAGACATACGTTTTTGTGGATCGTGATAGCTATGGCGCGTCACAATTCCAGCGACAAAAACGGCGAGAAAGCCATAGCCGTGAACCAATTCTGTTAGCGAATAGGTAATTAAAACGATGCTGAGGGCAACAAAATCTTCCATCAGCGCATCCACTCGGACAAATTGCTGAAGCCGCTTATCCAGCCAGACGATACTCTGTGCCGCTAAAATGCCCATGCCGATGCCAGCCGCGATCGCCCAGATTAAATCTAGCAGTACCCACTGCCGAAACCAATTTTGCCAATTGCCATCTTGCAGCCAATGTAACCCAAAATAGACAAACGGAAAGGCTAGCGCATCATTCAGGCCGCCTTCAGATGTCAAACCAAAGCGCAACTCATCTTGATCATCCGGATTAGACAACTGAACCTCTGATGCCAGCACCGGATCGGTGGGGGCCAAAATCGCTCCCAGTAAAATTGCCACACCCCACTCTAACTTCAAGACCCAATGGGCGATCGCCGCGATCGCAAAAATGGAGAATGGCATCAACAGCCCAATTAAGCGAGCGGTAGAATTCCACGCCCACATGTTTATCGGACGATTCATCTTCAAGCCGCAGCTAAATAGAGAAATTAGAACAACCAGTTCAGTTAAGCGTTCCAAAAACTCTGCTTCGGGCCGCAGCTCAATCAGACCAACACCGTATGGGCTAAGAAAGATACCAACAACCAAATAAATCAGAGCGTATGATAGAGGTAGGCGAGTAATCCATCCTGACCCCAGCGTGACAAAAAGCAGCAGTAGACCGATCGCCAACAGTTCAAGGATGTATTCGTCCACAAAAGTAACTCTACAAATAAGAATATTAGGGTTGTGCAAGTGTAGCTGTAGCCATCTCGATTAGGATGGGATGCAGAAGTGAAACTTTTGGATAGGGGTGAAATTCCTATCTCCTTTGGTTTCCAACCTTTTAACCCATGGGTATACAGCTATAAAAGCAGCAATCCTCATCCTGAAATTGACTGTGGATTTTGCACGTCTGTCGGGCGTGCAAAACCCGCAATGTCGCCAATTTACATAATGAGAATTGCTGACGTAAAAGAGAGTTTGGTATTCCAAACTCTCTTTGCTTAAAGTTTCTGTTTCTAATTACGACCAGACGCGTTCGCCATTTTCATCAACGCGAGCTTGTCGAATCACATCGGAAATCTCTTCGGCATCTTTGACGTGATGGAGCGCTTTTTTCGTTCCATCCGGTTCATCCACAACAAAGTATGTGGGAACGACAATGTGATCGCCTGTAATATCCGGTGCGTCTACTGCAACTTGCTTTGCTTTTTCTTCCAGTGATTTTGAATCGTCAATGCGATCGCCCGGATTAACGGTTAATCTTTTCCCTTCTCGATCTAACTCCTCTTTCTGAGCTTGTTTTTGAGCAGGATCAACCTCTTCCGGCGTCATGGGCTGCTTGATAGTCCCTTCGCTGTAATTGGGTTTTGGCTCAGAATCTTTATTCATAAAACAATCCTGAAATATATAACCTTCATTACTCAGGATACGTAAAGCCGGATACTCATACCTCCTTCAAATGGAACGTCCATGAGTCTTTCCGAGGGGGTATGAATGGTCATGCTAACGTGAATGCGATCGCCCGGTTTACGCGCGTGACGTCTACGCAAAACGGGCTGTTAGAGGAGTTGCGCGACGCGCAACTCCTCTAACAGCCCGTTTCTAACAATCCGTTAGCCGAGTCTACGTTAATCAGAATGGCTATGGTCTACCGTTAGGGCCGTAGCCAATCACAGCCACTTTGTGGCGATAAATTAACTCGGCTCCAAACCATCCCGTGACGCCTAAGACGAGTGCCACAACGAACGAAATGATAATGCCAATTGGTAGCACAGCACCTACCAGGTTATTCCATCGTAAAATCAAATTAACGAGCGAAAAGCCTAATGCGGCAACGTTGCCAACCATGTGAATCCAGCCTGCGCTGTGTTCGCGAACGCGATCGATTTTGAGAAAATCACTCATACCCGTAATCGCGGCCAGAACACCTGTTAGCAATCCTCCGATCAGTAACCAGAAGGATGCTCTTGCCCAAAAGGGATCATTGGTCAGCCAGTAGCCGATGTCTGTTGCCAATACTCCAGTCAGGAATGCAATCGGAAACGTAACGATCAGTGGATGCAGTGGATGGCCTGCGATCGCCACAGTACTGGGCACACCAGAATCACGATATTCCCGCTCATCACTTTCAATTAACGGTGGAATGTTTGGAGTTCGAGTCATCTTGTTCTCCCTATGAGCAGATAAGTTTGGAAATTTTTCTAAGTTCAGACTTGCGATCGCGCTCTTGCTTCCACTCAGAATTACAAGTTCTGAATAATTCTTCCAGTGCAGACTAATGGTATCGCTTCTCGCCTGAAGAAATCCTAGTGCTAAATCATCATGCTCTACTCCACCATAGGACAGAAATTGTGGCGGAAATATGGTAGTTCCAAGTCAGTGGTGAAATAGGTGATTTTGAGAATCGCATCCCCAAGGAATACGATTCTTACAACCGTTTTGGATGGCTACATGAATAGCCTCAGTGAGCTATGAGCCAATACCGATCAAACTTGCGATAGATGAAAAAAGAGAGCAAATAGAGAAATATGAAAACGGTTAAAAACCGTATAACTCCTATATTGGCGAACAGTGAGTCGAGCCTTATGTTTTTACAAGAAAAAGAGACGGGCGTATTGGTAGAAATTTTAAATACAGATGATCTAGTGAATCCAACTCACAATACAATTAACGGAAAAGTGCAGTCCGGCCAGGAAGAGCAGCAAGCTCAAGAATTTCCTAAAGCGAATTTGCTATTTCCGTCCGGTGAAGACTTGCCTCGATGCTGGTTGGATGCAGACTACAGAAACTAGTGCTGCAAACAGGCTACGAGAAGCGCATTCCTACGGGGTGCGCTTCTCGTGCTTTTAGAACAACTTTATGCGTGCTCGACCTGAGTTCAAAAAAAGCTCTGAGTTCACGTTAAAACAAGTAAATAACTTCCCTTTAGGGTGATGAACTGTAACCTATAAATTCAGCACAGTAAAGCTAATTCAGAACACCTGAGCTGTTTTTAGCAATTAACTGAGGAATCAAAGCTGTGAGACTGGGGAAGTGGGTTGGTTTAATTGCGCTGCTGATCTCGCTGTATATCCTATGGCAAATTCGGCAGGTTTTATTATTGGTCTTTATGGCAGTCGTGTTTGCCACACCCTTAAACCGTCTTGTGAAACGGTTGCGCAAATCGGGAGCAGGGCGAGGTCTGGCAACTATATTAGCGATTAGTTTTTTAATTACGTTTCTCACTATTTTAGGAATTGTAATTGTACCTCCCTTTATTGGTCAGTTTAGAGAACTTGCAATGCTCGTACCGGAAGGATTTGAGCAATTGCGAACCTGGATCGTGCTGATTCAAGACAGAATTGCCGGAACAAATTTTACCTACATTCCCAGAGTAGACGAGTTAATCCGGCAGGGAGGGCCACTGGGCGCATGGTTATTTAATAACTTCTTCTCGTTATTCTCTGACTTTTTAACGATTGTTCTAAACATGCTGCTGGTCTTGATCTTGACCGTCATGTTTTTGGTCAATCCGCAGCCCTATCGCCAGGGATTTACCCAGCTATTTCCATCGTTTTATCGCAAACGAATAGACACAATTTTGTCTCAGTGTGAGATTGCTTTAGTGAGTTGGGTTCGCGGTATTTTAATCGATATGGTCGTGATTGGCCTAGTCAGCGGAATCGGTCTGTGGATTTTGCAGGTGCGACTAGTGTTCGCGAATGCGGCTCTAGCTGGCTTATTTGAAGCCATTCCAAACGTGGGGCCGACGCTCAGCTTGATTCCTCCGGTGGCGATCGCCCTGCTGGATGCTCCCTGGAAAGCTGGAGCCGTGATCATTTTGTATATTGGCATTCAGCAGCTTGAGCAATATTTCTTAGTGCCGTTTGTGATGGCTAAACAGGTTTCACTGCTGCCAGCGATTACATTGCTGTCTCAGGTCATCTTTACGATTTTCTTTGGATTTCTCGGTCTGTTCTTAGCAATTCCGCTGGTGATTATAGGGCAGATTTGGATTCGCGAAGTTGTCGTGAGAGATGTGCTCGACCCGTGGAACGATCGCAAAAAAGAGGCGCAGTTAGAAGCCGCACATCAGTTAGATGTTGTTTCAGAAGATGCTTAGAATCATAGATTAATTAAAATCTACATATTTTTTGAAAGTGAGGTTTAGCCTTGCTTTCAGAGATTAAATTTTGAGCTTTATAGCAACCAAACGGTTGATGAGGACGGGGTGCAGGGGTGAAACCCCTGGCTGGGGGCGCAGCCCCAACACCTCCTTTGGTTTTCAATGTCCTAACCAGTGTGGCTATAGCTATAAACTGGACGTAAGGATATCTTTGACCGCAGCAAAAAACTCTTGTTCCAGATAAGGCTTGGTGAAGTAAGCCGTTGCACCTAAACGAGTGGCTAACCAGTTATGCTTCTCGTTACTGCGAGAAGTCAGCATCACAACTGGAATTTCGGCAAACTCAGGGGTTTGACGGCGGTGGTTGAGAAATTCGAAGCCATTCATTCCCGGCATTTCGATATCACAAATAACCAGTTGGGTAGATGGGCTTTGCTGTAATTGCTCGATCGCTTCTCTGCCGTCTCGCGCTTGTAAGACACGACATCCGATCCGCTCTAGCGAAAGCGCGAGAGTGCGCCGTAAGGTAACAGAATCATCGACCACCAAAATTGTCGGGGTTTGAACGGCCTTAGCCGCAGGCAGTGCCTTAGCGGGTGGTGCATCCCAGGCATGAATTGGATCTACGGGTTCTGCTTGAGCGATCGCCGCTGTCTGAGTTCTAATTTTATGGAGTGCGATCGCCAGTAGTGCTGCCCCATCTAGCACTGGAACTAGACTGCCGTCTCCTAGGATGGTGCAACCGTACATGTAGCTGGGGGGAGCGATCGCCGAGCCAAAGGGTTTGATGACCAACTCCTGTTCCGTGACTACGGTGCTAATTTCTAAAGCGAAACGCTGCTGATCTTGACGAAGAATCAACATTGGCTGTGCCCAATTTTTAGGTAGAGGAATAATGCCTAAGGCTTTGCTAGGAGCGGTTTCGGGTAACGGATAGGCATAGTCGAGCAGGTCAGCCAGTCGATACGTTGGAATA
The DNA here is from genome assembly GCA_036703095.1 of Crinalium sp. Lineage (GTDB taxonomy): Bacteria > Cyanobacteriota > Cyanobacteriia > Elainellales > Elainellaceae > DATNPS01. The sequence continues at coordinate 17,254 of DATNPS010000053.1, read as the reverse complement.
ATTTGATCGCGCCAATACAAAAATTGCTGCGCTCCCGATTGTCGAATTTGTCCGGCTTGGGGCGTCACAATTTCTTCGACATTATCTGCCGACAGCGCTAGTGTCCTGGAACCGACAAGACAGATGACGAGTTTAACAATCGTTAGCGTTAGCGGCAGAGCCAAGGTGAACGTTGTACCTTCACCGGGAGTAGATTGCACACTAATTCTTCCTTTAACCGATCGCAATTGCGATCGCACAACATCCAACCCCACTCCTCGACCCGACAGCTCACTAACCTGCCGCGCCGTTGAAAATCCTGGCTCAAAAATTAGCTCAAACAGTTGTGTGGGAGTGGCCACTCTCAGTTCATCAATGGATAGCCAGCCCAACTCGTAGGCTCGTCTGCGAATGTTGTCTAAATGCAGTCCCTGCCCATCATCCTTAATTTCAATTATGGTTTGGTTGCCCTTGTGATAGGCCCGAATTTCAATCTGGCCTTGGGGCGGTTTTCCTCGCTGTTGTCGGATAGAAGATGGCTCAATCCCGTGATCAAAGGCATTGCGGAGTAAATGCAGCAAGGGATCATATAGCCTTTCTAAGATCGCTCTATCCACCAAAACGCTTGTGCCGACCAGATTTAAGTTAACGGGTTTCCGGTACATGCTGGACAGGTCGCGCAAGAGCCTGGGAAAGCGATTAAGTACTTCGCTCAAGGGCAACATGCGTGCCTGAATCAGGTCATCCTGTAGATTGGCCAGCATTTGATGCTGTTGCGTCAACATCTGGTCGGACTGAGTCGCAAACAGCTTGATATCTTCAACGGTTTCTTCTAGCTGCACCATATCTTCAAAAATCTCTTGAAGCTGGAGGTGTACTGCTCCATAGCGATCCATTTCTAGCGGATCAAATTCAGTGTTTAACCCAAATGAGGTCAGGCTATCGCTGCCCGCGCTTGAACGAATCGAAGTCCCCTTCTTGCGATCGGGAGGCGTATAGCCTGTTGAGGATGATCGTCTCTGATTGCTTCGATGCTCTGGGGCTACTAATAGTTGGTCAGATGCATCTCGTAGCTGCCCTACCATAGTTTGGAATCGCTCGAAACGATTCAATAACTGTCGCAGGGCACCCTGAAGCTGCTCATTTTGCAGCGAAAGGCCATCACGGTTAATGGCTAATTCGCCCACCAGATTGTTCATTCGCTCTAACCGTTCTGAGGCAACCCGCACGGTGAGCTTAGAAGCGATCGCCCCTTGCGCTGGTCGGGACACAACTCGTTTGGGTGGACTGGGGGGATCAGTTGAGCGTTTGACCTCAATCACCTCAGGCGGTTGGTGCGTAATTTCAGCACTGGGGTTGGCTCGGACTAATCCACCGACCTCTGATGCAGTATCTGATGCAGTATCTGATACAACCGTTGCTTCGATTGTCGTAAATTCCTTAACAGCATTTGTCTCCTTGTAGAAGGATAACCGCTGTGGTGTCTGCTCTGAAAATGAAGAGATGCGATCGCCCGTTTGCGGCGCAAATTGGGGTAAAGGTTCTACTTCAAACGAAACCTCTGAGATAGGTTTTGTCAATACAAAATCTGCTTCATTAGAGTCAAACTGGATGCTCTGCTCGTTTATCTGAGACGGTTGTGCGATTCGATTTGGGTTTAACTCAATTGTGGCATCGTCTCCAATCGTAAAATCATTGAGCCAGTTTGCGTCTTCATTCCAATCCAGGTCTTCATCCCAATCTAAATCGTTATTCCAGTCCAGATCGTCAGCCCAACTCAATTCTGGATCTTGATCTGGTTCATGCCATTCTCCATCAAGCGCTTGAAGACAATCAGCGATATCTGCTATTGCTTGAGACGCCATCTCAGCATCATCAGGCTTTTCTATAAACGTTTGATTCTGAATTAGATGATCTGTATCGTCAATTTCAAGATTAGCAAAGTCAAAAAAAATGTCTGGAAAGTCATCAGGATCTGCATCGTTAAGGTCTCCACCCTCACGGGCAAATTCGCCGAGATCGAATGATAATTCTGCATTTGGCTGAGATTGATGAACAGTATCCGTAAACGCGATTAAAGCGTCTGAAGGGCCTGTTCCGCCACGGCGATCGCCTGCTAGTATGGCTTGCCGACTGCTCTCAAAATCAGCCAGAGCTAATCGAGTCAGTTCTAACGCCCGATCTGGACGCGCGTTAAGCGCTTGCAAAACGGTTTTAGCAATGGTTTCAACGGGAGATAAATTGAGGAATTCGGCAAATCCCAGAAATACCTCTGTCTGTGCCCGGAGTTCCCCAGCAACTTCGTAGTGTTGGGGATGGGCCATTACCTCTTGAAGGCGTTCCAGTCCTTGCGCGACATCCACTTCAAAGATCGAAGACAGCATATCGACGCCCAGATCGGCTGAACTGGGCATATAGCTCTCGGTTTGAGTAAGCGCTTCTCCGCAGCGTTCTTCAATCCAGCGAAAGATGGGATCAGCGATCGCCAATGCGGTTTCAGCATTAAAGCAGCCTGTCTGAATCTGTTCCATTAAGGGCAGACGCAAACAGTCATAAGCTTGCAGCAGCCGATCTTCTAATTCAGAATCAAACTCTAGCGCCTCGCTATACAGCGCTTTAAAGATGTTTTCAAGGCGATGAGAGAGGGTTGTGATGGCCGCTAACCCAACGCTGGAGGAACCTCCCTTGAGTGAATGAGCTGCTCGCATCAGGTTATGAACTTTAGCGGTGCTGCGCTCTTCCGCCAGCGTCAAGATGCCTGATTCAATCGTTTGTAATAACTCAGGCGCTTCTTCAATGAAGAATTGGTAGGCATGATCGCGAATATCAGGGTTAATGGCCATGATGCTGTCGCTCAAAAGTAATGGTTGCCAAGGGAGGCACAGAGGGCATTGTTCTTATAGCTATAGCCACACTGGTTAGGACATTGAAAACCAAAGGGGTGTGGGGGCTTCGCCCCCAGCCAGGGGTTCCACCCCTGCACCCCGTCCTATATGAATTACAGCTTGAACTGTCCAACACCAGCTTGCAGCGTTTCGGCTACCTTCCGCAGTTCCTCAAAAGATGTTGAAACCTGACTGGCCTCTGTTGAAGTCTTGTTGGCGACCGCCACCATGTCAATCATGGTTTGAGTCACGGTTTCAGACGCTTGAGATTGCACCACTGTTGATTGGGCGATCGCTTCTACCAGTTCACTAATTTGAGCGCTGACCGCCGTAATTTTGTTTAAGCTTTGGCGCGTTTCATCGACCAGCTGTGTCCCAATCACCACCTGCTCGATCCCGGATTCCATCGCGATCACAACTTCATTGGTTTCTCCTTGAATGCTGGCGATTAGCTCTCTAATTTCTTCGGCGGCTTCTGCCGATTGTCGTGCCAGTGCTCGTACTTCATTCGCAACTACCGCGAACCCGCGTCCTTCTTCACCTGCGCGCGATGCTTCAATGGAGGCATTGAGGGCCAGCATGTTGGTTTGTGCGGCAAACGCACTAATCAGTTCCACGACCTTGCTAATCTTTTGCGAAGACTCCCCAAGGTGTTTTACTTTCTTGGCTGTATCCGCAACGGTAGAGCGAATCACCTGGATTCCTTCTACCGTGCGATCCATCACCGTATCCCCTTCTTGTACCGTTTGGGCGGCCTGCTGCACGGCTTTTTCCGCTTGTTCTGCGTTACGAGCAACGTCTTGAGCCACAGCCGCCATTTTTTGCACCAGTTCCAGCGCATCTGCGATTTCTTCGGCCTGTCGCAATGCCTCGGCGGATAGCATTTGCACAGAGTTCTCTTGAACGCTGGTGGTCTCTACCACCTGGTTAACTGCGTTTTGCACCTGCTGAACAATCTTCCGCAAGCTGGCCACTGTCGCATTGTAAGAGTCTGCGATCGTCCCAATTTCATCTGCTGTCACTTTGGCCCGTGTGGTTAAATCTCCACGACTGATGGGGTCAACTTCCTGGAGCAGTTCTAACGCCCGTCTTTGCAACGCCTCTTTGAGCTGGCGCTGTTCTTCAGCCAGGGCGATCGTTTGCTCTAGCAGGTCTACCCGATAGATGGATAACCCCAGCTCATTTCCCAACCGCTTCAGGAAGTTAATCTCCGCATCTGACCACGCATGGGGAGCCATACAGGAGTGTGCAATCAGCAAGCCAAAAAGCTGACCGCTGCCCAGTAATGGTACGACCAGGCTGGCCTTAACCTCTAGACGTTTGAGCAATCTCAAATGGTCTGCATGAAAATCGGCCTGAGTGACATCGGTTGTGGCTAACACCCGACCTTGCAGATAGGCTTGGCGCAATTCGGTTGGAATACAGGTGTCATCCACATTGTTTTCAACAGCGCTAGTCCACCTGTCATCCACAGATTCTGCAACGACTCCGCCGCTGCCGCCCACATCGAACTGGTAAACGACAATGCGATCGAGCTTCAGCAGGGCACGAGCCTCTGCCAGGACAGTATCAAACAAGCCCTGTAAATCGGGCCTGCGCAGGGTGCTAGAGCCTTTAGCGGCTGTCAATAAACGTTCCTGGCTGGCCTCAAACAACTGGGCATCGAGCGATTCCCGCAGCCGTTCTGTCATGCTGTTGAGCGTCTGGCCCAACGTGCCTAATTCATCTTTTCCTGCAACCTCGACACGGGTATTCAAGTCGCCTTGACCGATCTTTTCTACGGCGTCTGCCATTGTTTGCAGAGGACGCGTCGCGCGGTTCGCAATAGCAGCTGCGATCGCCGCTACGAATACGGCTGAAATGGCTGTTCCTGCTACCAGCAGCAAAATGAGCGTTCTCTGGGGTGCAAACACAACGGAGGTGGGTTCATAGGTCAGCACGCCCCAGCTAAACGATAGATTCTGCGGTTGGGCAATAGGGGCATATGTGAGGAGATACTGTTTCCCATCTAACTTAGAGACATCTGTAATACTGGTCGCTTCCCCCGCTTGACTCAGTTCAGCATATTTAGGAAAGATGGTTTGCATTTCAATCCCTGCGTTTTCGTTATCGCGAGACACAAAAATACGATTTCGCTGAGTTGAGATATCTCCTCCAGGCTGAAACACTTTGCCATCAACCAAAATAGAGTTTCCCTGGGCTTGAATTCGAGTTGATGGAATTCTAGCAAGCTTGCCAGCCGCAGTCGTTTGAAAATAGTGGGTTGTATTATCAACGACACTAAAGTTGAACTGGCTATTGTCCCCTAAATTTTGCAGCAGGGCTTGCACACGATTAGTAATCAACTGGGAAATATCGGACGCTTGTGTTCTGCTGTAAATGACATAAGAGAGCCTGTTGGTTAGCGGGTTAACCGCAGGTGTAGCAATGAAGAAAGCTGACTTTCCAGTCTGGCTAGAAATCCGCAGAGGCTCAACGGCTGGGCGCAGACTATCCCTAACCTCTAGAAAGTAGGTTGCATTTTCTTGTACAAAGGCTCTTACACCTGGGGCCTCGGATTCAGGCCTGACAACCGCTTTACTGTTTCTAAATGGCACTGAACCATTCAGGATGCGAGCAAATGCTCCATCGGTTGTAATAGCAGAAATGAGTTCATACGTCGCATCTTGATTCGCAAAGTTATCAAAATAGTTGACGATGAGATTGGCTGGGGTGCGGTTTTGAGTAGCTGGCTCGACTACAAATGGAGCATGGGCGATCGAGTCCACATCATGCAATCGCTTTTGCGTAAAGTCGCTCATCTGCAAGCTAATCTCTTTCGCGAGCCGTTGTCTATCCTGGATAGCCTGCTTAGTAATGATCCGACTGGCGATGTAGGTGCCAATACCACCCACTACTAAAACTGGAGTCGTGCCAATGACGATCGCCAAAACCGTTGCTTTGGTTCTCACGCTCCATCCCTGCCAGGGACGACGCTGTAGCGGTTTAGAATCGACGGATGATTCTGGCTCTCGGCGGGTTGGAGCCGCCTGGGAAGGAGAAGCAGCGTCCTGGAGGCGAGAGGGGCGCTGGGTATCTTCAACGGGGACTGTGCGGCGAGGTGGCGGTGGTGGCGGCACGACTCGCCCAGCTGTATTCTGAAATGCTGCTTTGGATGATCTGGCCGCGTTTTGTGGGGTGGGTTTTGAGGAAGGGGTCTGAGTCATAGCATAAACCTCGATATCAGCAAAAAATCAGGTGGATGGCATTACGGCGTTCACAACGGCGTTCACAGATTGAGAGGAGAGCCGTCCTGGATTCAGCAACACCCTGGATTACAGTCCGTTGGGCATGGCCTGCATAATGGCGTCTCCGTTCAAAACGACTAACATTTCATCATTCGATTTCCACCAATACCCCCGCAGAAATGGCGCGAGTCCTGGCGGCACCATGGACAGTGGGGGACGCTGGATCGTTTGCGGATCGCACCACTCCATTTCTTCTACGCGATTGACGACTAGCCCTAGCGCGTGATCTTTGGTGCGGGGGGATGTTGCGGTTAAATCACGAATTTGCAGCACTACGGTTGTACAACTGGATGTATTCAGCGGTTGTTGATGCCAGGGAGTCAATCCGCATAAAGCCCCCAAATCAACGACCCATAAAATTTCACCCCGCCAGTTATAGACTCCCATTACCCAAGTCGGTAAATGAGGGATCGGGACAATCTGACGAGCAGGAATATTGAGCACTTCTGACAATTGCTGAACTGGCAAAAGTACGGCTGTATCCGGTACAAGATGTAACCGCAAAAACTCTTCAGTTGCTTCTGAAACAGGTGAAACAGACAGTTGTGGCTGCTCATCTGCCAGGGCTGGTAAGGACTGAGAGGTTGAGATCGCTAGAGAGTCAGACATCAATCTTCAGGTGAAATTACTTTTTGATCAGCTGCTTAACCGTTCGCACAAGTTCGTCTTGATCGATGGGTTTTGATAAGTAAGCATCGGCACCTTGTTTCATGCCCCAAAACCGATCCATCTCGCTACCTTTGGTCGAGCAAATGATAATGGGAATGTCGCTGGTATCCTCTTTGGCTTTAAGTTCACGACACACTTCAAAACCGCTGCATCCCGGTAAGACCACATCCAAAACCACTACGTCAGGTTTTTGCCGAGTGATAGTGGCGATCGCTTCTTCCCCACTTTGTGCAATCAAAACGTTAATGCCACCCTGCTGCAAACAATGGATGAGAACTTGCATATCTGTTCTGGAATCTTCAACAACTAACGCGGTACCCATAGTCATCTATCTCGTGAATAAACAATCCAAACGGTTCATTTAACGTTGAGCTACACCCTGTTTTAAGTGCTTGCGAATCACGCTCAGCACCTTCTCGGCTTCGAGCGGCTTACCGAGAAAATCTGAAGCTCCAACAAAGTTAGAGCGAATACGGTTAGTGAATCCATCGTTTCCAGTCAGAATAACGATAGGGGTCTCCTGAAAAAAAGAAAGCTTGCGCAACTGCTGGCAGATTTCATACCCGTTGATATTGGGCATTACTAAATCTAAAAAGATGAGCTTAGGCCGATGTTTGAGCAAAATGCCCATCGCTCGCAATGGATCTTGTATTCCTATGAAACGATAGCCAGCCGACGTCAGCAGTTTTTCCAATGTTTGATGCACCAAACGACTATCATCAATGCAAGCAATCAAGTCGCCCTGCTTGACGGTAACTTGTGGATAGTTGGGCGGCGGCAAATCGGGAATGTCAATCAGCCCGATCCAGCCTAGGTGCAGGCAGGGTAAGAGAGAGGACGTCGTTTTTAACACATCTCGGCGGATTTTTACGGCAATGTCGCGCAGAGTTTGCTGCCCGTCCAGGAGATCGACAAAGGTGTTGTAATGCTGGGCTAATTTACTCTTTTGCAACTGTTCAGCCTGCCGGATGACGGGAGCCTTATTGGGAGAGTACTGCCCCAGCATGGCGTTTTTCCAGGCGCTCCACATTCGTTGCGTGATGGCGATCGCCTGTCCAACCTCAACGGATGGCATGTCAACAGGCGACAGAGGATGCATCGTAATTTGCTCTTTCACGTCTGCCGTCTGCGTCACATCAAATAAAATTTCGACGACAGTGGCTCCAATCATGTTGAGGGCCTGCTTCGGCGTAATTTTTTGCTGTACTACCCATGACGACAGCAGCGCATATTCCCAACCGAGTACAAGACTCGATTCGTCAACATTCACCAGGGCATGTTGCCATGCTGCTTGATGGGTAGGAACTTGAGGACAGTAAATCATCAGATTTCTACGCCAGCGTCTGACCGGATGAACTCCCCCAGTGGCATACAAGATGCGTCCTTGAGCCATATACATCACCCATTCTTGCCCAGTCGCACTGGACAAGGTCAGTTGACCGCTAAAACGAAGTCTCTCTAACGTCTTGAGAAACTGAGCCTGTCTCAAAACAAAAATCTCCTGATATAGAAGGGTTACGTTCGACTTGATCTTCAATACTCCTTAGCCAAACTGAGTAGCAAAGAACAAGCTACCCATCCGCATCTCATGTGCGATCGCAAATCAGTTTTGAAACGCATAGAAGTGATACGCGTGTTCAAAACATATTTAAATGACTTGCAGCGTCAGCTGATTTGAAAGCGGAATATCCATTTGGAAAAAGCAGATTTTTTCCCAAACCGCTCACAAGAAGTACAGGGGCGAGATGAACAACAGAATGCGAGATGAACAACAGAATGCTAGATGGCGTGTATTACACGTCGGTAGAGTGCAATACATACCTTTTGAATTGTTGGAGGTTACTGACAGATGAGGGCTGAGGGATAGTCTGCAATGGATAGTCGATACACAATACTACTAATGCTTGGTAGATCGAGTTGAAGATCAATTGCTTCTGTACGGTAGAATCTCACCACTGAGAAATGCAGCTTAACAGAATGGGTAGATTCCTGAATTTTCGTTTAGAGAACAGACGGAATCTGGATTAGATTCAGACTGCTATAGGGCGATTTGAACTGAATGTTGCCTAATGTGTGCTACAAATCATTTGCTACAGAGCAATGGCAGCCTGATTCATAGAAACTACGGAAGAAATAATCTTCTGCTCGGCGAAAATTGCATCCTGTACCTAGTTTGTATAGGCGTGGGTTGCTCACGACAATACGCTACGGTGAGAATTAATTAGAAATTCACTTCCGCTTAAAGATTCAGTAAATTTCCGCTCTTTTGCGGATGACGAGAAATGTGTCTTTTGATACTGCCTGAGCAATACAAAGAGTACTCACTACATCTGCTTCTAAGTACTCGAAAGAACTTGCATTATCTTACATAAAGATGACTTCGTAGAAAAATGTATGTTGGGTTGAAATATTAAATCCAGCATCAAACCCTTGTTAAGGTTGGGTTTTGCAGGCTCAGCCATCTATATAAAACTGGCAGTTGAGCTAACCGCTGGGACGGTGATATTACGACTAACTGTAAGAAATAGTAACTTCATAAGCAAAACGATATGGCGGAAAGCGATCGCCCCCCATATTGTAATAACTTTGTAAGTTTCTAAGAAAAAGGGCCGTGCAGCGCACGACCCTCCTTTAGAAAACCAAAAGAATACGATATTTGAGGACAGCAGATAGATGGATTATGCGATCGCTGCTGCTACTTCAGGTTCTAACTTTGCTTTAGATTGCTGAAACTCTTCGGCAAGCTGCTGAAGTTCTTCATCTTCCATTGCCTCACGAACAGCAGGGAAAATTTCGTTTTCTTCTTCTTCAACGTGATGCTTAACCGCTGCGATCAATTCTTGCAGCTTTGATTGAAATTCATCGTCACCAGGTTTCAGCGACTTCATTTCTTCTAGCAGCACTTTTGCTTCGTCATGCTCCTCTTCAGCTTCCTCGATGTAGTCTTCCGTTTCATCATACTCGCGCATGGCTGGATAAAAGACTAACTCTTCAGCTTCTGCGTGCAGCGTTAGCTCTTTGTAAATTTGGTTGAAACACTCTTGAATTTTTTTGGCCCCTTTCGTGCTCGAAATTTCTTCAAACAATTGATCAACTTTACGATGATCTGCTTCAATTAGGGCAAGGATATCCTGCGTTTGCGGTTTTGATTTAGCCATTTGTAATTCTCCGATATCAAAGGTAAATTAACGAGAATGAGTATCTTCCTGCTGGTTTGCACCAACAGGAAGATAAACGCTATTTCACCTGGCGAGCAGGGTCTATAGTCGTCAAGCCCTACTTCTTAGAAGCTTGAAGCTCTTGCTGAAGACGGCTCTTAGCCGCTTTGAAGGCAGTAGCTAGCTGTTCGCTCTGGTCGCTGCTACAGTTGTTGCGGATAGCCGCAAACATGGTGCTTTCTTCTTGACGAACGTGATCTTGAACGATGTCCTTCAATTGACGAACGCGATCTTTAAACTCAGCAGAACTGGGGCTGAGGCTCTTGATCTGGTCTAACAGAACCTTCATTTGAGCTTGCTCATCATACAGCTCTTGCGTGTCAGACTCGCCGTAGAAGGGGCGAACCGCAGGATAGACAACTTGCTCTTCAGCCTGGGCGTGAACGCTCAGATCCTTGTAAAGCTGGCCGAAGTACTCCTGGATTTTTTGCGGATCGTTGCTCTGCTCAATTTCCATGAACAGCGTATTGGCTTTCTGGTGATCCATCCGAATCACATCCTGGATGTTCATATCCGCTTTGTCGGAGGATTGAGTCACCACACTACCTGCTACACCAGTTAGTGCGGCAACTGCGTCTTGAACTCGTGCCCACAGCCCTTGATCGGCTTCTTGTCCGGTCAGTTCACGAACGCCCAATACTTCTAAAACCCCTTTCAGTTGCTCCTGGTGAGCACGGTTTTCAAAGTTTACGGTATTCAGTGGTGTGACTGCTGCTTCTACGTCAGCCCCAACTTTTTGAGCCGCTTTGTGAACAATCAAGCCACTCATAACTTGCTGATGCTTCAGCAACTCATGCTGGAAGATTTTCTCAAACAGAGTCAGTTCTGAGCCAGACATCAGTTTCTCTAGCTTTTGAACCATCTCGCTGACGGTATTTTTAGGTTGTGCCTGAATACCATACTGTACGATGACAGTGTCTAAGATGCCCAGGTTCTTTTGATCATCATCCAGCATTTCCCGCAGGCGATGGCGGATGTCATCATCGTTAACAGCAGAGATAAATTTCTGCTCGTTAGCAATGATTAGGTTTTGTATAGCTTTCAAATCTGCGAGCTTTGATGCGATCGCATTACGTTTAGCATCATCAAGTGTAACTACCATTCTTGTTCTCCTTCATCATGCATTGCATTATGCATACAACCAAAGGTTTACACTGCTTTGCAAGAAATTCATCATCCTTATGACTGACCATTATTCTGTGCCGGAAAAGTGCGTCTAGAGGGGGATTTGCTCAATTAGAAATTCGAAAACTGCACACTGTAACTACAGCGTGCAGTTCACACTTTTTTCTGCTGCTTAGCCGTTAACTACTTCTCCACCATTGGGATGAAGAATCTGACCTGACATGTATGACGAATCATCTGACGCTAGAAAAACATAGCTGGGTGCAACTTCTTCCGGCTGTCCGGGACGCTGCATCGGTACTTGTGCTCCAAAACTCGCGACTTTATCTTCTGGAAATGTAGATGGAATCAGCGGAGTCCAGATTGGGCCGGGGGCGACGCCATTCACGCGAATGCCTTTTTCAACTAAGGACTGAGAGAGCGATCGCGTAAATGCTACAATCGCACCTTTGGTTGAGGAATAATCCAGCAGTTGCGGATTTCCTTTATAGGCCGTGACAGACGTGGTATTCACAATGGCGCTACCCTGCTGCAAGTGAGGCAAGGCGGCCTTGGTCATATAGAACATCGAAAAGATGTTGGTGCGGAATGTTCGTTCTAATTGTTCAGCGCTGATCTTTTCAATGCTCTCTTGAGGATGCTGCTCAGCCGCATTGTTGACCAAGATATCAAGCTGACCAAACTCATTTACGGTTTGTTCTACGGCTTGTTGGCAAAAACTTTCCACTCCAATATCGCCAGCAATGGTTAAACACCGTTGGCCTTCTTGCTCAACCTGGTGTTTGGTTTCTTTGGCGTCATCGTGTTCATTCAAATACACGATCGCCACATCTGCTCCTTCTTTGGCATAGGCGATCGCCACGGCACGACCAATTCCACTATCCCCACCCGTAATCAATGCAACTCGGCCTTTCAGTTTGTCACTACCGCGATATTGAGAATCTTCAGATTTTGGAGCAGGCGTCATTTCTGACTCGCGTCCAGGTCGTTGATCCTGATGCTGTTGGGGCTGTAGCTGTTGTTCTTGAGATTGAGACATATCTGTTTCCTCCGTAAAACGATTTGACTAGAAACGTGAGTTTCTTAAAAACCAATTCTTGTAGCGATTAAAAACTGCTGTAGGAGGGAGTGCGCAGCTAAGCCGCGCACTCCCTCCCAAGAATTGAGTTGGATGACGAGCCTGAGGCTCGCGGATTTAATAAAACACGAAACTTAATGTTGGAAAGTGTGGCACTACCGCATCTTCCAACATTAAAAATTGGTTTTAATTCATCCATGATTCCTAAGCAGACGGAAACTTTTCGATCTGGGCCGCTGCCTGTAGCCTCAGTTCTCCTGGGTATGCCTTTAGTTTTTCTAACCGCATAGACATGCCCTGGATATCGAAGTTACGTAAATCCAGCAATTCTAAGACTCGTTCAAACAGGGCTGTTGATAAATCCGACGACATTTGATGGCCTTCAAACGAGATGTCTTCCAGCACAATTCGCTGTCCTTGGTCGGTTAAGCTGGGCTTCGCTTTGACTTTTAACTGTTTGTGTTCCCCGGTTGTTAGCAGCACAATGTCAGCCTGCAATTGCATTTGCTCATCGCCAGGCAAATGAATCTGCGCATTTTGGATATCGATCGGAGTATTCTCTCCATTTACCTGTAGCTCCAAGCTTCCCATTTTGCTACGGAGATAATCAGACTGCAAGGCGCGGTTGAGATCGTCTTCAGTCAAAATAATACGAGCTTCAGCATCGGCGGGTTGAGTTAGCTCAATCTTGCCAAAAACAGTGCTCAGTGGATTAATGGAAACAGTCCCCGTATTGATCTCTACAGCCTCCATCCGCAGGTCTTGCTTCATGACCATGCCTTTGCCTTCGATCGACACTGAATCCACTTCTCCTTGAAGCACTTTTAATGGATTCGTGCGGATATCAACATCAATCTCTTCTACTTCATCGAGTTGGCTTGTAATACCTACTTCCGCTACTTTACTCAATGCCTGCTCGCCTAAATCTGGCCCACTTTGTGTCACCGGAAAACTCCTTGCACATCAATCCATTTGTACTGTTTGTAACTGTAGAAGACTGTCTATGGTGTGTGTATCTATAGGGTGGCGGAGCAACTTATAAACACTCTCTACCTTCAGATATGTCCGCTTCGTGTCGTGGTTTTGGCTCAGTTTTACTTTATTCAACGGCTTACTCCTGTTGGCAGATGAAGCCGCTGTGCGATCGCTTTAGATTGAAGCAAAAAGTATGGCACTTTTTAAGTCGAGAAGACTAAAACACTAAATCCTGGGAGGAATGACTTCAGCTATGGCTTACACCAATAGACCTGTAGATGGCGTAGTAGAACGGGCAGCGTATGGCCCTGTTGTTGATTATCACGATCGCGTGCGGTGGGGGCCTATTCTTGCGGGTCTGGTCATCGCGTTGAGTACTCAGTTGATTTTGACTGCACTGGGTGCTGCTATAGGGTTAACGGGTCTCTCAAATTCGGGTGCTCCTAGAACAGATGCAGGTGGAGTTGGAACAGCCGTTGGCATCTGGTCTATTATCAGTCTATTTATTTCACTCTTTATCGGTGGATGGATTACGGCGCGCACTTGTGGGCCGATGAATCGCAGTACCGCCCTGCTCAACGGTGCAATTTTATGGGGAACTACACTCGCGTTGAGTTCCTGGCTGTTGGCTAGCGGTGTTTCAGGTGCATTTGGGGTGCTCGCGTCGAATGCTGGAGAAGTGCTTAACCAGGTTCCTAGTGCGGTTCCTTCGCCAGGAGATGTTAATGCTCCAACGGCTCAGCAAACCCGCGATATTGCAGGTAATGCTGCTACGGTAGGCTGGTCGTTTGGATTGGGTGCGCTGTTTGGATTAATTGCATCAATGATTGGTGCATCTGCGGGTGCTCGTCCAGTGCGTACAGATTATCCAGTGCGTTAACTGCATTTAGCCTTAACAACGTTATTGCGATAAACAACAAATAGGGCTGTGCGTCGCACAGCCCTATTTGTTGTTGGGGAATTGCGTTGCCCAACGGGCGAACAAAAAAAACGGTGGCGGTATAAACTCGCTTCAGGCAAGTTTGTACCGCCACCGACTTACATAGCCCTGTAGAGCACTTTTAGGGCGATTTCAGCCGCACGACACGTAGCTGAAATCGCCCTAAAATCTCACGCTTACCACACGAAAACTTGAGCTTCGTATCCTCCCAGATCTGTCATTAACTGGTGGTCTCCAGCTTCTAAGTCGTAATTACCTGTCCATTCATGCCAGGTTCCGTCTTCAGGAAAATTGGGGATTTGGTAACCTGCCAGGAATTGATCAGAGAAATTCGCGACCACTACAACTCGTGAACCTTCGTCATTCCAGCGCGTGTAGGCTAATACTTTTGCGTCTGGATTTTCATGGAAGAATTCAATGTTTTCGGTATGCAGGGCCGGATTGGTTTTGCGCAGAGCAATCAATCCCTTGTAATAGTCAAACAGATTGCGATTCAGATCGTTACCCAGTAAGGCCCACTCAATCTTGGCCTGATCGATGGTTTTGTATTTGTATTCACCGAATTCTTCGCCCATCCAGATCAGGGGAACACCCATTGCGGTCATCAGCAGGGCCACTCCCAGTTTGACGCGATGGAATGCGGCTTCATCAAAAATTTCGCGATCGCCTAATTCTGCCATCAGGTGATTGTGGTCGTGATTGGTCAGATAATTCACCACATTAGTCGTGCCCATAAATCCCTGACGTTTAGCGTCTAGCACGTCTTTCAGTCGTTCCAAATCAAACGTGTCTCCGGTAATGTGTTCTAAAACGCAGTGGTAAAAACTATCGTGCCAACAGCCATCCATCGGGCCATCAACGTTGGTAATGTCGGTCGTTTCAGGGATATGTTCCGCAATGTTGTAGAACGGTTTAGGGCCAGCCGCATCTTTTGCTTCCTGCACAATCCAGTGCATAAAATCGTAATTTGCGATCTGACGAGCCGCATCATAGCGAATGCCATCGAGATGAAACTCGCCTACCCAATAGCGAACGGTATCGCCAATAAAGCGACGAGCCGGATAGCTATCTAAATTTTCGTCGTAATGCTCATAGTTAAACTCTGGCCCCCAGTTGTTATCTGGATCACGAGGCTCGTGATGGTACCAATAATCGTGATCAATCTGCGTGAGCGGGCAGGATGCTTCGGAGTGGTTATAAATCCCATCCATCAGCACGCGAATTCCGCGACCGTGGCATTCATCAATTAGCTTTTTCAGTTCGGCAGTTGAACCGTAGCTAGATTCAGTTGCAAAAAAATAGCGGGGGTTGTAGCCCCAGCTATAGCTTCCAGGATATTCTTTAACGGGCATTAGTTCGATCGCATTAATGCCCAATTCGCATAGATAATCGAGCTTCTCAATGACATGTTTATATTGGCCTCGCACATAGCGATCGGGTTCTCCTCCGGAGAAATCAGCGACATGCAGTTCATAAATGACTAGCTCATGGTCAGCTGGGAGAGGTGTAGAATCATGCTGCCAAACGTAAGTATCAACAATACGCTCACCATCTTTGATTTTGACAATGCCATTCTCATCAGAACTCATGCCATCAATGTTAGTGGCGTAGGGATCAGTAACGGCGACCCACTCATCTGGTTCAAAAAACCAAGATTTAGATTTGACACGAAATTTGTATTGATATTCTCCGTCTTCTAGCTCAACCGCCGTGCGAAAATATCCATCCTTTCCCTTTTCCATAGGAATATCTTGCCAATCGGAAAATGAGCCAACCAGCGCTGCTGCCTCGTTATAAGGAGCAAATAAATTAAATTCTATAGAGCTTGCCATATAACTCCTTTGCAAAGCTGCAACAAAAGGGGAATGGCAGCATTTTCTACGAATCAAAGGAATTCCCACATCCAACTAGCGAAATAGGGCTATAGGTTGATCCCAGGGCTAGCTCGTTCCAAAAAACAATTATTAAAGGTGAGCAAGGATGCGCATTCAATAAACAAAATAGGGTGGGCATTGCCCACCCTACAGAGGTTGAAGAGTGTAATTTAAGGTTTTAAGACAACCTTGATGCAGTTCTCTTTTTTGTTTTTGAAGATGTCATACCCGTGGGGCGCATCATCTAGCTTTAGCTTGTGAGTGATCACAAACGATGGATCAATGCGGCCATTCTGAATATGGTCTAACAGGGGTTGTAAATAACGATGCACGTGGGTTTGCCCCATCTTAAAGGTCAACCCTTTGTTAAACGCAGCTCCCATCGGAATCTTATCTAAGAAACCGCCATAGACACCGGGGACAGAAACCGTGCCGCCTTTCTTACACGCCACGATAACTTGGCGCAGTGCGGTGGGGCGATCGGTCTCTAACCGAACGGCTTGCTTCACCTTGTCATACAAGTTCATAGCATCGGTGCCATGTGCTTCCAGGCCAACCGCATCAATGCAGGAATCGGGACCACGGCCTCCAGTCATTTCTTTAAGCGCATCACCCACGTCAATTTCTTCGTAGTTGAGCACTTCTGCACCATGCTGGCGGGCCATTTCGAGCCGTTCAGGGAAGCGATCGATCGCAATCACGCGTTCTGCACCCAACTGCAGCGCGCTCTTAATGGCAAACTGACCAACCGGCCCACAACCCCAGATGGCAACAATATCACCCGGTTTAATGTTGCAATTTTCAGCCGCCATGTAACCTGTTGGGAATATGTCGGTCAGGAAGAGTACCTGCTCATCGGTCAGACCGTCGGGAATTTTGAACAGTCCTACATCTGCAAAGGGAACGCGGGCATACTCCGCTTGACCGCCAGCATAGCCGCCAAACAAGTGGGAATAGCCAAACAAGCCCGATGGAGAGTGGCCATACAGCTTCTCGATCATGGACGCGTTGGGATTAGAGTTGTCGCACAGCGACCACAAATCCTGATTGCAGAAGAAACAGTTGCCGCAGGAAATAGTGAAAGGCACAACCACGCGATCGCCCACGCTGACATTTTTGACGCTTGGGCCAACCTCAACGACTTCGCCCATAAACTCGTGGCCCAAGATATCGCCAGACTGCATACTGGGAATGAAGCCGTCATAGATATGTAAATCTGATCCG
>DATNPS010000046.1:0-6244 GCA_036703095.1 Crinalium sp. | reverse complement strand
CACTGGGATCAAATGCCAGTGCGAAAACTGCGCCTGTATGTTTCTGCAAAACCTTCAAACCTGCTCCAGTTTGCACATCCCAGAACCGAATGGTGAAATCAAAACTGCCACTTGCCAACCATTGACCGCTGGGGTGAAACGCGATCGCGCGAATACTGCTCTCATGTCCGCGTAATACATGCAAACAGTGATGCGTTTGCACATCCCAAAGTCGCACGGTGCAATCATAACTACTGCTTGCCAAAATTTGCCCTCCCGGACTGAACAACACTGTCCAGATGGATGCGCTGTGCGCCGACCATCGTTCGAGGTGCCCAGTTTGGATATTCCACAAACCGATCGACTCATCGTGTCGATTGATCGCAAGAGTTTGATTATCAGGACTAAAGCTGACGTTGCTTAATGATGAAATTTGACGGGTCGGGCTAGAAAACGTTTTGTAGGGGTAATATGATAACAGATTGCCATCTAGTTGTAAACGCCACAACTGAATCATTTCATTCTGACCACTACTAGCAAGCATTTGGTCATCCGAACTGAGGCTCAAGGAGTGAATCCCACCTGTGTATCCACGCAACGTTTTCAGGTTTCGTCCACTCTGTAAATGCCACAGCCGCACCGTCTGGTCTTCTCCTGTACTGACCAACAATTGACTGTCGGCACTGATGGCAAGCCCATAAATATCATGCTTATGACCCTCAAGTACATCAATGGATTGCCCGTCTTGCACATTCCAAAGGCGCAGAGTGCCATCGCGACCACCGCTCGCTAAGAGACGACCATCCGGGCTAAAGGCGATGTCCCAAACAAAATCGGCATGTCCATGCAGCAACTTGGCACTGGAATTTATGATACTAGGCTTCGACGGTCGATCGCGGGACAGATAACCGCTCCACAATCGAATCGATCCATCACGACAGCCGCTGGCGAGCAGTTGACCATCCGGGCTGTATCGCACACACCGAACCCCGCTGGTATGCCCCTCCAGGACACTCAGGCAGTTCCCATTGCTCACATCCCAGATCCGAATGGTTGTATCATTACTGCTACTGGCTAAGGTTTGCTGGTCAGGAGCGAAGTGGACGGCGTAAACACTCTGGGTGTGCCCTTTCAAGACACGGAGACACTGCCCTTGCAAATTCCATACACGCACCGTTTTATCATCGCTGCAACTCGCTAACTGCTGTCCATCGGCACTAAAACTCACTGACCAAACACAACCTTTATGGTCTGTTAGCACCTGCAAGCAGCTTCCACTCTCGACATCCCACAAGCGCACCGAACTATCACTACTGCTGCTCGCTAACGTTTTGCCATCGGGACTAAAGGCAACCGACCAAACCCAGCCTGTATGCCCTGAGCAGGTGTCTAGGAGTTGGGTCGTGGTGATGTTCCAGAGATAAATGTTGCCACTAGAATCGCCAACGGCAATGGTCTGTCTGTCTGGACTAAAGTCGATCGACCTCGCAACACTGAGGGTTTCTGAAAAGATTGATTTCGCTAAGTCAGCATTCTGAAAATTGACCCCGGCTAAATCGACCTGCCGTAAGTCGGCTTGCTGCACTACGAGATCGGAAAAATCTGAGCCGCGTAAGTCCACTTGAAGCTGCACCAGCAGGTTAATCAGGTTGCCTGCCACGTATCCTGGTTTCTTCCCCTGTTGCGTTAGTATGTGCCTTGCTTGTGCCTCGATCGCTGCCACACTGCCAAAACGAGACAGCAACCGTTCCATCACCGGTTGCATAATTAAGCGCGTCTGAATCTCTCGAATGTAATCTTTTGCCTGTACACGCATCAAAGTATGGGTTTGCAGCCTCTTAAGCTGCTGTGTCTCAAATTCGATACCGATCTGCTGCACAAAGCGTTCTGTGACATATTCCATCACAACGGGTTGCAAGAAGAATAACCCATCCGTTTTTTCGAGCAGCGATCGGCGAAGTAGTGCGTTGACCAGATTGGGCACACTTTTGTGTACGGCAAGATCGATCGCATTCTCCCGCAGGTCGGCGATCGAGACTGGCTCCCGATGAATCGCTTGCCAGAACATCACGTGCTGTTCGCTTTCGCTTAAGCGCTCGAACTGACGATCCAGCAAAGCGCGAATGTCTTCAAAAACGGAAATGCCCTGAGTGAGATCGCTCAACACTTCTGTAATGCTGCCGTTAAACAAATCCTCAGTTGCGGCTGCCACCAGTTTTAGCGCCAAAGGATTACCGCCATAGTGATGGATCAAGGTTTGCCATTCGGCTTCTGACCCTGTAAACGCTCCTTTTTGCCGAAAGATGGCACGTCCATCCGCCAGGGTTAGTCCACTTAAGCTCAGCGATCGCACCTGCGCCTGTGCGCCTTCCATCAGTGCCATTTCTTGTGGCTTTTCTCGACTGGTCAGCAACAAACAACTTTGGTGGGACGCTTCGCCAATGGCTCTGAGCAATTGTCCGTAACCTTCGTAGCCTAATCGCCAGTGTCCCACTGGCTCACGCTGCAAAATGGTCTCAGCATTATCCAGCAGCAATAAACATCGACGCGATCGCAGATATTGCATCAGTTTGGAAAGCTGCTGAGCAAGCGTGGTGGGAATGATCGGATCTTCCCCATAGAGCGGCATGAGAAACTTCAGCAGGCTCGACAGGAGTTCATCCAGTGGTGGCGCATTAGCAAGCGATCGCCACACTACAATCTCAAATTCTGTCTGCATTTGAAGCGCAGCCCTGACAGCGAGCGTACTCTTACCAATACCCCCAATGCCCAGTAATCCAACGAGGCGGCAGCGCTCAGACACAACCCACTGCCACAGTTGCGTCAGTTCTGCCTCACGCCCATAAAACACCTCGCCATCGACCGCCGTGTCCCAGTCTTGTTGGGAATTAGTCCATCGGCTCTGTGTCTCTTCAGAGGAGGCAGGGGATGTCAAGTCTGCCTGCGTCAATTCCAGCCCGAACGCCCGGAAGAGATACTCTAATGACTGACGATCGGCCCCCTGTTCGCGCTTGAAAATGCGAGCGAGGGTATTTAGGGAGAGTCCGGTGCGATCGCTCAGATCTTCTTGGCTGAAGTGCTTACCCCAGGTTTCGTCGGATTCCGCCTGCTGTTTTGCCATCTGAAATCTTTGCCATCCCTGAGGCGACAGGATGACTCCTCGCACTCGCTTAGACGAGGTTGCTCCACGCCTAGATTTTGATGGGTTGGAATCCATAGATCGGCCAAGAGTGTAAAGGACAGAGTCAGTCTTTCCTTAAAATACCAGGCATTTCTGCAATCAAAGCTTATCGAGCGTTTCGGTAGTGCTGCTCAATTGGTAAATGATGCGATCTTTACCTGAAGCATATCAAGTCTAACGACTTCCGGCTCACGTTTTGCTGCTTTCCTCCAATGGGAATGATTAAGTCGCGTTTTAACTCAAAGAAGTTGAGTGGTGTGCATTGAGCGATCGCAGAAGAATGAAGTGTAGCCGAGGTGGATATTAAGCTCACGAATCTAACGGAGAACGAGATGAGCAGCGATCGCGTAAACAGTAAAAACATGAAACTCGAAGTTACGCCTGTGCTGGACAAAGAAGGCTCTTCTGGTAGTGCAACGGCCCAATCACCACCGAGTTCCCCGAATCCACCCCATCAACATCCCGGCCGCAAGTGGATATTGTTTGGCTTACTGGGCATAGGGTTAATTGCTGGCGCTATTTTTGGCTACCGCTGGTGGCGCTATGCCTCAGCTCACGAGTCAACAGATGATGCCTATGTCACATCCTATATCCATCCGATCAACGCTCGCATCAATGGAACCGTAGTGGATGTTGAAGTAGACGATAATCAACAGGTATCACACGGGGCGCTGCTCGTGAAGTTAGACCCGCATGACTATGAGGTAGCGCGACAGCAGTCAGCGGCAGCTCTAGCATCAGCAGAGCAGCAAGCCGCAGTTGCCCAAGCCAATATTGGTGTGACGGCAACAAATGCGGTGGGACAGACTACAGAAGCGCAGGGCAATATTGATGCGGCGGCAGCAACTGTTTCTGCTGCCCAAGCCGCTTTAGCAGAAGCACAGGCAGGGGTGCCCGCTGCCCAAGCTCAACTTGCTCAAGTCAAGGCAAATTTGATCAAAGCCGAGCGGGATTACAAGCGTTACACGGCTCTTTATACCGAAGGCGCTGTTTCTCAAGAACAGGCTGATACAGCCAGAGCAACCTACGAATCAACATTGGGGCAATACAACGTCATCAATGAGCAAATTAAGCAGGCTCAAGCGAGAGTGGTGCAGGCTCAAAAAAATCTTTCCAATGCTGAAGCGAAACTAAATTCCACCAAAGGTAACCTGCAACAAGCCAACGCAACGGCTAAGCAAACAGAGGTGAATCGACGGCAGTATAAAGCCGCACTAGCCGCGATCGCTCAGTCAAAAGCCCAATTAAAGAATGCGGAACTGCAACTTTCCTATACCTCGATCGTAGCTCCCATAGCTGGACGAATCGGCAACAAAACCGTCCAGGTCGGACAACGGGTTCAGCCTGGACAAACCTTAATGTCCCTAGTGCAGCTAACGCCTTGGATCGTTGCCAACTTTAAAGAAACCCAGTTGGAAAACTTGCAGCCCGGACAGGCGGTTGAAATCCACATAGATGCCTTTCCTCATCATCCTTTTAGGGGCAAAGTCGATAGTTTGTCTCCCGCTTCTGGAGCCAAATTTGCACTTTTGCCACCGGACAATGCGACTGGTAATTTCACGAAGATTGTGCAGCGCATTCCCGTGAAAGTTGTATTCGACGCAGCCAGCATTCGAGGATACGAATCTCGGATTGCGCCAGGAATGTCGGTTGTTGTAACCGTTGACACGCAGTAATCAGAACTAACCACCGCTTTAACAGCCGTTAATAACTACCCACTAATACCAGAGGTATCCTATGGTTAACACGAACGGCAACCGTTCTCAAGCATCGTCCTCTCGCCCTGCCCAAGGCGCTTCAGACCGACCTGTTTCCTTCAAGGACTGGGTTGGGGTGATGGCAACCTTGTTGGGGGCATTCATGGCAGTGCTAGATATTCAGGTGACGAATGCCTCTCTTAAAGATATTACAGGCGCTTTGAGCGCCACCATTGATGAAGGGTCCTGGATTTCTACAGGCTATCTGGTGGCTGAAATTGTCGTGATTCCCATGACTGGGTGGCTCGCGCAAGTGTTTTCGGTGCGGCGATATTTGCTCCTGAATGCCACGTTGTTCTTAATTTTTTCGATCGCCTGTGCCTTCGCTGTCAATTTGCCGATGATGGTTCTGTTTCGGGCAGGACAGGGATTTACCGGGGGAGTGCTGATTCCAATGGCGTTTACCGTGATTCTGATAACTCTGCCACCTTCCAAGCAACCGATTGGTTTATCGTTATTCTCCATCTCGGCAACCTTTGCTCCCTCGATTGGTCCTACGATTGGTGGTTGGCTCACGGATAATTACGGTTGGCAGTATATTTTCTATATCAATCTCGTTCCAGGTCTATTGCTCATTGCTGGAGTCTGGTACGGGCTAGCTCCCAAGCCAATGCAGCTCAGTCTCTTGCGAAACGGCGATTGGTGGGGCATTATCACGATGGCGATCGGGTTTGCGTCCTTTGAGTTTTTTGCTGATGAAGGAAATCGCAAGGACTGGTTCGGCTCTGAAGAAATTCAGCGAGCTGCCATCATTGCAGCAATGACGCTGCCGTTGTTTGTGGTTATTCAGTTTACGCGCAAGCAACCGTTGCTCAATTTGCGACTACTAGGGCGACGGAACTTCGGCTTGTCGGTTGTGATTGCCCTGGTGCTGGGATTTGGCTTGTATGGGTCAACCTTCATCTTGCCACTTTACCTTTCAACGGTGCAGGGATACAGCGCCGTACAAATTGGTGAAACCATTGCCTGGGCAGGCATCCCACAGCTTTTCATTACGCCGTTTGTTCCCAAGCTGATGAAGCGGTTTGACCTACGGTTGCTCGTCGCTGTTGGACTAACGCTATTTGGAATCAGTTGTTTTATGAACTCTTATATGACTCACGACACGGGAGTGGATCAACTGATCCCAGCTCAAATTGTGCGAGCCTTGGGGCAACCTCTGATCCTCACGCCACTTTCCAGTATTTCTACGGCTGGCATTGAAGCCAAACAGATTGGCTCTGCCTCAGCCATTTACAACATGGCACGGAACTTAGGCGGTTCGGTTGGCATTGCCATTTTGGGAACGCTGCAATCGCGGCGGGAACGGTTTCACTCCAATCGTTTA
>DATNPS010000045.1:0-6157 GCA_036703095.1 Crinalium sp. | reverse complement strand
CCGAATGCCGAATGCCCTTCTCCCCGTCCTGCATTTCACCCTTCAGATTGCCCAATATGTTGTTCTGGCGCTGAGCTATATCGGCTTGGGGATGGGGTATGTGCCAGGATTTCGGATGAATCGGGCGACGATCGCGCTGGTAGGTTCCGCATTTCTGATTGGGTTAGGGGTGCTGAACCTGGAAACGGCCTGGAAGGCGATCGATCCCAATACCATTGTTTTTCTGCTGGGAATGATGGTGGTGAACGCCAACCTGGCCTATGCTGGATTTTTTCAGTTCGCGCTGGCTTCTCTGCTGCGGCTAACCAGCAGTCCCTTTGGGTTGCTCGTAGCGCTAACGTTTGGTAGCGGCATTTTATCGGCCTTTTTCCTGAACGACACGCTAGCGCTGGTCTTTACGCCATTAACGCTGACGCTGACTCAGACGCTTAACCTGAAGCCAATTCCCTATCTCTTGGCGGTAGCGGCAGCGACAAATGTAGGGTCAGTAGCGACGCTGAGCGGCAATCCACAAAATATTTTGGTAGGCATTTTTTCAGGCATTGGATACCTGGAATTTGCGCGATCGCTCACCCCGATTGCCCTGATCGGATTGGTGATCCAGATTGGGTTGCTGTACTGGCTGTATCCAGAGGTGCGATCGCTGCAATCCAGCACGACGCCTCCGGATATGAACTACCGAATCTTCAAGCCGCTATTCAAAAAAAGTCTGGTAGTCACTGGACTTTTACTGCTGGCGTTTGCGCTAGGAGCACCGTTGGGTGAATCGGCATTGATTGCCGCTGCGGTGCTGTTGGTGACACGGCGAGTTAAACCACAGCGAGTTCTGCAACGCGTGGATTGGAATCTGCTGGTCATGTTTTCCGGCCTGTTCATTCTGACTCGCGCGACTCAGCAGTTACATTTGCTAGATCCATTCACAGCCTGGGTGAACCATCCTGCTGGTTTGCTGGCCGTGACAGCCGTGCTGTCCAACTTGATTTCCAATGTTCCAGCCGTCCTGGTGCTGCAACCGTTAATTCCAACCGATGGCGATCGCGCCTGGTTGTTGCTGGCGGCTGGCTCGACATTAGCCGGAAACTTAACTATTTTTGGATCAGTGGCAAACTTAATCGTGGTAGAAGCGGCTGCTAGCCTGGGATACACCCTGAGTTTCACAGAGCATTTGCGGCTGGGATTGCCCTTAACTCTGCTGACACTCGGATTAACCTATATTTGGATATCGTCTCTTTAATAGATGTAAACGACGAGTCTTTGTAGGGAAGGCTAAGATTGGTGGGTTATAAGGAGTAATGCTTGTCTGACGAACGTGCCTTCTGGCTAGCCTGGTCGCAAGTTGCGGGCATTGGCCCAACGCTGCTGTTACGAATGCAGCGTCATTTTGGCACTTTAGAAACCGCCTGGAATGCCCGTACAGCAGAGTTGGCTGAAGTTGAAGGGCTGGGGTGGCACACGGCTAATGTAGCTGTGGAAGGGCGATCGCGCCTTGATCCTGAATCCCTACTGCGGCAGCACGAAAAAGAAAATCCTAATTTTTGGACGCCAGCCGATGCCGATTATCCCCGGCTGCTATTAGAAACTCCCGATCCGCCATCCATCTTGTATTACCGGGGGCAGGTCAAGCCGTTAGAAAATCAGGGAATACGAGTGGCGATCGCCATTGTAGGAACCCGTGCCCCGTCTGATTACGGTCGCCGCTGGACGCGTCGCATCAGCGGTGCATTGGCGCAAGCAGGGTTTACCGTCGTCTCCGGCTTGGCGGAAGGAGTCGATACCGAAGCGCATCATAGCTGCCTGGGGGCTGGAGGCCGAACGATCGCCGTTCTTGGCAGCGGTTTAGACGTGATTTACCCCTGGTCAAACCGCAAGCTGGCTGACCAAATTGCCGAAAATGGGCTGCTGCTGAGTGAATATCCGGCAGGCACTCAACCCGATCGCGTCCATTTTCCCCAGCGCAATCGCATTATTGCAGGATTAAGCCGCGCCATTCTAGTGTTGGAAGCGCCGCATAAATCAGGTGCTTTGATTACAGCCCGCGTCGCCAATGACTATGGCCGCGATGTCTATGCGTTGCCCGGATCGCTAGACAACTCACGCTGCAAAGGTTGCCTGGAACTGCTGAACGATGGCGCACATATGATTTTGGGCGAAAAACAATTGCTCACGGCCCTTGGAGGCTTGCCAGATTACGCGAAGATGCGATCGCCTCAAGATCAACTGTTGCTCTTTGACGACGAACCGGAACCCGAAACGGCAGGTCTGGGTGAACCCATTAACTTAGAACCCAGGCTAAAACAAGTCCTGCAAGTGATTACCCCCGTGCCGACATCCTTTGACCTGATCGTGCAGCAAGCTGGCTTGGATACAGGCACCGTTTCAAGCGCTCTATCTCAACTGGAAATCATGGGCCTCGTCGCTCAACTGCCGGGAATGCGATACCAGAAGGCGTGAGGGACTGAGGTTGGGGGAGATGGGGAGGATGGGGGAGACAAGGGGGGCAAGGGGGAATAAATAAACTTCCCATTCCTCACCTTCTCACTTCTCCTCCCCCATCCTCCCCTTCCCTATCTCCCCCCTCTCCCTTGTCTTCCCCCTCTTCTCTCCCTGATCACCCTTCCTCTTCCTCGCTCCGTTTCAATACCACCATTCGGGTTCCCACAACCGGGCTGCGACCTAGCAGTGATCCTTGTGGGTCAGTAATCTCTAATTTTCTGAAATCGATTTCTCTAGATCGCTTCAATAAATCATCCGCCAGTCTGTCTTGCTGCTCCTGCGGCAATCCATACCAGTTGGCAGTGAGCTTAACTGTCAGCAGGCTACTGCGGAAGTTTGCCTGAATTGATTGAATCAGCCCTTCTGTATAGCGATCGGTGACTTCTGCCACCTGGTCTTGAATCGCGGAGATCAAGCTTTGCTGGGGCGTTAGATTCAACGTTGGTGGTGGAGTCGGTACAGCTGGTGGAGAACTGGGAAATGGTTGCAGGACGATCGGGCTTGAGCCTGGAGCAGGTGGTTGAACTGGGCTTGGAGTTGGTGCAGTCTGAACCGGAGCTGATGCCGTTGGCCGAACCTTGGCAGGTTTTCCAGAAAGCACGCCAGAGCTAACCCACAGCAGCACGACCAGAAAGCCCGCGACCAGGCCAGTCAAGGCGCGATCGGAAAGCTGGTCATTGAGGGAAACGGGGAGAACGGAACGAATTTTTGTCAGCACGGCAGGCCAGCGTTCCTGAATCTTGACGATCGCCGGACGCGCCTTTTCCAATGCTGTATTTAAGACAGGACGAGCCTTCTCTATCGCTGTATCTAGCGCCGGACGAACTTTCTCTAACGCCGGACGAGTTTTGGCCAGAACAGGTTGGATCTTTCCAATCAGAGGGCTGGCCTTCTCTTGCAAGTTTTCGACGTAAGGACGACCTTTAGCGACTAAATCGGCTAGCGTGTCTGGCAGATTTGCCGACGTTGGAGGGGGGTGGGATGGCGCGGATGTTTTCCGGGAAGGCGATGAACTGGGCGTATCCCAATAGTCTTCCAAGTCATCCTCTCCGGTAAACCTGTCCCCCGATTGGCGAGAGGTTCCAGCGGATGGTGGTGACCCGTCCGGCGATGATGGAGGCTGGGATTGCTCGAAAAGAGCCTCTAAACGCACCAGCGTCCAGTCTAGTGCCTGGAGCAATTTTCGCAAAAGCGCTGCGCCTTGTGTTTTTACAACCGGAAGCGATCGCTCCCAGCTTTGTCGTAGCAATTGCAGCACGTCTGTTGAATTGCCAGGTCGAGGGAGTTCAGACGGTTGGATAGGCTCCTGGCTCGAAGGCTGGGTCTGAGATGACTCTGGCTCTGGAGGTGGCAGCTGATCCTGAGACATGGATTTCCCCTGAGTGCCAGTCAGCACCGATGGAAATGGGTCGGACTGATAATATCAGCAATTGGTACTCAATATATCAATCCTATTACCCTTAAAGTATGGCTGAATCGTATTCTTATCCTTTGTGAGGATCATGGATAAATTAAAACCAAATTTTTAATTTTGGAACCTGTGGTAGAGCCACAGGTTCCAAAATTGAGTTTCGGAGTTTATTAATGCGCGATCTATAAGGGTGCAGCACTCGAACAAGAGTTCTTTAAAGTAACCGAGAAATAATGACCGAATGCTATACCCCTACTGCTATCGAATCACAAACTAGACTTTTTCACGTCATCAGCATGAGTATTGAAGCAACATACAAACGGCACCGCAAAGTCGGTACAGAGTTGACCGAGAGAATTATGGCGAAAAGCCTCTCCGGCGAAACGACTAAATCGGCTGCAAAGTTAATGGGAATTCTGAAAGGCAACCAACTTGTATTGGAATCTGAAGAGGAAGGCGTTGCCTTCTTAGATTTTGTGTTGCATGACTATCGAGTGGATCACAAAACGATTGTCCAAACCTTTCAAGAACAGGTTGGTGGCCAAACTGAAGAAGAACGAAATTTGCTGGATAGCTGGCTTCGCTCTTATACCTCTCTCTTTAAGATTAAGAATGTTTCTTCAGTCGAGAATAGTGTCGTTTTAGAGGATCTTTTACAGCCAAATCAATCTTTTAAGCTACTAGATTTCTCGCTGAGTCAAAGTGCACTTCCGGGATTGTTAATTTTTACGAGACTAATTCCACTCCAGGATGTCTATATTACCTCTGGCGTCATCTTTGGGTTTGTTGCCACGAAAGAAGCAAAATTATTGAAGCAATACAAATATCGCAGCAAAAAAGTAAAGTCAGAGGACGAAGCTATTCAGCGATTCATTGCTTTCTTCAACTTGAATCGAACAGATGGAATTTTAGTGGGATATCAATAAAAAATCTAAAATAGCGGTATAGCGCTATTGCGGCTCTATTGAGCATCTCTATTCTCTACATGTCTGATCAATGGCAGTTACCACTCAACAATTAATTCGCTACAAACAACAGGGACGGGCGATCGCCGTCGTTACCGCGTGGGATTATCTATTTGCTACCCTGCTTGACCAGGCAGGTGTTGATGTCATTCTGGTGGGTGATTCTCTCGCGATGGTGGCTCTGGGATACGACACTACCTTACCCATCACCCTGGACGAAATTTTGCATCATGCGAAAGCGGTGCGACGGGGGGTTAAACAAGCGCTGCTGGTGGTTGATCTACCGTTTCTTACCTATCAGGAAAGTGTTGAACAGGCCATTCATTCAGCCGGACGCGCCTTGAAAGAAGCGGGAGCGCAAGCGGTCAAGCTAGAGGGTGGCTATCCAGAAATGGCGGAGAAAGTAGCTCGTCTGGTTCATGCCGGAATTCCTGTCTTGGGGCATGTTGGGCTAACGCCGCAGTCGGTTCACCAATTTGGCGGATATCGCAAGCAGGGCACATCACCCGAAGCTGGCGATCGCATTTTGTCAGAGGCGATCGCGCTGGAACAGGCTGGAGCCTTCGGTATCGTTTTAGAACATATTCCGGCGGATCTGGCGCTTCACATTAGCCAAAAGCTCACGATTCCGACGATTGGGATTGGGGCTGGCCCCCATTGCGATGGTCAGGTGCTTGTGACAGCGGATCTGCTCGGTTTGTCAAGTTGGCAACCCCCGTTTGCCAAATCCTACGCCAATCTACGGGAAACTGCGACTCAGGCCGTACAGGCTTTCTGTGCAGAGGTACGCGATCACCAGTTTCCATCTAAAGACTAGACTTAACGCTACAACCGTAGCCACTGCTATTAGGACGGAGTGCAAGGGGGGCATCCCCTTGGCTGAGGCCGCAACCCCATACCTCTCTTGGTTTTCGATGTCCTAACGGACATGACTAAAGCCGCAGCACTCAGCACGCAAATCAATCAGCAATTCCCAGCAATTCTCATTTTGAAGCCGATTGTGTTTTTTGCGCCCGTCGAGCGCGCAAAAAACACAATCGGTGGCCGTGCAAGATCGCCGCAGGGATCTTGCACGACCACCGACTTGCATACAGAGAATTGCTGGGAATTAATCTGTTTCCCGTGGCATGTGCCGATGTTTGGTAGTCTAAAAGGTGAGTCTTACAGACAAACACGGGCATGGATACAAAAGCGTTTAAGCGATCGCTCAATAGCTCTGAAAACTATCACCGTAAGGGCTTTGGTCATGGCGAAGAAGTGTCAGGCCAGATGCAGTCGGAATATCAAA
>DATNPS010000021.1:0-7157 GCA_036703095.1 Crinalium sp. | reverse complement strand
CCCTACAGCAAGACCCCCCTGAGGATGCAGCGTTACCTGTTTTCCGTTGATGTAATACGTGCTGCGTTGACCAGACGATAATGTAAAGTCGCCCTCCTTGTAGGCCACTTGGCAAAAGAGATCCAAGAGATAACGACGAAGCGTGGATAGATCAACCGTGCTAATGGCGATCGGCAAGGCTGAAGCAGACGTTTGGCTGGTCATGATGGTCAGAAATGTGGATTGATCATAGCGATTTTCAATCGCTTAAAACCCGGTTGTTTTTTGAGAGCCTTGCGGAGCCTGACTTTCAAAAAAACAACTGTAGTTTACCTAAGCAAGAACCGCTGTAAATCCAGTTCGTTGGGGCAAAGAATCTGATGCCGCCAGGTTCTCCGCCCCCAAAAACCGGGTTTATTTGATTTGCGATCTTAACATGGGTATCGAGGCATTTAGCCCTGCTGCTCACTGCCACAGCACTTCGCTTTTTGAAACTAATGGCGGGTTTAGCGCGCCCGACGGGCGTGCCAAACCTGCAATCGGTGACTGTACAAACTTGCCTGCGGCGAGTTTGTGCGGTCACCGATTAACATCGTGAGAATTGCGGCCAAGATGAGCTAGCATATTCCCAAAATTTGGTGATTTAGTGTGATCTACTTATACAATCCAGGGTGCAGGGGTCGAACCTGCCTGAGGCGAATTATGAGTTCGCTGCCTAAACCGCTCGGCCAACCCTGGTTAAGCTCTCATTGTATCCTGATGCAATAGGTGATAGGCAAGAGGTAATGATCAGGAACGTCATGTAAGCCTATATCCATTTTTATTTATCAGTGAAGAAAGTGAACCCAACCGTAGCATTAACTTTAGTTTTATTGTTCCTAATGGTGGCCGCAGGCTTCCTGAGTGCGGCTGGAGGTTATACCGTTGGACGCGAAGCCCTAAAGGGGATCAAGCAGCCCGACGCCCGTCCCGCCACAAATTTAAGCGATGCATCTGGCGTGCCCCGGCGTGAGGAAGTCACCATTTTACGTGAAGCTGATATTTTGGCCGACGTCAAAGCTCAGATGGACGGCAATGTCAGACGGGCCGAATCCGTTGGTGCGGCGAGTCCTGCCTCGGCTCAGACCAAGGCCACGACCGTTAGCACGTCGCCTAGCCTAACCTCCGATATGCTGACAGCCAGCCCTCAAGCCAATCTACCGATTGTGGCACAGGATCAGGGAGTGACGCTGGAAGTGCGCTCAGTGCGGCAGCAAGATGGCACGATGGTGATGGATGTTAACTTAACGAATCGGGGATCTCAGCCCGTTAAATTTCTCTATAGCTTTATGAATGTCACCGATAATCAAGGGCGTTCGTTTAGCACGAATACCGAGGGGCTGCCTGCTGAGTTGCCTCCCAATAGCGAATCATTTTCTGGTACGGTAAGTATTCCGATCGCCCTCCTGGAAGGCTCTAATAACCTGGCCTTATCATTGACCGATTATCCCAATCAAAACCTTAAACTTCAACTGTCCGGCATTCCAGTCGTGAGATGAGTCCTTCTTCCCTGCTGTGGTTTCGTTTTGGGGTTTGCGGATGACTCCTCTTCCCTTGATAGTATTAGCCGCTGATGTATCGTCTCCATTAACTGGGCCAGATGTTTTTTTGAGGTTACTGTCTGTCTTCCTGTTGATTGCCATCAACGCTTTTTTTGTCACCGCCGAGTTTTCGATTGTCTCTGTGCGGCGATCGCGCATTAACCAGCTTGCCTCTGCCGGAGATGTGCAGGCTCAAACGGTGCAGGATTTACAGCAGGGGTTAGATCGGCTGCTGTCCACGACTCAACTGGGCATTACCCTTTCCAGTTTGGCGCTGGGATGGATTGGGGAGAGCACGATGGCTGTTCTGCTCTCCAATTGGCTGGCTCAATTGCCGTTACCCAGCCGAGTCAGCTGGTTTTTATCCCATTCTGTTGCCGTTCCAGTAGCGTTTTTGCTGATCGCCTACCTGCAAATTGTGCTGGGCGAACTGTGCCCCAAATCGGTAGCGCTGCTTTACCCCGAACAGCTTGCTCGTTTTTTAGGGCCACCCAGTTTGGCGATCGCCCGATTCTTTAATCCCTTTATTTGGATTCTCAATCAGTCCACACGATTATTGCTGCGTCTGGTAGGCATTCAGTACACCGGGCAGGGCTGGTACAACCGCGTTACGCCCGAAGAATTGCAGCTTATTATTCGTACCTCGACCGAATCGCCCGGTCTAGAAGCCGAAGAACGAGAGCTGTTGAGTAACGTGTTCGAATTTGCGGATGTGTCAGCTCGTGAGGTGATGGTGCCCCGCATCAGCATCGTCGCCATTCCCAAAGAAGCCACATTTCAAGAGTTATTGCACGAAGTGGCGGCCTCTGGGCATTCTCGCTATCCCGTGATGGGAGAATCGCTAGACGACATTCTCGGCATTATTCATTTCAAGGAACTGGCCGAACCTATGGTGGAAGGGGTATTAACCCTGGATAGTCCGATTCACGCCTGGATTCGTCCGGCTCAGTTTGTGCCGGAATACATGCCTTTAAACGAACTGCTGCACCAGATGCGACAAACAGGACAGGCGATGGTCATAACAGTTGATGAATTTGGCGGTACAGCGGGTCTGGCCACCATTAAGGATTTAGCCGCTGTGATCATTGGCGAAACCGATGAATCGGAAGACGAGGAAGAGCCGACGCTGCAAATGGTGGATGACCAGACCTTTTTGGTACAGGCACAAATGGATCTAGAAGAGGTCAACGAGATTCTCAAACTGGAATTGCCGCTGACCGAGCATTACCAAACGCTGGGAGGATTTATTATCTATCAATTCCAAAAGATTCCCGCTGAAGGAGAACAGCTTCACTATGATGACCTGGAATTAACCATCACATCAGCAGAAGGGCCACGCCTCCACCAAATCCAAATTAAACGGTTGGAATCTTCCGTGGGCGATCGGGAGCTAGAGGAGATGGGGGAGGTAGAGGAGATGGGGGAGTAAAAAAATCCTCATCGTCCCCATCGTTCCCACCCCCTACTTTCTTTCCACCTCACACCCCACACCCTATACCCCACACCCCAACACCCTATACCCAACCCATGAGTTACTGGTTAATGAAATCCGAACCTGACGTTTACAGTATTTCAGACCTGGAACGGGATACTGAAACCATTTGGGATGGGGTGCGGAACTATCAGGCTCGTAATTATTTGCGCTCTATGGAATTGGGAGATTTAGTCTTCTTTTACCACTCCAATACCACGCCACCGGGCATCATTGGCTTGATGCGGGTCTCTAAGCCAGATCTGGATGATCCGTCTCAGTTTGATCCCAAAAGCAAGTATTACGATCCGAAATCCACCCCTAAAGCGCCTCGATGGCAAACAGTAGTAGTAGAGTTTGTCGAACAGTTTCCGACGCTAATCACGCTAGAAACCTTGAGGCAAATCTTTTCACCTGAAGATTTGTGGGTGGTGCGGCAGGGAAATCGGCTATCGGTGATGCCAGTGCCAGAAGATGTAGCGCAGAAAATCTTGGCGATTGCAAAGTACAGCAGTTTAGCGTGAATTCGATGAATGGGCTTTTAGTGGAAGCGCGCGGGGCGCGCTTCCACTAAAAGCCGGATGTTGCGTGCGCATCGCACACATACCATCCGGCTATCGAACTGACGCTGATTTAGGGTGAAGTCGGGTATTAACCGCTTAGCTTTGGCGTGAAACTGTGCTGTCGAGCATTTCAAAGATCGCTTGTTGCTCTGCACGGGGTTGGGTGGGGAAGGGCTTGCGGGCATCAGTGATCAGCCAGTCTAAGGATGCCTTTTCAACGTCGATCGCTTCTCCTGTCTTATCCACACAGTAACGACCAAACACCAGCTTATCGACCAGACGTACTCCTGCTCCCAAGCGAGAATATTCGAAGATCACGCTGTTATCGACCGTCGCTCCACCGCAAACATGACAGTTGGGACCGATCATGGCTGGGCCAATAATTTTAGCTCCATCCTCAATACGGGTCATCCCGCCGATGTAAACCGGGCCTTTGATGTCTACTTTGTCCCAGTTCACCGCTACATTTAGCCCAGTGTAAATGCCTGGGAAAACTTCGTGACCGGGAATTTCAACATTTTTAATTTCTCGCAGCAGCACGCTCCGAATCGCGCGCCAATAGTCTGGGACTTTACCAATATCGACCCATTCAAAGTCCATCGAAATGCCGTAAAAGGGCGCACCCTTCTCCACTAGTTTCGGGAAAAGCTGGCCACCAATGTCATACTCTTCGCCAGAGGGAATGTAGTCAAAAATCTCTGGCTCAAAGATGTAAATCCCGGTGTTGATATCTGTGCTCAGAGCCTCTTCAACCGATGGCTTTTCCTGGAATGCTTTAATGCGTCCCTCTTCATCGGTAACCACAACCCCGTAGCTAGACACTTCTTCCTTGGGCACCGATTTCATGATGACCGTGGCGATCGCCCCCTTAGCGCGGTGCCATTCCACAGCCGCCGTCAGGTCGAGATCGATCAGCGCGTCACCACACAGCACGATAAACGTATCGTCAAAAAATGGCGAAAAGTCTTGAATGCGGCGCATCCCGCCTGCTGATCCAAGCGCTTCACCGATCAGTTCTCCCGTTTCGGTGATATGACCTTCAAAGGAATAGGCAATTTGAACGCCAAACCGCTGTCCATCACGAAAATAACTTTCAATTTCGTGTGCCAGGTGGCTGACGTTGACCATAATTTGGTCAAAGCCATGACTCCGCAGCAATTCCAGCAGAAATTCCATCACTGGCTTCTGCAAGATTTGGATCATCGGCTTGGGGGTGGTATACGTGATGGGGCGCACGCGGGTACCTTTACCAGCGGCGAGGATCATGGCTTTCATGGACTTCTTGGGCATCTATAAACTACCTGGGCTAACTAATTCTAATGATTTTGAGAAAAGTGTCGAGATCTGAGCAGATAGTCTGTTCCAGTCTTTCACATTCTTTCGAGATCGCCAGAGCAAACCCAATATTTTTGCAAAATCTACATTAAATTAAATTTTTGTGAAGGGTCACGATTCCACCTAGTTGAGGAACATAACTGGCAATCAGAATAGCCGACTTTAGAAATAGATGAACCCAACAACAACTTATCAATACTTCTTTACATTGGAACAGCGTTCTATCAGAAACTCCTGATAAGAAATAATTGTTCTTTTATAGCAATCGAGGGGTTAATTAGGACGGGGTGCAGGGGTAGAATCCCTGGCTGGGGGCTGCGCCCCCGGCCCCCTGTCCTAACAATCTCAACGGTTGCTATAACGAGAATTCGAACGTCTTTCATCAAATTACTGGTATTGCCATCACTCCAAAACCAGAGAGGACAGGATAGACAACTCATCCGCACTGGCTTGTGACAAACTGCGAACTTTTAAATCTTGATAAAACGTATCTTGTGAAAGTTCAACTTTCGATTGTGCCGATAAGAAAAGCAGTGCCCAGAACACACCAACGCGATCGCTCTGAGGTGAAAGATGGGTTACACCTTGCATCACCGCTTCGCGAGCTTCGGACGTAATCCACTGTTCTAACAACAGCTCAAATTCAATCCACTCTTCTCCCTCACTGACTTCATGCCAATGCTCACTGATAAATTGATCTAAAGCGGCGGCTGTTTCAGATAAGTTTTCCTGGTGGGCTAACTGGGCGATCGCTCTTACGGCCTGAGTGCGCGACTGAGGTCGGGGGCGACGTGCCCGAATGCGTGGCTTGTGCTCTGCAACCGTAGCCGCCATTAGCTCTAGCTGGGAAATTAACTCTTTCAGCGTCACCCGCCGATTTTGAGGTGGCACGGCAACTGCTCGACGGCGAATTTGTCGCTCTAATCGCAGGGGGAGAGGGGCGTCGATGCCATTGACCTCTAGAAACTCTTCTTCCTCAGGTTCCGCTTCGGCCTCCATTTCAGAACGGGCAAGGCTATCGGCTTTAAGCAGCACCAAAATGGAGGCATACAAAAATGCCTGCCCCGACTGAGACAAATCTGCCTCATAGGGCGCGATACCGGACTCGATCACCTGAAGGGGCTTGAGCTGACTGAGAAACCGATCGATCACCTCAATCACCTTGACATCCCAGGGATCAATCTCTCCCCGTTCTGCCAGATCAATTAGCAGGGCGATCGCATTTTGAGCCAGAGAAAGCGTCATGAAATCGGAGATTACCTGCTACTAATGCGAACAAAATAAATCGCAGCCAGCACAATCAAACCCAACAGTGAAAGCGGAACCCAGAGGCTCCAGGGATTTAGCGGATCGATCAGGATGGAAGGGGGCATGGGTGTTGGATGTTGGGAAGGGGTACGGGGTGTTGGGTGTCGGGTAGAAGATGGGGGAGATAGGGAAGGTGGGGAGGATGGAGAAGATCAAAAGTTTTTTTGCTCCCCCATCTCCTCTATCTCTCCTATCTCCTGTGCCCTCTCATCTTCCTCCCCTAACACCCAACACCAACACCCTACTTCGCATAAACCTCAGTCACCTCAACATCCTCGGCATCTGAGTCGCTTTGAGATGCGGGTAGAAGACGCTGCTGTTCTTCAATTTCAACCTTGTAGCGTTGAATGTCGCGCTCTAGTTCTTCAATCCGAACATCGCGCTGTTGAATTTCTTTCCCCGATTCTAAAACGCGCTGCAACTGACTCCATACGCTAAATACCCAGGCGAATACGGCTCCAATTCCCGTCGCTAACAGCAACTCGACAGAGAGGGGAGCCTGTACCTCCACGCCTTTAACAATACGAATTACCGCAGGTTCGGTATTTTCAATACCAAATAGCACCAGGGCAAGACAGATCACAAAAATGATGACAAAGTTAACTTGGCGCATCGACTGAAACCTCAATCTTGCAAATTACAAATATCAAACCAATATTAATTAACAGAGCGATCGCATTTTCATAACCAATGATTTGAAAATTGAATCGTAACTCTTTTAACAGAATGGGGGGCTTTATTCCGGACGACTGTCGAGAAGGAATGGAACAAAGTTTAACAGTTTCACTTTAACTTAACCAATACATTTGATCCACGGTCTGCGGCAGCAATTCTCAGTGTGCAATGAGTGGCAGCGCAAGCTCGCCTGCGGCGAGCTTGCGCTGCCACTCATTGCGAGTTTTGGGGGGGGGGGGGGGGGGG
>DATNPS010000018.1:0-5735 GCA_036703095.1 Crinalium sp. | reverse complement strand
ACCAAGCCCATGCCGTAAGCGCAACACCAATCAAAGCCGGGAGAGTGACAGCGGGAAAGTCGCGCGCAATGGTCGATGGAGAAGAAATGCCGACTGCAACTTCCCACAGATGGAAACTGGCATGTGCGATCAGCCATGACGTTGCAGCAGCCCACAGATTCAAGCGGTGCGCTGGTTGGATCATCCCGATCCCGAAAGCAGCACCGAGGAACATCTGAATAATCCCAATATCGCGGATGAAGTGCTGATTAAAGGAACCAGTGTCGGTCACGCCAGGAACGGTGTTATACCACGCCATCGGAGCGATAAGCATAAATAGTCCGTTTGCAAACAGAAATAGTCCGTTGAACGCGATCGGGATGAATCCCACGACCAAAATGGTTCGAGCACTTGCAGTTATTTTCATGATTTATTACCTTGCAGTGTTGAGTTGAGGTTCCGTCTGACCAGGTTGTACGCACGGACAGGCGGTCAGCGAGGCACACACACCGGCGTCTAGGCAAGAGGGGCCAGCCACAAAGCCAGATTTCGCACGTAGGTCTTGATGTCCTCAACGGCGTGTGGCTCTCGCTTAAAGCCATCCCCTACAGGTTCAGTGACAAAACTGGGGGCACCCATGTCCGGGTTCCAGTTGTAATCGGCAAACGGTCGTGCGCTGGCGGCGGAGATACAGACCAAGGCTCGTAGAATGTCTCCCGCCCGTTGCCTCGTCACAACGGGCAGGGAGCAAGCGCTTGAAGAAAACATGTGCTGGCTAGGCTGCTTTAGCCTGGCGACCGAGCCACTGCTCGAAGTTTGTCGAGCCGATGCGCGGATTGTCGCCAGGGTTGAGGGAGCGATCGTTCAGCTCTATGCCGAAGTAGCGGGCGTGGATGTCTGTGATTACCTTGCGTGCGTCGTTGTTTGCGATCAAGAATCGTTGGACGAGTTCGTCGAGACGGAACTTTTCGGGACCAGCCACCTCGATCGTGCCGTTCAGGGGTGCCCCGACTGTGAGATCAGTCAGTACGGCAGCCACATCATCCGACGCGATCGGCTGCACCAGGGCAGGTGACAAGCGAACCGTTTGCCCGTCGGTGTTCGATTGGGCGATGCCACTGAGGAACTCGAAGAACTGCGTTGCACGCAGGATCGTATAAGGAATCTTGGAATCCTTAATCAGCTTCTCCTGGGCAACCTTTGCCCGCATGTAGCCACTGTCTGGCAAGCGATCGGCATTGACAACCGACAGCGCTACGTGATGTCCCACACCAGCGACTGTTTCTGCGGCAAGGAGGTTATGACCTGATGTCTCGAAGAACTCTAAAACTGGCTCGTCCTCGAACGAAGGCGAGTTCGCCACATCGACAACAACCTGAGCGCCCGCAAGCGCTTGAGCCAATCCCTCACCCGTGATGGTGTTGACACCCGATCTGGGTGATGCCGCCAGGACCTCATGACCAAGCTGACGAAGATTGTTCACGAGCTTTTTTCCGATCAGACCGCTGCCACCAATAACTACAATCTTCATGGCGAACCTCCTATTTTGTTTGTTGTTTTGAGTCAATCCGTTGCAGCAGAAACTTAGCCTGTCAACCGCATTGGAGTCGTTAGACTGGATTACTGCTAGAAATCGGAAAATTGTGCAGGTTGTTAAGCGGTTGGGAGCTAGTAGTTTGCTAATTCCTTTCCCTTGCGTCTTTGAACCTGATGTCATTACATTAGGGAAGTTTTTTGGGTTTGTCGTTACCTATAAGTTCACTACTTTGAGATCAATGTGATGCGTCTAAAGACTTCAGAATAAGTGAACTTTTTCGTCATCAATTTTGGCTCGAATTGGCTGCATTCCCTCCCTTGCGTCGGTTCTAGCCTGGTCATGCTGGAAACAAAAAGTTCACCTTGTCTCAGGTAAAATCAGGTCACTACCGTTAATGGAGTAAAAGACAGTGGATTTAGAGCAAGCCCTGCACGTTGCTAATTCCGTAGTCTTTACCAAAGTGGGTAGACGGCTGAATGAAGTAGAAGCCGCCATTCTCCTGGGTGCCCTGCAAGAGCAGACCTACGAACAAATTGCTGAGGTGTCTGGCTACTCGCTCAGTTATATCAAGCGCAACGTCGGTCCCAAACTCTGGAACCTGCTGGAGCAAGCCTTCGGGGAGCACGTCAGTAAAACCAACTTTCGAGGGGCGTTAGAGCATCAGTGGCGGCAGTCGCTGATTGATGCGACCCAAACCCAGGCTCTAGCAGTTGAACAACCGACTGCCCAAGCGAAGCCACCAGATTGGGGTAGCGCCGTTGATACCTCGACCTTTTGCGGACGCAGTGAAGAACTGTTGTGTCTTAAACAGTGGGTGCTAGAAGAACAGTGCCGCCTCGTGCTGCTGCTTGGCATTGGTGGGATTGGCAAAAGTACCCTGGCTGCCAAACTGGTGCAACAAATTCAAGCCGAGTTTGAGGTGGTGGTGTGGCGATCGCTACAAAATGCCCCACCGTTTGAAGAGTGGTTAGAGACGGTGTTGCCGATTCTATTGCAGGCACAGGGAGAGGACATCGCGGTACCGAGTGGGCTGGACAGGAAACTGCTGAAGCTGATGGAGGGGTTGCGGCAAAAGCGCTGTTTGCTGATCCTGGACAATGTTGAGACGATCCTGAGTGCCGGGCAGCCTGCACAGTATCGAGCTGGCTATGAGGGATATGGTCAGCTATTCAAAGAAATTGGGGGAGTCCCCCATCAGAGTTGCTTGTTGTTCACCAGTCGCGAAAAGCCTAGAGAGATTGTGCCGCTGGAAGGGGAGCAGCAAGCCGTCAGAACATTCCTGCTGAAAGGGCTGAATCCAGAAGCAGGACGAGAACTATTTCGCTGTAAAGGAAACTTTGCGGGGACTGACTCAGAATGGGAGAGATTAGTCACCCATTACGGTGGCAACCCCCTAGCGCTGAAGATGGTGGCAGCCGCGACTCAAGAACTCTTTAATGGCAAAATCGTCGAGGTATTGAACTATGTGCAGCAAGGGTTAGCCGTCTTTGATGATATTCGAGACTTGCTCCAGCGACAGTTCGATCGCCTGTCGAAAGTTGAGCAGGAAATGCTCTTTTGGTTGGCAATTAATCGGGAACCCGTCTCGCTGTTCGAGTTGAATGGGGATCTTGCAACCAAGGCTTCTAGGCGCAGATTGCCAGATGCGATGCAGTCGTTGTTGCGGCGATGTTTAATCGACAAGGCTGCGCCTACGCTAATTGAAAAGGAGGGTGAGCAGTTCTTTCTCCAGCCTGTAGTGCTGGAGTATGTGACCGAGCAGCTCGTGCAGTGCGTTTCTAGAGAAATTGCCAGCCAAACGCCAGAGCGGCTCAGAACCCATGCACTGCTCAAAGCACAGGCAAAAGACTATGTGCGAGAGATGCAGAAGCGGTTGATTGTTGAGCCGATCGCTGAACAATTGTGGCTCCAGTTTGGCAATTCACCAGCCCTTGAACAGCAGTTGAAAACCATGTTGGAGCAGCAGCAAGCACCTCTGCCAGACTATATGGCTGGGAACCTGATTAATCTGCTGGTGCATCTGCAAAGCAATTTACGAGGCTGTGACTTTTCGGAGCTAACCGTATTGCAAGCCGACTTACGGCAGGTCAACCTGGCAGAGGTCAATTTTCGCAACGCTGATTTAGCCACATCTGTGTTTACAGAGACCTTAAGTAGCGTTGTATCACTCAGCTTTAACTCAGATGGTAGCTTGCTGGCAACAGGCGATTTGGATGGTAAGATTTGCCTTTGGCGAGTGGTGGATGGTCAACATGTTTTGACATTGCAAGGACACACGGGTTGGATCTGGGCAGTCACCTTCAGTCCCGACGGCAAAACTCTAGCCAGTTGTAGCCATGACTCGTTGATTCGGTTGTGGGATGTGCAGAGCATCGATTTTGAGCAGTCCAATCCTGCAAATCTGGCCCAAGCGAGTGATTCTAGCCATCTCCCAGGAGCCTGTCTCAGAACACTGCGGGGTCATCTCAGTCGGGTTTGGACTATCGCGTTCAGCCCCGATGGTCAAATGCTGGCGAGTGGCAGTGATGACCAAACGATTCGGCTCTGGAATGCCCATGACGGAACCTGCCTAACGGTTTTGCAGGGTCACACGGGTGGGGTCACTTCAGTTCGCTTTAGTCCCAATGGGCAGTTTCTGGCAAGTGCCAGCGAAGACTCTTCAATCCGATTGTGGAGTGTCGATCGCGGAACCACCCTCAAAACCTTGCAAGGACATACCCGTTGGGTGAGGGCAGTTGCCTTCAGCCCGGATGGTCAAACCCTCGCCAGCAGTAGTGACGATCTCACCGTTCGACTATGGGAGGTAAAGACAGGCACCTGCCGCAAAACACTGCAAGGGCATACTGGTTGGGTCACCTCACTCAGCTTCAGTCCCAATGGTCAAACGCTTGCCAGTAGTAGTGAGGACGCCTCCGTGCGGTTGTGGAATGTGCAGGATGGAACGTGCTTCAAACTGTTGCAAGGTCACAGCAGTTGTGTTTGGGAAGTTGCCTTCAATCCAGATGGTCAAACCCTCGCGAGTGGCAGTGCAGATCTTTCAGCTCGATTGTGGGATGTCCAGGGTGGCACCTGCCTCAAGACGTTTCAGGGGCAAACCAGTGGGGTTCGTTCAGTCAGCTTTAGTCCGGATGGCTCCACTTTAGCCAGTGGCAGTTATGATGCCCTCGTGCGGCTATGGGATTTGCAGCAAGAAACTGCCTCCAAGGCTTTGCCAGGACACACAAATTGGCTCTTGGCAGTGGCATTTCACCCGAATGGTCAAATGGTTGCGACTGGCAGCAACGATCGAACTGTGCGGCTATGGGAGGTGCGAGATGGTACCTGCCTCAGAACCTTACAAGGACATATGGGTTGGGTTTTGTCCGTTGCCTTCAGCCCCGATGGTCAGACTCTGGCGACTGGCAGCAACGATCGAACTGTGCAGTTATGGAATGTGCGAGATAGTAACTGCCTCAAAACCCTTCACGGTCATACGGGTTGGGTTTGGGCGGTCGCGTTTAGCCCGGATGGACACACCCTTGCGACTGGTAGCAACGATCAAACCGTGCGGTTATGGAATGTGCGAGATGGTACCTGCATCAGAACCCTTCACGGACATACGGGTTGGGTTTTGTCCGTTGCCTTCAGCCCCGATGGTCAGACTCTGGCGACTGGCAGCCTGGACTTCTCAATTCGATTTTGGGATGTGCAAGACGGAACGTGTCTGGCAACGTTACACGATCATACCAGTGGGGTTTGGTCCGTTGCCTTTAGCCCTAATGGTCGCATTTTAGCCAGTGGCAGTGACGATCAAACCATTCGGCTGTGGGATGTCCGAAACGGCACCTGCCAGAAGGTACTGCAAGGGCACACTAGTCTAGTCTATTCAGTTCAGTTTAGTCCGGTTGACGTAACGCTGCCATCAGGTACAGGTCTAATTTTGGCTAGTGGTAGTCAGGATGAAACCATTAAGCTGTGGAATCCGACAACAGGAGATTGCCTCAAAACGCTAAGAGTCGATCGTCTTTACGAGGGCATGAATATTCAAGGCGCAACTGGGTTGACGGTTGCTCAAAAAGCCACCCTTAAAACGTTAGGGGCAATTGAGCATTAAGGCGATCGCACATCCAGATTCAGCGCATTCTTTTCTGCTCGATCGTGTCTAACAACTGATGAAAGGCGTTGAGCGATCGCATAGTAGAGACGTTTCGGCAGAACGTCTCTACTATCTTATGCTTTA
>DATNPS010000588.1:0-4754 GCA_036703095.1 Crinalium sp. | reverse complement strand
AACTTAACAGAACTCGAAGAATAATGATAACGAAATAAAAGTTCAGAAAAGTGGCTAGCGATTCAGCGACCAGAGAGATAGAACTGTCCATGAATTCTGAGTTCCTAATCGGGAGTTATGTACCAATCCAGATTTATTTTTAGTCTAGCTGATTAGAAGTTAGACATAACTATAACGTGAGTCTGATCAGCCATTTTAATCTTGACAGAGATCAATGCAGCAATGCCACACTCATCTCCCTTAGAAGATGGTTAACTATTCTACGAATCGCGGGCGA
The DNA here is from genome assembly GCA_036703095.1 of Crinalium sp. Lineage (GTDB taxonomy): Bacteria > Cyanobacteriota > Cyanobacteriia > Elainellales > Elainellaceae > DATNPS01. The sequence continues at coordinate 4,477 of DATNPS010000588.1, read as the reverse complement.
TCGCATTCTCAGCATCTTCACGCGGCAATCCATTCACGCTGCCGAGCTGCTGCCGAACATCATCGATCGCATCATTCAATTGGGCAATTTTGTCTTCTAACCCCCGTCGGGCTGCCTCAATGCTCTGCTCGGTGGGAGCTTTAAGCTGGCCTTTGCGCGGCCTGACAGGTTTGCCTTCTAGCTTTGAAAAGGGTTCGTTGGCGGTTGATGCCTCAGAATTAGCCAGTTTAGAGGTGATTAACACACCCAAAATGCCGCCGACCACGCCGCCAACGACCGTTCCTGCTAAAAATCCACCGATAAAATTATCTTGTTGACTCATGGCTAATGGAAGTAATTAGTAAACCGTTGACGGAATAGCGGTGCTGGGAGGTGCAACCCGTTCGTTATTCACAGCTTAACATTTGTGTTCCTCCCAAACTTCGATCGCTGTCCTATTCGTCAAATGTCCCGAAGGTGCGATCGCCTGCATCTCCCAGCCCTGGGACAATATAGCCGCTGTTATCGAGACCTTCATCGATCGCGGCTGCAAAGATATTCAGGTCTTTATACGCTTCGCTGAGCCGCTGTAGAGCGTTGGGTGCGGTAACCACTGAGATAATTCGCACGTAGGCCGGATTCACTCCCCGTTTTGTCAACTCTTCCATCACGGCCAACATGGTTCCACCTGTGGCTAACATGGGTTCCGTAATTAAAACTCGGGTTTGTGGATCAAACTGACGCGGCAGCTTGTTGACATAGCATGTGGCTTCCAGTGTTTCCTCATTGCGCACCATGCCGATGTGATAGATCGAAGCCAAGGGCAATAACGCCTGTGCACCGTCGAGCAAGGATAGGCCCGCGCGCAAAATGGGAACGACCGCAACTGGCACCTGCGGATCAATAAATGTGGCGGCACAGGGAGCCAGTGGCGTTTGAACCATCGTGTCTTGGGTGGGCAACCATTCTCGAATGGCCTCATAGGTAAGCCAGCGGCCTAATTCAGTCATCGCGCTGCGAAATAGCACCGATGGAGTAGATTCGTCGCGGGCAACCCCAAGCCAGTGCTTGATCAGGGGATGGGGTGGAACATAAACACGTAATTGAAGGGCCATCGGTGGGGAAAACTAAAGTAGTAATTGCTCTGAAATCTGCATTATCATACTGCGTTCCCAGGATCGAAGTGCATCAGAACAGCAATTCTCAGTATGCAAATTGAGGTGAGGCAAGTTCGCCTGCGGCGAACTTGCCTCACCTCAATTTGCGGGTTTAGCGCGTCCGACGGGCGCGCTAAACCCGCAAATAGCTTCAAAATGAGAATCGCTGGCATTAGCACGCCTGATCCATAGGATCAGGTGTGCTGATATTACTGAGAATAGATATTAATGATATGCAATTTGGGAAATTTGGAGGCAGGAGGACACTTTAAAGGATCAAGCTTGAGGCAACTGCTTTCTCAACGCTGCATAGCGTATGCCTTTTCTCCTGGTTGACTGAGCCTGGTTGACTGGCAAAACTTGAAAAATCGTAGGATGGTTTGAGGAATGAAACCTATTTCCAAACGGCTTCAATGGTGGGCTTCGCAGGTTCAACCCATCCTGCATAAAACGACCACTGATTGTGATGTTATGTACTCAACGGAACCGCAACATCCGCAATCAGTTGCAAAATGAACATGGTTGAAACACACCTCAATCTATTGACAGTAATTCTCAATAAATGTAAATTTAGTCTAGTGTTCTCCTCTCAAAGGATCGGCAGGCGGGGTTGGTCAAACGGCTAATCCCCCTTTTTTTATGCGATTTTTTATGCAACGGTCATACATGCAGCAATTCTTAGTATGGTGGCCGTACAAGCTCGCCTGCGGCGAGCTTGTACGGCCACCATTGCGGGTTTGGCGCGCCCGTCGGGTACACCGAACCCGCAATGAGCTTCAAGATGAGAATTGCTGGCATACACGAGCAAATCCCCTGGTAGACTCACGTTCAGATACACTGAGATCTGGCTCTATTCTTCATCCAGATCTGGTATGTCTGTTGGTTCTTCGTCATCTGAGTTAAATCAATCTGCTTCCGCACAAGCCAGTTCGTCGTCTGCGGTTGAAACCTTTGATGTGATTGTAATCGGGTCTGGTATTGGGGGACTGGTGACCGCAACTCAGTTGGCCGCCAAGGGAGCCAATGTCCTCGTGTTAGAGCGATATATTATTCCAGGTGGGAGCGCGGGCTATTTTGAGCGAAATGGCTATCGCTTTGACGTTGGGGCATCCATGATTTTTGGATTTGGCAGCCAGGGAACGACGAATCTGCTCACCCGTGCCCTCGCGGCAGTCAATATGAGCATCGAAACGGTTCCCGATCCAGTGCAAATTCACTATCACTTACCTGGAAAGCTGGATCTTAAAGTTCACCGGGAGTATGAGCTGTTTTTGCAGGAGTTAACGGCGCTATTTCCGCATGAACGAGACGGCATTCGCAAATTCTATGATGAATGTTGGGCCGTGTTTAACTGCCTTAACGTGATGGATCTACTGTCGCTAGAGGAACCCCGCTACCTCACGCGAGTATTTTTTCAGCATCCATTCGCCTGTTTGGGACTGGTGAAATATTTGCCGCAAAATGCGGGGGATATCGCTCGACGCTATATTTCAGACCCGGCCCTGCTGAAATTTATTGATATGGAGTGCTATTGCTGGTCGGTCGTGCCCGCCGATCGCACGCCAATGATTAATGCTGGAATGGTGTTTAGCGATCGCCACTATGGCGGCATCAACTATCCCAAGGGTGGAGTTGGTCAAATCGCTCAAAAGCTGGTGGAAGGCTTGGAGAAAGCGGGTAGCCGGATTCAATATAAGGCCAGAGTCACAGAGATTTTGCGGGAGGGCGATCGCGCGGTCGGTGTGCGGTTGGCGTCTGGGCAAGTGTATCGGGCCAAGCGAATCGTGTCGAACGCAACCCGCTGGGATACCTTCGAGAAATTATTGCCGTCGTCAGCCATGCCGTCTTCCGAACAGAAATGGCAGAAGCGCTATCAAAAGTCGCCCAGTTTCTTTAGCTTGCATCTGGGCGTGAAAGCCGATGCGCTGCCTGCGGGAACAGAATGTCATCACATTCTGTTAGAAGATTGGGAACACATGGAAGATGCAGAGGGCACCATCTTTGTTTCCATTCCGACCTTGCTTGATCCGACCCTGGCTCCTCCTGGGCATCACATTATCCACACCTTTACACCCAGTTGGATGCACGATTGGCAAGGGCTATCACCGAGCGATTACCAGGAGAAAAAGGAAGCGGTCGCTGAGCGCTTGATTAAACGTTTAGAGGCCATTTTCCCTGGCTTAAGTCAGGCGATCGACTATCAGGAAGCGGGTACGCCGCGCACTCACCGACGATTTTTGGGACGGGATGATGGTACTTACGGGCCGATTCCCAGTCGGAAATTATTGGGGCTATTGGGAATGCCCTTTAACCGCACTGCTATTCCAGGACTATATTGTGTGGGAGACAGCACGTTTCCGGGGCAGGGCTTAAATGCGGTCGCGTTTTCTGGCTTTGCCTGTGCCCATCGAATTGCCGTTGACTTGGGGTTAACGTGATGTGAATCCGATAGCGCCATTTGAGCCGCGCGACGCGCGGCTCAAATGGCATAAAACTGTGCCCCGAGCGACGCGCGGGGCACAGTTTTATGCATTCGCTGAATGCACGTTACACAATGTAGGCTACCGTCACACCAGAACCCCCTTCCGATTGGTCGGCCAACTCAAACCGCGAGACTTGTGGGTGCTGTTTGAGAAATTCATGTACGCCCTGTCTGAGTTTCCCGGTGCCATGTCCGTGAATGATCCAGAAAGGCCCAGGATGGGCAGAGGAAACCGCTTTCTCTAGCAGCACTTCGGCATCCGCGACTCGACTTCCCCGGATATCGAGGGTGTTACGCTCCGTGCGGACAGCGGGCGCGGTGTTGGGTGTTGGGTGTTGGGTGTTGGGTGTTGGGACAGGAGTGGGCTTTGGTTTGGTGGGAACTTCGGCTTTTTCGCCCTGGAGGGATTCAACGTCGGCCAGGGAGACGGTCATTTTCATCAGGCCGAACCGCACGGTTAACTCGCCATCGTCATCAGGATTGGTGAGCACTTCAGCCGTTTGGCCTAGGCGAGGAATGCGGACGCGATCGCCCATTTTTGGCCGAAATCCTGGTTTCGGTTTGGCGGGCTGTTGACGTGAGGGCAGCCGCTGTTGGGCAATGTCATTTAGCGTGTCGGTAGCCTGTTGGGCATCTTGCGCTGTAGCTGGCCCCCGCTGGAGTTGACGGATTACGTCGGCAATTTCAGACCGCGCCTGGGCGATCGCCTGCTGCACGGCCTGTTCCTGCTGCTGCTGCAAATCGCGTTCCCGCTGCTGCAACCGCTCGGCTTTACGGGCGACTTCAGCATGGAGCCGTTCCGCCTGCTGCAACAGTTGAGCTGCGGCATTCGCCTTTTGCTCTTGCTGTCGCCGCTGGG
>DATNPS010000582.1:0-3831 GCA_036703095.1 Crinalium sp. | reverse complement strand
CTCAGGATTGCCCTATTCCTATATGGGAGGAACGGCGATCGCGGGTCTTGGTGCCGCCATCATCAGCATTAGCATTCGCGATTATCAGCGCGCCCGGATTATGTCATTTCTCAATCCCTGGGCCGACCCCGATCAGAATGGGTATCAATTAATCCAAAGTCTACTGGCGATCGGGTCGGGTGGAGTAGGTGGAGTAGGTTATGGCATGTCGCAGCAAAAGCTGTTTTATTTGCCTATTCAATATACCGACTTCATCTTTTCCGTTTTTGCAGAAGAATTTGGCTTGATCGGCGGCCTTTTATTACTGCTGATGTTAGGCGCATACGCTACTCTGGGTTTGCAGGTTGCCTTTAAGGCCAGAAAGCCCGTTCATCAACTGGTGGCGATCGGAATTGTCGTTCTCATGGTTGGCCAATCGTTGTTAAATATCGGCGTGGCTACGGGTGCTTTACCCACAACGGGTTTGCCGTTTCCTCTCTTCAGCTATGGCGGTAGCTCCATGATTGCCAGTTTGATGTGCGCGGCACTGTTGATTCGCGTGGCGCGTGAAAGCAATGAAGCTGAGGTATTGTCGTTGCAAGAACGGCGATCGCAGCAGCGTAATTCACGCAATCCAAATAAGGAGATGAGTTGATTGGATATTCGCGAAGATGACCTAACTGGGAAGGAAATCGCTGATTTGCTGCGAGAACATCTCGAAAATATGCATGAGATTTCACCCCCCGAAAGCGTTCATGCGCTTGATCTAGAGGCATTGCGATCGCCCGATATTACTTTCTGGACAGCTTGGGATGGTGACGAATTACTGGGATGTGGAGCACTGAAAGAGCTAAATCCACGCAGCGGTGAGGTCAAATCAATGCGTACTGCCAAGGCTCACCGCCGTAAAGGTATCGCTGCCAGGATTTTGGAACATATTATCCAAGAAGCCAAACAACGCGCGTATAATTGCCTGTACTTAGAAACAGGCTCGTTTCCTGAGTTTGCTCCAGCGCGAGCGTTGTATGAACGATATGGGTTTGAATATCGAGGCCCGTTCGGCGATTACGTGGATGACCCCAATAGCGTCTTCATGGCAAAGACGCTTTAAAACAGGAAGCATTGTGCATCGTCCTGAGCTGATGAATACGTGAACTCGATGAACGGGCTTTTGGGAGAGTGGCGTGACGCACCACTCTATCAAAAGCCCAATTTTGCGCGCGCGTCGCGCACGCAAAATCGGGCTATCGAATTCACCTGATAAAGGGGCGATCGCTAACGAAGCGGACAAGGTTGAACCTGCATCTTCTGTGGTGTTCCTGTCACTGGAATAAAGGGTCTTTGTATTAGATAGAGGGTATAAAAATACGTTTCTCGAAGCAGAAACGCTGTTTTACTTTGAACGCTAATATACCGCGTTGTTGGAGTTGGGGAAGAATATGCCGATAGGCCCAAATCACGAGCCATGACAACTGAACGCCGCATGTGTAATGGATCGCTGACAATCAATACGCGGTTTAGATGCTGGTTGTCAATGATCTGCTTGGCACCCTGCAAATTCTCCCAAGTGATGCGGGAGGTTGTTTCACACCAGGTATCGTTAGTGCTGACCCCACGAGCAATAGCATAGCGACTGGCAACGACAGATTCAGCCAGTTGGTCTTGTGTACCCACGCCGCCCGTGAAAATGAGATATCGAACTTTTCCCGTTTGATACAGATGAATTGCGTGTTTGATACGTTCTGCGAAGACGGGTGAAGGCTGCTCGTCCCAAACCGCTGCACCTAAGACGATAGCGGCATCCGCAGGGGAAGGATCGCTCTCGGATGCGAAGCGATAAATATCTGCGCCGATCGCAACAATTCCTCCAATCAGACAACATGTGATGGCGATCGCCAATTTTATCCAACGATTTGGTTTAGCTGTCAAACTCATGAACCAATAACAATAAGTATCTATAGACTATGGATAAATTGAAATCAAATTTTTAATTTTGGAAAGTGCGGTACTGTCGCACTTTCCAAAATTAATTGCGGGGTTTAATAAATTTTGGAATAGTTCAAATACCATTCTAAAGACTGAGAATAATCCCGGATTTAGTCGAGTTTAATTGAAGATTGAAACACCTGTGTTTCATAAATCAGGAGCATTTTGACCAACATTGAGAAGCAAATTGGGAAACAATGTAATTCCCCATTCGTCCACTATACGGTTGTTGATTTTCTGATAAAACAGGTTGTGGTTTTTCACTATTTCCAAAGAAAAACTGTAAATCAGGCAATTATCAGTTGACATTCATCGAGGCTATCTCTTTCACCTGTTAGCATTTAGGAGTTTTCTAATGCGAATTGAAGATTTATCAACCAAAATCGAAGGCGAAACCTTCAGAACCAGCGCAACGATTAAATGGGAAGATAGCGATCGCTCCGACCAAATCATTTACTTTGAAACCGATCGCCACCATACTCAAACATTACAGCCAGATGCGTTTTTAGTTGCAGCCTGTATGCCAGCGATGCACTATGGTGAACAGCGCATTGCCATTCAGAATGAGATTTGTCCAGAGTTAAAAAGTAATTTGGACGTGGCGATGCATATCGTCCAAAATTGGTATCCAAAGCGAAATTATAGAGTTCCTGTCATTGAGGCAACAACTAAATCGACAGAAGAGCTTAAATCGAGAGATACAGCCTGGTTCTGTTCCGGAGGAATTGATTCCTGGACATCGTTTTATCTAAATCAACAGCGATATGAAGCAACTCATCCATGCCGAATTAAACATGGAATTTTCATTTATGGATTTGATTTTGGTAAACGCAAAACGTTAGATGAACGACCAGGATGGAATGTCTTGCGAGAACAGTTAGAGGCTGAATTACATTCAAAAGATATATCGCTAATTAGTGTGAATACTAATATCCGCCAGGAGTTTGATGAACCTTACCTGTGGCGTGACGTATTTAGCGGAGCCGCTTTAGCATCCGTAGCTCATTTTCTAGGCGAAAAAATTTCATTGGCTTTAATTGCCAGTGGCCCCAGCCTGGCAGATCTATGCCCTTGGGCACAACATCCTTTGCTTGATCCCCATTACAGCAGCTACAGCACTCGCATTGATCACGATGGTGTTCATCTATCACGATTGGATAAGGTAAAGCTTCTCAGTCCAGCATTAAACGATCTGAATGTGCTGAAGGTTTGCAACAATGTTGAGCGCATTGATGGCAACATGCTGAACTGCGGTAGATGCGAAAAGTGCCTCAGAACAATGCTTGACCTCCTGGTGGCTGGTAAGCTGGCAGGAACGCCGTTCTTCCCCATTGATGACGTTAGTGCAGACATGATTGAACAACATGTCATTCCGCGCTCTATTCACGCTAGGTCGTGTTATCAAGAACTGATTGAGCCGTTGCGGGAGAGCGATCGCGCTGACCTGGCTGATGCCATTCAACGAGCGCTCCAGCACTCTCAACTTGTCCAGGTGAAGGATCAGATCAAAACCACGATTAAAGGCCTTCTGCGCCCTCTCGAAGTGGTAGACGCAAAATAAAAATATGCCCTGCATAGAGACACCATTTTGCGCCATTTCAGTCGTGCGATGCGCGGCTGAAATGGCGCTATCAAATTCACGTTGGTTTAGGACATGGAAAACCAAAGGGGGATGGGGCTTGCAACCCAGGATCGTGGATTTAATAAAACCCGAAACTTAATTGTTGAAAGCGTGGCTCTGCCGTGCTTTCAACAATTAAAAATTTGGTTTTAATTTGTTCGCGATCCTAGCCAGGAGTTCCGCCTCTGCATCCCGTCCTAACGCTAATGCGTACAGCCATAACTATCTTTAACGGCGAATCCAGC
>DATNPS010000581.1:0-6298 GCA_036703095.1 Crinalium sp. | reverse complement strand
TTTGATTGAGAACAACTATATAATCATCAATACGTATATAGTTGTTCTCAATCAAATTGATATGCCGCCATTACCCTCGCTTCAAATTGGTCAACATGTTGCCCGCTACCCCATCATTCAGGGTGGCATGGGCATTCGGATTTCTGGAGCAAATCTTGCTGCTGCCGTTGCCAATGCAGGCGGTGTTGGGGTGATCTCTGCTGTTGGGTTAGGATTAAACTCACCCTACTTTGACATCACGCAACGGAGTGTGAGCAAGCGTAGAGAGCGGTTTTTTCAGGCCAATCGGCTCGCCCTAATTGATGAAATTCGAGAAGCTCGCACGATAAGCCCAAACGGCATTTTGGGCGTGAACGTGATGGTGGCGGCTCAAGATTATGAAACGCTGGTTCGCACGGCAGCGGAGCAGGGCATAAATTTGATTATTTCGGGTGCTGGATTGCCGACGCAATTGCCGGAATACACCACGGAGTATCCAGACGTGGCGCTGGTGCCGATCATCTCCAGCACGCGTGCGGCTCGCATTATTTGTCGCAAATGGGAACGGCAGTATGGACGATTACCCGATGCGTTTATTGTGGAAAATCCCAACACAGCCGGTGGTCATTTGGGCGCGAAACGGGAAGAATTGGGCGATCGCAGCTTTGAAGCCGAACAGGTCATTCCTGAACTTGTGGCGTATCTCCAGCAAGACGTGGGGCAGTCCATCCCGGTGATTGCCGCAGGCGGAGTGTGGGATCGAGACGATATTGACCGAGTGTTAGCCTTGGGTGCAAGTGGTGTCCAGATTGGCACTCGGTTTATTACCACTCATGAATGTGATGCTAATATTCGCTACAAAGAATTTCATCTTCATGCCAAACCAGAGGATGTAATGATTGTTCCCAGTCCAGTTGGACTGCCGGGGCGGGCGTTGCGCAATGCTTTTGTCGATAAAGTGATCGCAGATTCTTCTGATATAGAAAAGCGCTGTTTGCTGAATTGCCTTCATGCTTGCAAATGCCGGGATGAGCAGCAGTATTTCTGCATTGTGCAAGCGTTGGATAAAGCGGCGCGAGGAGACATCGAAAATGGACTGGTGTTTTCAGGCAGCAATGCTGGACGGGCGGAGCGCATGATGTCCGTTGCAGATCTGATGGCTGAGTTAGTGACGTCTCAAGTGACGCCACAGGTGGCAACCGTTCCAACTAAAAATTCCTAGGAAAGTTTGGCGATCGCAAACTTTTGCAAAGAGATGTAATTATTTATAGCTTTGATTCGTTACAAAGCTGTGTTGACGCGAACCAATACAACGTTGATTCGTTACAAAGCTGTTTTGATGCGAATCAAAGCTGTATTGGTTCGAACCAAAGTTGTTTTGATTCGTTTAGAAGCTGTTTTGATGTAGACAAACGTTGTGTTGGCTTGAACAAAAGCTGTATTGGTTCGAATCAAAGTTGCTTTCACGCGGGTAAAAGCTGCATTGATTCGAATCAAAGTCGCTGCCAAGTCTTTAAAAGCTATGTTTGGGTTCTTTGAGAACGTGCGATCGCTTCTCCCAACAAATATTTGAATCAGCCACTTCATTTCAGTGGATTTTTTCATCATTTTATAGTTAAATAGCTATAGGTGGTTATATAGAATTCGACCCCTAAAGGGTTTGTGCCGCATCTCTGAGGCTGCGACACGCCCTTTAGGGCTTTGTTCTGAACACCCATCACCTGATGGTCGTGCAAGGATCGCAATCTCTATTGGGAATTTTGCTATGAAAATTGCTGTTTCAAGTGACAACCAAACGGATATTACGGGACACGCGGGTCACTGCTTACAATTCTGGATTTACGATGTGGCGGCGTCAGACGATGAGAGCAAACAGCTTTTACAGTTAGCCAAAGATCAGAGTTTTCACGCGACTCCTGCCACTGCTCCTCATCCGCTAGACAGCGTGCAGGTGTTGATTAGCGGCAGTATGGGCAGCGGATTAGCGCATCGCCTGGAATCGAAAGGCATTAAACCGATTGTCACGCCTGAAACCGATCCCGATGCGGCTGTAGCGGCGTATCTGGTAGGTTCTCTTATCATGGGAACGCCAGAAGAGCATGGGCACACGCACACCCATGATGAACCGGATCATTCCGGTAAATGTGGCTGCAATGGTTGATTATGATGTCCTGATTGTGGGCGGCGGCATGGTGGGGATGTCTTTGGCCGCCGCATTAGGACAAACAACCCTACGAGTGGGCATTGTCGAAAACTCAGACCTGCAACACCGATTGGCGCACGATGGCAGAGCCAGTGCGATCGCCCTTGGTTCAGCCCGCATTCTGGATCAAATTGGCGCATGGAAAACGATGCAATCGCTGGGAGTATCACCGATTCATCGGGTGGTTGTTTCGGATGAAGGCTTTCCTTTAACGACAACGCTACATCGGAACGATCTGGGCGTGTCTGCGCTGGGGTATGTCGTAGAAAACCAGGTGACTGAAACGGCATTAGCGCAGGTGGTTGCGGCAACGCGACGGGTACAGTGGTTTCGGCCAGCCAAGGTAGTAGCGATCGCCTGATGTCGCTGGACGATGCCGCCTTTATTGAAACAATGGCTCCCCGCATTAGTCTCCAGTTAGGTCGAGTGCTATCGGTTTCTTTGCGATCTGGCTATACTCCCCGTCGCCAACACAGCAAAGCCTATCAGGCGCATCGGCTTGCGCTTGTTGGAGATGCGGCTCATGCCACGCATCCTGTGGGAGGACAGGGATTTAACATGGGGGTACGAGACGTAGCGGTGCTGGCTGCCCTGCTAACGAATGCGCAGGTGATGGGCACCGATCCAGGTCATGCCGACCTTCTGCGTCAGTATCAAAAGCAACGGCAGACGGATAACGCAACCGTTTTATTTGGTACAGATCTGGCGAACCGTTTGTTTTCCAACGGATGGTTGCCGTTACAGTGGATTCGTCGCCTGGGATTGGTGGGACTTGAGCATATTGCGCCTCTAAAGCGGGAATTGGGACGGTATGGGATGGGTTTAGCGGTGAACCATCCCCTCCACTAACCGAATCACGCGTTCACGAATTTCATCTCGCACTCTGGGAAAAATCTCTGGATGCTCTGCTGGATCATCTAACTGCCAGTCTTCAAATACATTCCGCGTGAGCCATTTTGGTGGCAGGTTGACGCCACAGCCACACAGTGAAATCACCACATCAAACTCTTCAGGATCGAACTCGCTCAAGGCTTTAGAAGTTTGATCGCTGATATCAATGCCAATCACTTTCATCGTAGCGATCGCTTCTGGTCTCACCTGACTTGCTTCTAATCCAGAACTGATCACTTCAATTTTTCCAGCTCCAAATTGTTTGGCAAATCCCTCTGCCATTTGCGATCGCGCTGAGTTTTTCTTACAAACAAACATGACGCGCTTCATGACTGGATTCCTTAAGTAATGAGACATAGTTAAACCCCAAAGGGCGTATGCCACGCCCTTTGGAGTTTTGTATTTAATTGTGTTAAAGCACAGGTTTAAAATATCGACGCTCAAACCAGAACGCCAAATTCACCAATGTAATCAAAGCAGGGACTTCGACTAACGGCCCCACAACGGCTGCAAATGCGGCACCAGAGTTGATTCCAAATACTGCTACCGCAACGGCGATAGCCAGTTCAAAGTTATTTCCGGCGGCTGTAAAAGCTACACTTGCCGCTCTGGAATAATCTGCTTTAATGCGCCATGCGAGGAAGAAACTGACTACAAACATCACGGCAAAATAAATGAGCAGTGGAATCGCAATCCGAAACACATCTAACGGAATTTGGACAATCTTTTCGCCTTGCAGGCTGAACATTGCCACAATCGTAAACAGCAATGCAATCAGCGTGATCGGACTGATTTTAGGAATAAATTTTTCGTGATACCAGCTTTTGCCCTTGATTTTTACCAGGAAGAAGCGAGTGAAATAACCTGCCAGGAACGGAATGCCCAGATAGATAAAAACGCTTTTGGCAATCTCAGCAATGCTGATGTTTACTACACTGCTTTGCAAGCCAAATAGGGGCGGCAAAACGCTCAAGAAGAACCAGGCAAACGGACTATAAAAAATAACCTGGAAGATGCTGTTAAAGGCAACTAAGCCTGCCGTGTATTCTGTATTGCCTCGCGCTAAGTCGCTCCACACGACAACCATCGCGATACAGCGAGCTAACCCAATCAGAATCAGGCCAACCATGTATTCCGGGTAGCCATGCAAAAAGGCGATCGCCAGCAAAAACATCAGAATCGGCCCAATCACCCAGTTTAGTAAGAGCGACACACCTAGAATCTTGCCATTGCGGAAGACATCACCCAGTTCCTCATAGCGTACTTTGGCTAAGGGTGGATACATCATCAGAATCAGGCCGATCGCGATCGGGATGTTGGTCGTGCCCACCTGAAATTGATGGATGATTCCCTCAACAGCCGGAAAGAAATAACCAACCCCAACCCCGATCGCCATCGCCAGGAAAATCCAGAGCGTGAGAAAGCGATCGAGAACGGAGAGACGTTTGTAAATGGATGAATTCAAAGTCTGACTCATTAAAATCTAAATACCAAGAAATATTGATACATCAAATTTTATTGATTAGTCAAGCATAGAGTGTAGCGATCGCGTTTACTAATACATGCCTTTAGGGACTCGCAAGAAAATAAAATCCCAATTTCTTTGGGGCGCGGCTCCGCCGCGCCCCAAAGAAATTGGGATTTTATTAAACAGCAAACCCCTTAGCTTTCAAGGATCGCAAGGACGTCTAGGGGCGATCGGGCTAAAGCGGCGATAGTCAGCCAGGTATTGTTCCATAACCACGAACTGAGGCAAATTCAGGCTGTAATACATCCAGCGACCTTCCTGCCGAACACGCACCAACTCGGCTTCCTTAAGAACTTTCAGATGAAATGACAGCTTGGATTGCGTTACGTCCAAGGCATCACAGAGGTCACACACACAGAGTTCGCGATCGCGCAGAAGCTCTATCACCTGTAGTCGCAAGGGTTCTGAAAGCGCATGAAAACCTGCAATGATTTGATTAGATGGCAGTGTCGGCAGTTGTCCCATCAACTTTTGTTTAATCAACTTTTCTTGAAGTAAGATTTTCTTAGTATAGCAATCAAGGGGTTAGTTAGGACGGGTGTAGGGTGAAACTCCTGGTCAAGACACGGCCCTCACCCTCTTGTCCTAAACATCTCAACGATCACCATATAACTTGGAGGAGATTGATAATGGCTACCCTCAAAACACATGTTGCCTTGAACGTCACTAATATTAGTCGCTCAGTGACGTTTTATCAGGCGATGTTTGGTGTTGCTCCGGTGAAACATAAAGCCGATTATGCCAAGTTTGACCTGGAACAACCTGCTTTGAATCTCACGATGAATTTGACCGATCGCCTGGAGTCACATGGAGCGCTCTCTCATCTGGGAATTCAGGTTGAGAGTACTGAAGCGGTGAAGGAAGCGATCGCCCGTTTCAAAGCCGCAGGGTTAGCAACCTTTGAAGAACAAGACACGGATTGCTGCTATGCCCTACAGGATAAGGTTTGGGTGACAGATCCCGATGGCACCCGCTGGGAAATCTTTGTCGTTAAGGTTGGGGATACGGCTCCCGAACAAACTGTGGGTACCTGCGGTACTCTATCTCAAGCCCAACCTGTGAAACCATGCTGTGCTTAGGATCGCGAACAAATTAAAACCGAATTTTTAATTTTTGAAAGTGTGGCAGAGCCGCACTTTCAAAAATTAAGTTTCGGGTTTTATTAAATCCACGATCCTTAGAATAGTGGATTTATAATTGAAAACCAAGAGGACTGAGGGCGTTACCCTCAGTTATTACCTCGGCAATTTAATAGGCTTCATGGTGGGGCGCGCTTCGCGCGCCCCACCATGAAGCCCTTGGGTTTAGGTAGTCTCGAATATTGCCGAAGTAATAGGAATTCCACCTCTGCACTCCGTCTTAACTCAAATGAACACAGCAACCTCTATTTAGGAAATTTAGTCGGAAGTAAGGTTTTTGAGTTTGGAGATTGGTTTGTAGCGCTTCTCCGCCCCGTTACACACCAATCCCAATAAAGTCTAAGGAAGAACGTTTAGGCAGCTTAAAGAATGAGGTTTAATTAAACTGACGTGTGACTTGAGTGTTCTGTTTTGCTACAGAACCTACCTTGATAGAAAGACGATCGATTTTTTCCAGTAGATTAAACAGATGATTTAAATCGTTTAGAATATCTTGCTTGAGTTGTACCAGTTCATGAAGGAGTAGAGTGTCATCCGGTATAGTAGCGATTGAACTGG
>DATNPS010000575.1:0-2896 GCA_036703095.1 Crinalium sp. | reverse complement strand
CGGCGAACTTGCACTACCACCGATTTGCACACTGAAAATTGCTGCCATGAGGTACAGCTTTCAGAAGCAATGCTTGTGACGGTGGTTCTCCCGAAAGGTAGAGGGGAAATAGAATCAATTTCTGCAACGTTAGTAAGGTTCTAATCGTTGAAATAGGAGTTGAACTAGAAGATTCTATTCGACAAAGACACGATGATTTTCCGACTATAGCCATTGAGCTGTATCAGCTTTAGTACTGCGATCGCCTCAATGGATTGTCGTTGGCTGTTAGGGTACGTTGCTTTATGAAATATGCTAAGCGTTTAGTGAGAACTCATGTACGCTCCTGGCAGAGGTCTTTTAAAGCAAGTGCGATCTGGATTGGAGCGATCGCCCTCATTCTAATTCTCACCTCATCCTCTGCCTGGAGTCAGACTTTAAATATTCCAGGGTTAAATTTACAGCAAGGTAGCCCATTAACCTTATCCAAATCAAACTCTGAAGACGTTGAGACAGGTGAAGTTAGATTAGATGGATACGATCTGTTCACGATCGCTGCTCCAACGCTGAATCACAGTAATCAGCAGACGGATACCTCACCCATTCGAGAACGAATTAGCGGTATTGAGGATACGCTGAAACGCGTTGCTAACAGTGATTTTGATCCTAAAACGCTCAGCATAACGGCTGATATTGATGAGAGCAGCAATCTGCCCGTGATCTCTGTGAATGGGCAATATCTCATGACGGTGACCACGCTGGATGCGCAGCTTCAGGTACAGGAACCCGATCGATGGGCGGAGCGATTAACTCAAATTATTCGCCGTGCGCTTTTGCGAGCACAGCGAGAACGCCAAACTGCTTTCTTGGCACGTCAGGCGGCTATCGCTGCCGGGATTGTGGTAGCTGTCCTGGTGTTGAGTTGGGCGATCGCGCGTTTGCAGTATCACCTGAAGCTGCGGAAAATCAGACTGGAGGCTCAAATTCCGTCGAATGCAGATGTTTCAGCTCAGCCATCGGATCATGGCGATGCAGCGGTGGTGACGGCTCTGCGAAATCAACAAACGAAGCGCCATGTGCATGATTTGAATGATGTCCGGAGCCGCTTGCTGCGAGTGTTACAGGTCGGGCTTTGGGGAGGGGGTCTGTTTGTCATCATCGGACTGTTTCCCTATACTCGCTGGCTGCAACCCGTTGTGCTTTCGGCACCGCTTAAAATTTTA
This sequence comes from Crinalium sp., assembly GCA_036703095.1. Lineage (GTDB taxonomy): Bacteria > Cyanobacteriota > Cyanobacteriia > Elainellales > Elainellaceae > DATNPS01. The sequence continues at coordinate 1,694 of DATNPS010000575.1, read as the reverse complement.
GGAATTATAGGAGCCGTTTATTTGCTGATTCGCGTCAGTGATGTGCTGATCGATCGCTTTTCGGGAGCGTTGGCAGAGGGCAGTTTTATCGACCCAGAATCCTATAAGCGGCTGACCTTACGGGTGACAACCTTTTCGCGTGTTTTGAAAAGCGGTGCGGCGGTGGCCTGGGTTGTGATTGGCATTATGGCGAGTTTATCGGTTGTGGGCGTGGATCTGATTCCCCTACTGGCAGGGGCCGGGATCATTGGTTTGGCAATTTCGTTTGCGGCTCAGAGCTTGATTAAGGATATGATCAACGGCTTTTTGATTCTGTTAGAGGATCAGTATGCCGTGGGAGATGTGATCATCGTGGGGCAGACCGACAATGTGGCGGGGTTGGTCGAAAACATGAACCTCCGCATTACTCAATTGCGTAACAATGAAGGCCGCCTGATTACCATTCCTAACAGCAGCATTGGAGTGGTGCAAAATTTATCGAAAGATTGGTCCAGGGTTGATCTGGCGGTTGAATTAGCCTTTGGTACCAATCCTGATCACGCCTTAAACCTGATTCGACAACTGGCGGATGAGATGTATCGCGATCGCCAGTGGAGGTCTAAGATGCCTGACCCACCTGAGGTATTGGGCATTGATGAGCTAAATCATACGGGACTGTTGATCCGAATTTGGCTGAAGACCTTGCCGTTAGAACAATGGTCGGTTGCCAGAGAGTTTCGTCGGCGTCTGGCGTTAATGCTGGAACAGGAACACCTGGCGATCGGTATTCCACAGCAGTCGCTTTATTTCACCAGTTCGCTTGATCTGGAGTTAGAGAAGCAGAACGGTGGCGCGATCGCTCCAAAACCATAGCCTGTGTCGTTTATGGTAGGGGCAGGTTTTGAAGGCAGGTTGATTACTTCACGTTACGTTAACTGCTAAACCCGCCCCTACAGTGGCCGACTTGCTACGGCAGAATAGGAAGTGCCGTATTATAGCGATTTTCAATCGCTTAAAACCCAGTTGTTTGTTTGAGAGCCGCGCTCCGCGCGGCTCTCAAACAAACAGATGTAGTTCACCCAAATGAGAACCGCTATAGGAACAATTGTGGAAACAGAATCCCGTGCAAATGCGTTAACGGATGCAGAACAGCCAACAAACCGTCAGGTCTGGGTACAGGCAGGTGGGCGATCGCTCTATCAAGTGGGATATGGCATCATCCAGTTTTATGTGCCGCTGATTTTTGTGAATCAGGTCGGGTTATCCGCTGCTGCCGTTGGCATTGGCGTTGGTAGTGGTTCGATCGCGGGGGTATTTGGTCATCTATTGGGCGGCTATTTGGCCGATTCGCCTGCGTATGGGCGCAAGCGAGCGCTGCTCTTTTCGGCGGGCTTATCGACTGTAGCGGCGTTATTTCTGATGCAAACCCGAACCCTACCGATGCTGATTCTCGCGAATTTGCTGCTGGGGTTAAGCGCTGGATGCTACTGGACGGCAGCGGATGCCTCTGTGATTGACGTCACGACTCCGGAACGACGACATAAAGCCTTTGCGATTCTGGTACTGGCAGACAGTTTGGGGGGAGGGGTTGGCGTATTTGGCGGCAGTTTACTATTAGCCTGGGCACCGCAACCGCAATGGTTGTTCTTGAGCACGAGTTTAATTTTTCTAGCATTTCTGGCGCTCATTCAACTGGCGGTTGTGGAAACTCGACA
>DATNPS010000553.1:0-5137 GCA_036703095.1 Crinalium sp. | reverse complement strand
GTGGCTCACTCGCCTTCAAGCCAATCGAGGATTACCGCTGAAAGACTTACAGGATTTTGAGATTGATTTAGGTTCAGATGTACATTTACATGAGTTGAGTCTGGAACCGGAGCAGATTCGCTGTCGCGGACGCATTAATGTAATTCCGGCGTAGCGTTATTCCTCTCGTTATGCCAATTGGGTTTCAGTAGTTCATCCGTCTGACCGGCTATGCCAGATGATCTTCCTATTTTTCTTGTAAGTGCTGGACTGTTGATTCTTTACCTGGTTTTCTCTGCTCTCACCGAGATGGGCACTAAATTGCCCTGGAAGAAGTAGATTGGGGGCGATCGCCCTTCTTCTCAGTTAAATTTCTGCCCCGGCAATTGATTTCTATAAACCTTCAATTCCTTTAGACGAAAACGGTTTAGTCACTTAACCACTATTTGTCTCAATACGAGATAAGCTATCTCGCTTGCGGACTCATAATGAGACAATTTCGCTTAACTCAAGACCTAAACGATCGCAGCAACCGTCTCTGTGCGATCGCCCTATGTCAACCTTGAAATTTTTCTCCCAACCAATGGAGGTTGGAGTTCGCGAAGCCGTCACCAAAATGTTTTCGGTACAAGACTTTATGAGACTGCTGTTCTTACTTAAAGACTCAGAATAAGACGCAGGCTCTTGACTTAAGACAAAATCTTATCCATGAAATAGCCTGTCTTGCAATGCGACTGTGGGTGTCAAGCAAATTCCTTTTCTGCAAATCCTTATCTACCAAAGTAGTCAAGTCAGTCTCATAAAGGTAAGCATAGTCTTATTGCTAGAATTACGGCAAGATACTTAGTCTTAAGATAAGATATCGCAGATCTATTTATGATACTATTTGTCTCAAGTTGATATCAAACTGGTTGGAAGATTGAAAGCCAGGGGGTGAGATTTGCTATCAGGTAATGGTTCCCCTAAACCTTCATCCTGATCCAAACGGCTACAGTTATAAAATTGTCTGTCTGATCTTTGGTTCATCATTTTGAAACCGATTGTGGGCTTGGCGCTTCCGACGAGCTGCACTGCGACCGATTTGCATCCTGAGAATTGCTGGTTCAAAATGAACTATGGATTTACAAGCTCACTTGTTATCATGACTATAGTTTGGGGCTGTAGCTCAGTAGGATAGAGCGGTCGCCTCCTAAGCGACAGGTCGCGCGTTCGAATCGCGCCAGTCCCGTTCAGTTAAGAACCCAAAGATTGCGTAAATTTTAGAATACGTGAATCGAAATCAGGCTGTCGATCTGGGTTGGATTTGTGAGACTCAAGTGTAAATTTTGAAGGGGCTTTCTGCACAACGCTCCCTGAAGGAATGATAAAACTGCTTCAAAAAAGGGTTGAAATTTTAGTCCAAATTTAGTCCATGAAATATACGATCGACCTCAATTGCTTGTAAAAAAGGTTGTCTCAGCGTCTTGAATATTTGCCATATACGCAATTAAGCAAGCTCTTTTCAGTTTCTACGAGTCGCATCTAAATTCAATTAGGACTACCGCTGAGACAACAGTGTTACAGAATGCTATACCAATGCTTTAGTCCGCTTCTGTAGGCTTCGTCTGTGGAACTGCAATTTCAGTCTCTTAAATCCGCTCCACGCAGTCTCACGACAAGACGTAAAGTGTCATTATGAGTCTATTCAAGATATTAATTATCTTACTTTAAGACGAATGTTGAACTGTATGTGCAGGTTTGGCTCTATTCCTAAGCGCCAAGAATATAGGAATTTAATAGCTCCATTACAGCCACGCGAAAAGTACCCAACCATAGCTCGCACAATTCCAAAAGGTCGGACAAACCCATTACTGGGGATGATACGGACAGTCTTTTTTTGAGATAAATAATATCACTTTAAGACTGACTGAGAGACAGGTTGTCTTAACTTAAGACTCTTTGGTGCCGAAATTTAAAAGTGCTGAGAACTGAGTATCCACCCTTTCTCCATCCTCAGCACTAATCCTACCGTTTAGATCAAGACCGTCGGATATTCAAGCAACACCAATCTTGCTTCCGCCAAAGTGTCGCGACAATCCAGCCATTTTCTTCCAACACATCAGCGATCGGTTTGACTTGATCTAACAAAATGCCGCTGAGAATACCCCAGGTAGTTGGTTTAGCGATCGCCCCCATCAGCGGCACCAGATCCAAAATCACCTCAGCCAAAATGTTGCAGAGGATGCCATCTACTGGGCCTTGAGTCATCTCCATCAGGCGTTCGATGCTGCCTTCTGCCGCAATCAGTCGATCTGGATCAATCTGATTTAGCTCCCGACTGTTGTCCGTGGCCTGTACAGCTAGCGGATCTGTATCAACCGCATAAGCCCGTTTGGCCCCTAACAAAATCGCACCAATCGACAAAATTCCAGAACCGCAGCCGATATCTGCTACCGTGAAATCCGTTTCTTCCCCACTCAATCGCATTTCTAGCGATTCCAAACACAGTTGTGTCGTGGCATGATTGCCCGTGCCAAATGCCACCCCTGGATCTAGCCGCAATACTCGGCGATCGCTCTTTTCAGGGACAGGCAGCCATGCCGGGTTAATCAACAGATGGTCGCCAATTTCTTGAGGATTCCAATAGGTTTTCCAACTGCTTGACCAATCCTCCTCGTCAATCAGATTCCACTGCACGGCTGGAGCCTGCACTCCCGCACACAATGCATCTTGTTTAAGCAACAACGCCAACGCCGATAAATCTAGCAGTTGAGTTTTAAACTCAGGCAAATACCCACGAACCAAGCAGCTATTTCCCTTGATTTCGCTAGAACTGCCCTTACAGCCAAAGTCCTCCAGCCTCCAAAAGACAGTCTCTTCTGCTAAAGGATCACAAAGAATTTGAATTTCCCACCAGCTACTTGCCAACCCCTATCTGCCTCAACGCGAATATTCTGATTTATAGCAATCTCAACTGAGGTTTGAACGAGGTGCAGAGGGTCTGCCCCCGTTTGGGGGCTGTGCCCCGAGATACCCTGTTCACAATCTATTGGTGAACGCTATAGCAATTCTTTTATTGTAAGGAGTCAGGGGCCATTGAAGAAATCAAGAGCCAGCAGCCAGAATTCAGAATTTCTTCTGACTCCTGACTCCTGACTCCTGACTTCTACTCTATGACCTAAACCCCATCAAGCCGACAGCGTCACCGTATACGCATCCCGAATACCAGCAACCTTAGTGATCTCAGCTAAGATCCCTTCTGGCAGCGGGTCGTCAAGGCTCAGCACCATCACAGCATCACCTCGAACAATCTTACGTCCGACCTGCATACTGGCAATATTGACGTTGTAGCTGCCCAGTAGAGAACCAATTTTACCAATGATCCCCGGCATATCGCGGTGCACGGTAAACAGCATAAAGCGGCTGGGAGGAACGTTGATCGGGAAATCGTTGATATTGGTAATGCGGATTTCGTTATCGCCCAACAGCGATCCCGTCACAGAATGCTCACCCAACGGCCCTTTTGCAGACAGCCGCAGTGATCCGGTGTAGTCCTTCACCGTCGCATCCCGTGTTTCAATCACCCGGATGCCACGCTCTTTTGCCTCAATATTGGCGTTGACGTAGTTGACCCGCTCTTGCAACGCGTGAGACAGTAGCCCCTTCAGTGCGGCAATCACAACAGGCTGACTTTCATTACTTGCCAACTCACCCTGCAAGCGAATCTTCAGCGATTCTACTCGACCGCCAGCCAACTGGCTGACTAGATTGCCCAGCGTTTCAGCCAACTGTAAGTAAGGACGCAGCTTCTCCAGCAAGTCAGGACGCAGGCCCGGAATATTCACCGCTGAACGAGCAGGCAATCCCAGTAGCACATCGCGAATTTGCTCAGCCACATCGATCGCCACATTCACCTGCGCTTCTTCCGTCGATGCACCTAAGTGGGGCGTCAACACCATTTCCTTACCGAGCGATCGCAATGGAGATTCACCCAGTGGTTCTTCTTCATACACGTCCAGTGCCGCGCCTGCAATTTTACCCTGCTTCAACGCGTCAGCCAGTGCCGCTTCATCAATGATTCCACCGCGCGCGCAGTTCACAATCCGCACCGTGGGCTTCATCTTACTCAGTGCCTCGGCCCCAATCAGGTGAACCGTTTCCGGCGTTTTCGGTAGGTGCAGAGTAATGTAATCCGCTTCCCGGAACAGCAAATCCAGTTCTACAAGCTGCACGCCGAGTTGCTCAGCCCGTTCATTCGACAGGAAGGGATCATAGGCCAGCAGCCGCATTCCCATCGCCCGTGCGATCGTCGCAACATGTGCCCCAATTTTACCCAGACCCACAATTCCCAACGTTTTTTTGTAAACTTCCACCCCAGTGAAACTCTTGCGATCCCACTTGCCGCCCTTAACCGATTGGTTAGCATCGGCAATATAGCGTGACATCGCTAGCATCATGGCGATCGCATGTTCAGCCGCCGCCACGGTATTCCCCTCAGGCGAGTTCACCACCAGCACACCCCGTCGGGTGGCCGCTGGCACATCTACGTTATCAACTCCAACGCCTGCCCGCCCAATGATTTTTAGCTGCGTTCCAGCCTCAATCACCTCTTTTGTAACCCGCGTTCCAGAGCGAATCATCAGCGCGTCATACTCTGGAATAATTTGCACCAATTGTTCTGGCGTCAAATTGGTTTTTACATCGACTTGAGCAACCTGAGAGAGGATGTCAACTCCAACCTGGTCAATGGGATCAGAAACAAGAACCTTAGACATGATTAGCAATAATTCAAAGGAAGGAAACTTCAGCAGTCAAGATGTATAAAAGTGCTGATTTGCCGTAGGGAAGCACCAAATATCACATCATCTCTACAGTCAGCGACTAAACGTATCTATTTTAAGAACCAAACTTTTCCACAGGAAAAAGCTTCCAATTCAAAACAGATTTTGTTCTAAAAAATTTATCTACCGCAAGCGGCAACATCGAAGCGGGTTAATTTCTACCGCCTCCACCATAAATCATGAATCCACCATTTACCGAAATTTCCACAGAAGGTAATTTTACTGTAAAGGTGTGACGAATCTCTGATGTTTCTGAAAGTTTTCAGCAATTCTCATTTTGAAACTCATTAAGGTTTCGTGCGCCCGGCGGGCGCACGAAACCTCAATTAGTGGAAGTG
>DATNPS010000540.1:0-8674 GCA_036703095.1 Crinalium sp. | reverse complement strand
TACTTCCGGCACGTCGGGTACGCCCAAGGGGGTGATGCTGAGCCACGGTAACTTGCTGTCGCAAATCACGGGAGCCAGAGCCGTGGTGCAGCTTAATCCCGGAGAAAAAGTGCTCAGCATTTTGCCGATCTGGCACTGCTATGAGCGAACGTTTGAATATTTCATCTTTGCTCAAGGCTGTACGCAGATTTATACCAATATTCGGCACGTTAAGAAGGATCTGAAGGAATTTCAGCCGTCTTACATGGTGGCCGTTCCGCGTCTGTGGGAGTCCATTTATGAAGGGGTGCAAAAGCAGTTTCGCGAACAGCCTGCCAGCAAACAGCGATTAGTACAATTCTTTTTGTCGGCCAGCGATCGCTACATCAAAGCTCGTCGCATTGTGCAAAAGCTGAGTCTGGATAACCTCAACCCATCTTCAGTCGAACAGGCGAATGCGGCTGTTCAGATGGCTGCCCTGTGGCCAATTCATCAACTGGGCGATCGCTTGGTGTATCAGCAGGTTCGGGCCGCGACAGGTGGCCATATCAAATTCGTGGTGAGCGGCGGTGGCTCAATCGCCGAGCATTTGGAGGACTTCTTTGAGATTGTTGGCATCGACATTCTGGGAGGCTATGGCTTAACGGAAACGGCCCCAATTACCCACGTTCGTCGTCCCTGGCACAACCTGCGCGGAGCCGATGGTCAACCGCTGCCCCAAACCGAAACCCGCATTGTTGATCCAGAATCACGACAGCCTGTTCCAGTTGGCAAGCAGGGATTGGTGCTGATTCGTGGCCCTCAGGTGATGCAGGGCTATTACAAAAATCCGCAGGCTACGGCGAAGGCGATCGATTCCGAAGGATGGTTTGATACAGGCGATCTGGGCTGGATTACCGCAGAGGATGATTTGATTATTACGGGACGGGCCAAAGATACGATCGTGCTAACTAATGGCGAGAATATCGAACCCCAGCCGATTGAAGACGCCTGTTTGCGCAGCCCGTATATCGACCAGATCATGCTAGTGGGGCAAGATGAACGATCGCTGGGTGCCCTCATCGTGCCGAATGTGGAAGCGCTAGCGCAGTGGGCAACGGCTCAAAATCTATCTATTCAGCGCCCTGATCAAACAATCGACCTGGATAATAAAGCCGTTCAGGAGCTTTTCCGGCAAGAAATCACGCGAGAAGTCAAGAATCGTCCGGGCTATCGGGCCGATGATCGAATTGGACCTTTCCGGCTGATTGCGGAACCGTTCACGATCGAAAATGGCCTGTTGACGCAAACCTTAAAAATCCGTAGGGCCGTTGTGACGGAACGCTATCGCGGTATGATCGACGACATGTTTGCCTGAGCGGTGCATGTGGGGTTAACCTAGTGCAGCATCGGCAAATCTTGTTCACATTCTGCTTAACCTTAGTACTTTTTCGAAAAAAGCCCTCATGGATGCTTCAAAACCTCATCTGCTCCTGAAGAGAGCTGTTAACGTCAAAGTTGTAGTCACTCCGCGCTGGAAAGAGGAAGTGCAGCAACAGCTCCAAAATCAAATTAATCAGATGGATAGCCAACTCCAGCAGCTCGAAACTCAGGGGCAACGAATGGCGGCAGAGATCCAAAAGCAAGCCAATCAACCGAGTAATCCGGCGATCGCTCAGCAAATTACGAACATTCAGGTTCAAGTCAATCAAAAAAAGAGTGAACTGTTGGAACAAAAAAATCAGATTCTTCAGCAGTTACAGCAAGTTCAACTTTTAGAGATGAATCAGGAAGTCGGTCAGGGTCAAATTGAAGGGTTCTTCAGAGTTGAAACGGGAGACAATTTGATTCGTAAAATGCAGGTTGAAGTGTTGCTGCGCGATGGCATTGTAGAAGAGATTCGCGGCGATCTGTAGAAATTAACAACGTCGTAAGAAGATTCCCCGCAGAGACGTGCCAATGGTAGAGACGTGCCAATGGCACGTCTCTATAAACGTTAATCCCCCAACAGATATGATTTCAAAGACGCAGCGATCGCACGTCTCTACAGATGGTTATCTGGGTAATTGACCGGGCTGTAGAGACGTACCAATGGCACGTCTCTACAGATAATTATCTGGGTAGTGACTGGGTTGGGGGGACGTGCTGATGGTGCGTTATGACAGTGGTGATTCTGTGACGGGCATTTTGGGGAAGACGTGCCGATGGCACGTCTCTACAGGTGTCATTCGGGACGGGATGATTTCCTGGGGTGACACTCTATCGATCGCGTCAGGTGACGGGATAAAATTTGATTCTGCTGTACTGTTCAACTAATTCGGAAACAACTCCATGATTCACGAAGTTTTCATGCCTGCCCTCAGTTCAACAATGACCGATGGCAAGATTGTCTCCTGGCTCAAATCATCAGGCGACAAGATTGAGAAGGGTGAAACCGTGGTGGTGGTAGAGTCTGACAAAGCGGATATGGACGTGGAGTCCTTCTATGAGGGGTATCTGGCGACCATTTTGGTGCAAGCTGGGGAGTCGGCTCCGGTCGGAGCGGCGATCGCACTCGTAGCAGAAACCGAAGCTGAGATCGAAACGGCCAAACAACAGGCCAGCACTCAGGCCAAGCCCGCTCCTACCCCCGCTCCGGTTGCACAGGAACCTGTCGGTGTAGCCACTCAGTCACAGCAGGACAATGGCAGTGCTCCAGCGCGCAATGGGCGGCTTGTAGCGTCCCCGCGTGCGCGTAAACTGGCGAAAGACCTGAAGGTTGATCTCGCAACGCTCAAGGGAAGTGGCCCACACGGGCGCATCGTGGCGGAGGATGTTGAAGCGGCAGTGGGCAAAGTGTCTGCTCCTACAATTCCTACCCCTGTCGTGCCTTCAGCCGCTCCTGCGATTCCGGCTGTGGCCCAGGCTCCTGCCCCGGTGGCTATCCCTGCAACTCCAGGTCAGGTGGTGCCATTAAACACCCTGCAAAATGCCGTAGTTCGCAATATGGTGGCCAGTTTGCAGGTGCCTACCTTCCATGTGGGATACACCATTACCACTGACAACCTGGACAAGCTGTACAAACAGGTCAAGTCTAAAGGGGTGACGATGACGGCTCTGCTGGCGAAAGCTGTTGCGGTGACCTTACAAAAGCATCCCCTTCTGAATGCCGCTTACACTGACCAGGGTGTGCAATATCGCCCAAATATCAATATTTCGGTAGCGGTGGCAATGGATGATGGTGGGTTGATCACACCAGTGCTGCAAAATGCTGACCAGGTCGATCTCTATTCCCTGTCGCGCAACTGGAAAGATTTGGTAGATCGGTCGCGCGCTAAGAAACTGCAACCTGAAGAGTACAGCTCAGGCACGTTTACAGTATCGAACTTGGGCATGTTTGGGGTCGATCGCTTTGATGCGATTCTGCCACCCGGACAGGGTTCTATCCTGGCGATCGGGGCATCGCGTCCTCAGGTGGTCGCCACACCAGATGGCTTGTTAGGCGTTCGTAACCAGATGCAGGTGAATATTACCTGTGACCACCGGATTATTTACGGTGCTCATGCCGCTGCCTTCCTGCAAGATTTGGCGAAACTGATCGAAACGAATCCGCAGTCTCTCACGCTGTAGTGTCCTACGCAATGTGAATTCAATAGCGCCATTTGCGACGCGCGACAGGCAGCGCAAATGATGAAGAAGGTGTCCCACGCGATGCGCGGGACACCTTCTTCGCGTTTGTCGAATTCACTTTAAGGTTTGTCAAAATCCTCATTCGCAGGAAAGCGGCCTCGGTGTTTTCGGGCTTCCATCGCTCGTTCCAGCATGGCCAGCAGACCAGGAGCCTCTTCTTGCAGGGTTAACAGGAGCCGTTCCCCTTCCTCAAGATCACCGGGATCTTGTCCCGTTTCCATGACGGCTTTCAGGCGAGGCATCGCGATCTCGTCTACCAACTGCACTAATCCATGTAAACAGCGGTTAAACTGCCGCTCGGTCAGCGTGGAGTCTTCTAATGGAAACTCAATAATGGCCCGAATTTCCCCGTCATTTGGGTCGTATTCCCATTGCAGCATTTTAGTTTCCCAAGAAATGCTGAGCATGGTTTGCAGGATGGCCGTTTTGTGGGGATGCTCTTTAACACCCGCCAACACTCTAGGCGCAAATAGTTCAAAGAACTCGCCATCTTCATCGAGCTGAACCACAATTAAAAAGTCTTCGACGTTTTCGGCAAAGACGCCAGTTAAGATGCGGCATTCCTCTTCATCGATTTGATATTTCCAGCCTGCTTTATCCAGGTATGTGGCAATCTGTTCTAGCGTCGCGCCCATGCAATCCTCTCTAGAGTTATGGTGAAGCGTTTATGTAGGTTCTTTTGAATTGGGGTTTACTGATTTAGACCAGTTCCGGGATGGTTTAGGGCTAGATCCACCTGCTCAAGCATGGCTTCCGGAGTGGATGAGTTGTCTAACACGATATCAGCTCGACTAATTTTCTGTTCGATTGGCATTTGGCTGTTGATCCTGGCGTGGATTTGAGTCAGGTCGAGGCGATCGCGCTGTTTTAGGCGTTCTATCTGCTGTTCGGGCGGACAAGACACGACCCAGATTTCAGTCACCAAGTCAGTCATACGAGCTTCAAACAGCAGGGGAATGACGAGTACCACCACAGGCACCGATTGAGCGGCTAACGTCTTGAGTTGAGCCTGGATGCGATCGCGAACATAGGGATGAATTCGCTGTTCCAACCACAACTTTTCAGGTGGGCTGTTGAAGATAATTTCTCCTAACCGCAACCGATCAATCGCTCCGTCGGGCAACAGAATGTTAGGGCCATAGCGCTCGACAATCTCTTGCAGAACAGCAGAGCCAACTTCTACAGCTTGTCGAGCATACACATCAGCATCTAAAACGGGCAATTGGTATTTGGTCGCTAAGTAGTTGGATATGGTGGTTTTTCCCATGCCCACCCCCCCCGTAATGCCAATAATCCGCTTTATGCTACTCACCGATGATTTATCTTTGCCGTAGCTCATATTCCCCATCACGAACGTTCACCCAGCGTGCGATCGCCTGAGTCAACCCCTCCAAAGTATACTCCTCAGCCTCTACATCTACTCGTCCTAATCGTTCAATGCAAGCCGTGGAGGTTTGAGGGCCGATGGAGGCGATGCAGATTTGAGAGGGGAGGGTGTGGGGTGTGGGGTGTGGGGTGTGAGGTGTGAGGTCGTGGCCGTCTGCCGTCGAGAGTGTGGTGAGGAGTTGATGGAAGCACTGGACGGTTTTGGAACTGGCGAAGGTGATGATGTCGATTTTGTTGTTCTGAAGCGCTTCGACAACGTGAGGTGGGATGGACTGAGCACAGCAGGATTGGTAGGCAGCAACTTCAGTAACGATCGCCCCTTTTGCAGTGAATTGCTGCACTAAAACGTCTCGGCCTCCAGTTTCCACTCGGGGAAAGAGGATTTTCAGCCCGTCTAGCGGCGCTTCTGGAAAAGTTTCTACCAAAGAATCGGCAACAAAATCGGGTGGAATAAAATCGGGTTCTAAGCCCTGTTTCTTCAAGCTGCCTGCTGTTTTACGTCCGACCACAGCAATTTTCAGATTTTTTAGCGCGGCGCTATCCTTTCCGCACGCTGTTAAGCGCTCAAAAAAGTAATCCACTCCGTTCGTAGAGGTAAGGATGAGCCAGTCAAAGTCTTGGAGATGGGCGATCGCGTCATCCAGTGCAGCCCAACTGGAAGGTGGCCCAATTTCAATCGCAGGCATTTCAAGCACCGTCGCGCCCTGCTGCTGGAGCAATTTAGTAAACTGACTCGACTGTCCGGCAGAGCGTGTTATCAGGATGGTTTTGCCGTTTAGCGGGAGAGACGTGGGGGATTCGAGCATTTTTTAGGATGTATTGAATGAAGTACAGATTATTTTTTGAAAGCTCTGCTCCGCAGAGCTTTCAAAAAATAATCTGGTTTTGATCAAGCGCGAAGCGCCATATACCCCGCACCTAACCTCCATTCTCCCCCCGAACGGGTGACTGAAGATAGGGGCGGAGGGCGACGACTTCACCGACGACAGTGACGCAGGGGGAAAGGGATTGATTGGCAGTTTCTTGAAGAATGGTGGCTAGGGTGCCTGTCCAGATTTGCTGTTGGGGATGACCTGCCCAGCGGATGATGGCGATCGGGGTATGGGGCGATCGCCCGTGTTCTTCCAACCGAGCGATAATGTCCTGCAATTGCTGGCCGCCCATGAGAATAACGAGGGTATCCATTCCGGCCAGAGCTTCCCAATTGAGGGCATCAGGTTCGTGAGCGCTGATGACGGCAAAACAGCGGCTCATGACGGGATCAGTTAACGGAATGCCCGCCAGCAGTGGAGCCGCTAATGCAGATGAGATACCGGGGACGACTTCAAAATTACATCCGGCGGCATTCAGCGCTTGAATTTCAGAGGTGGAACGGCCAAAAATGAAAGGATCACCGCTCTTTAGCCGAACGACCTGCTTTCCCTGAAGACAGTGCTCTACCAGGAGGCGATCGATATCGGTCTGCTTCATGCTGGGTTGTCCACCCCGCTTGCCAACATGCAGAAGTTCGCAACTGGAAGACACCAGTTGCAGCAGGGCAGGATCGACCAGCGCATCATAAACCAAGACATCGGCTTGAGCGAGCAACTGCTGACCCCGCACGGTTAAATACGCCACATCTCCGGGGCCAGCCCCAACTAAATACACTTTGCCTGTTTGCTGCACCATGTCTCAACTTGAAGAAAAGGCAGAAGGCAGAGGGCAGAAAATCAGGGAAGTTCTTCTGACTCCTGACTCCTGACTCCTGACTCCTAAAGCCCTCGGCCTGCATAAGCACCGAACGGCTCTCGAATAAACCGGATGTAGAAATGCCTGAAGGTGGACTTGATCACGCGAGGCAGGGCAAAGTCGATTGGCATCAGTTTATCGGGCAGTTTCCAGTCATCAATCTTCAGATCGGCAGGCGACAGATGGGGAAACTCAATGTCGGCTAAATCGGGGCACAATCCCAGTTTTTTAGACGCTGCAATGGTCGGAACAGCCATCGGGTTGACGTTCAGAATCTCGACTATCGCCCGATCGAGGGCAAATACATCAGTGGCAGCGGCTAAAACGCCCAACTGACGAGGTTCACCACCGCTAGGCCCATTGCCTTCATGGCCGATGATGCCATCCAAAACAGTGAGATTAGGGCCGATCGCCCGTGCCGTTTCAACCAACATGCGACCAAAGCGATCGCTGTCTTTGCCAGCTTCCATGTGCCACCAAGCTTTCATCTTGCCGGGAACACAGCCAAACAGGTTTTTCACACCTAAGGTCAGCGTGAGCTGCATGTGGGACTTCACCTTGGGCAGGTTAATCACCACATCGGCGTCCATCGCCTCTTTGGATAGGAGTAGATGGTTAAACTCGTCGCTAACAGTTTGGTACCGCTTGCCCTGCATTTCTACAACGGGCAGGTTGAGTTCATCCAGTACGAATTGATAGCCATTTGCTAGGGCTACGCCTTTCGCACTGCCAAAGGCGGGGCTATCTCCCAGAAATGGCTTTCCACCTGCTTCTTGCACCATTTGAGCAATACAGTAGACCAGTTCTGGTCGGGTCACGCATTCTTTGGTGGGACGAGACCCCGTCAGCAAATTTGGCTTCAGCAGGACGCGATCGCCCGGTTTCACAAAGGCGGTAATCCCACCTAACGGTTCCAGTACCAGTTCCAGCGCAGCCCGTAAACGTTGGCGATCGTATGATTCGGCTCGGATTAAGCTAACGGTTGGGTTCATGAGGTGGGTGTGGGGTGTGGGGTGTGGGGATTGGAGAAGATGGGGAGGATGGGGAAGGTGGGGAGGAGGGGGAAAGTGGGGAGGATGGGGAGGATGGAGCTGTGATTGAGACACCGGGTTTCTAGCGGGGAGTATCGGAATCTTTGCTTCTTCGCTCAAGAAACCCGGTGTCTTAAGCCGCCTCCCCTATCTCCCCTATCTCCCCTACCTCCCCCATTTCCTCTATCTCCCCCGATTCAGGGCCGTCACGCGCTCAGCGTTGGAGAATACATCTTCTCCTTGAAGTTGATCCATCGGGGGTTTCACTTCGACTTTCAGCACGTTATCAACGTTGATAAAGACGGTCTGTTCGGGAAGGTTGACGATCCACCAGTCTTTTCTGAGCAGGTGCCGCACTTCTAGTTGAAAGGTTTGCTGGGTGCCGTCGTCTTCAATTGGAGGGTAAACGTTAAAGGATTCGGTTTGTCCGTTGACGTAATGAAAGGTGAGTTGGGTATAGGTGTCTTGGCTATACATTACAGTCTCTCCCAGGGTTAATGGATGCCTTAAAGGGCTAGCCGATGCGCTATAAATGCCACTATTGTCGCTGAAGTCTGGCGATCGGGCTACAAGATTAATCCTTAAAATTGCGCGGCACCGTCAGGACAACGGTTCCACCTGTAACACCGTCGTCTCGACGGTTCCCTGATCGCTCAACTGTTAAGGAGAGCATGGCTGAACCGCCGAGACGGCAGTGTTACGGGTTAGGAGGTGGGTAGGGCGCTCATTTTTTCCAGATCCAGGACAGTGGCAAGTTCGGCTTCGCTCATTAAGCCTTTCTCTAAAACGATTTGGCGGAGGGATTTGCCCGTTTCCAGCGATTCTTTTGCTACAGCGGCAGCGTTGAGATAGCCAATGTGAGGATTCAACGCGGTGACGAGTGCCAGACTGCCTTCGGCATA
>DATNPS010000020.1:0-4702 GCA_036703095.1 Crinalium sp. | reverse complement strand
TTTTACCCGACGACGCGCAAGAAAAGATCCGTGCCGCGAAACGCTCTCGCAGAGAGCGTTTCGCGGCGCAGTAGGAATAATTAGTCTAAAGTTCAGTAAATTCGTGAGGGCATTGAAACCCAAGGGGATGTGGGGGGGCGTCCCCAACCAGGGATGGAACCCCTTCACCCCGTCCTAACTGACCCTTCGATTGCTATAGCGTGAATTCAATAGCCCGATTTTGCGTGTGCGTCGCGCAACTCTCCCAAAAGCCTGTTCGTCGAATTCACATTTATTTAGGTAAGAAGTCAGTCCAGGGTACTTTTTTAATCTCAAAATCACAGGTGAGGGCATGGAGGCGATCGCTCTCAGCCCCCATCAGGTCATAAATTCGCACTACGAGCCGCATGGCAAACTTCACAGTTGTCTTTAAGCTGGCGAAGTCTTCATAGGCCGTTCTGGCTTTATCTCCCGCCTTTTTCCCTGCGGCATCTTTCTTCATTTTGGCGATATCGACAATTGGGCCAGTCACCTCAAACACTCCGGTGTCTGGATTGACTTTGAGGAGATCTTCTGCGGTCACTTTTTCTTGCAGGCTGAGTCCCGGTGTCGCCATGCTAAACACCTGCCGTTGAAAGAGATCAATCCGCTTATCTTGAGACAGCCGAATGATGCGCCGCGCCCGTCCCCCGGTGATGATGGAACTGCGATCCCAATCGACTTCGATCGCCTTGGTTTTTGACTTGTTCTCAACCGTCACGGCCAATTCTTTCGGCTGATTGTCATATTTATATTTGCCGTCAAACTTGACGTTAACATCAATAACATCTTGCAAGTTTTGCTCTTCAATCTGTTTTGTTACAGCTCCTTTGTTAAAGCTAATGGTCGTTTGATCTTCAACAGAATTAATGGCTTGAAAGAGCACATACGCCACAGAAATCAGGTAAATGGCGACAATAATAAGGTCAAGCTGTTGCTGCTGAGTCATAGCCGGGAGGGGAGGCGTTGCTTTACGGTCAGGCAACGGTGAGAGAGACGCTTAATGCAGTGTATAGCCTTACAGCTATACGTCAAAACAATTTTGAAGGGAAACGTCCGCAAAGCGGACGTTTCCCTCCAGTTCTAGGCGTACCGCGTCCCATCAAATGCTGGAACGGTAGAGTTGCGAGATGATTCCGGTCATGCTGTCGAGCCAGCCTACAAAATTAATGACCGCTTCCGCCGCCGGAGGTGGGTTTGAAATCAGCGAATCTTCTCGGATCAGGTGATTAAAATCGATCGCGACTGGCCCGGTTCGCTCAGCCCCATTAGCATCGTAAAATTTCACTCCGGCACGCTGCATGATATCGATAAATTCCTGTGCCATGATGCCATAGCCAATTGTTGTAGGATGAATGCCATCCAGTGAGAATAATCCTCCTTTCTTGCGGCCCTTCTGATTTGCGACAAAGAATTCAGAGGTGGGTTTAGGATTCAGCGCATTCAGAGGAGCGGGCAGTGGATACGGTTTCCACCAATCTGGACGGGCCGCCGGATCTTCGATATAGCGACGTTGGGCTAGCCGATCTAACAGTCCTACAGTTTCAAAGACATACCAATCGCGGCCCTGTTGCCGGGCCTGGCGCACTACATCGGCGATCGCATAATTATATTGATCGATCACGCTGTCGATCGCCCTCACCTGATTTTCGGTGAGTTTAGGGCTACGCTTAGCGCTAAAGTTTTCCTCGTCGTACCAGAAAGGCGCATATATTGGGTAATAGCGGGAACCGGGCTGAACTTTTTGGCCTTTGGCATCCTTATTAATACCGCGCGCAAATGGAACGATCGTGACATGCGGCACCGTTCCCCAGATCACATGACGCGCCTTGATTTTTTTAACGTCGTTCACCAAGCGATCGAGTTCTGCCTTGAAGTGGCTGGGCCGCCAAACGGTATATTTATCGTTTTTCGACATGTCCATGTATTCGTCCCCTGACCAAACGACATTAAAGGTGAGGATGCTGCCCAGCGCATTGTTAGCGCCGATCAAAATAATCAGCGTTTCAATACCGTCACCCTGACTTGTTTCAACGGTTCCTTCGTTGCCTAAGGCGATCGCCGCCTGAACGGGACTTAACGCCCTACCGGATGAATCGCGGGCTGTATTCAACACGCGCAGCGTGGCGACATCCTGAGCATTTTCGGGAACTTCGCTAAGAAAATCATCTTTGGGTGGTTTTTGGCGAATGGTATCCTTGGCGTCTTGAGCCGTGCGGGCGATCGTATTGCGCAAATCCCACCCATACACGGCCAGGTTGTGATTAATCAATCCCGTTTCTGCGGCTTTAGAGCCTTCGCCCCGCTCCCAATAATCTTCAACCTTGTCTAAAAAGCCGCGCAGCCAGGGTAATAAAACGGTGGCATCGATCGCATTAATGCCATCCTCGATTTGGTAGCGATCGCCCAATTCACGCACCAGTTTTTCCAGGTTCAGCGGCAACCCATTTCCCGGCCCACTATAGATTGGCGGGTAGCGGAACTGCTGCTGCCATCCCAATTCGCGAGCAATCAACGCGGGATACGACAGACTGGTGTTGTAGATGGCACCACTTTGAAAGCCGTGGGTTAACGAATCGCCCAGCGTTACTAATCGGTGTCTCGGATTGCCCGTTTGATTGACGGCAACTGGAATACCCAATGTGGGATCAGATTCCGGTTTGCGTGGTTCTTTGGTAATAACAGCTTTAACTTCATCGGGGGCATTTTCGAGGCCAACTAGCCATTCAGGGGGAATTATAGTTGCCATGTTAAGTGACCTACTTTAATAAAAGTACGGCGATTTTCAAGGCTTATCACCCATGCGATGGTTTAGGAATCCCATTGTGTATAGCATCCTCCATCGCAACGATGATTGAATCTGTTGAAAACGACCGTAAGAGTTACAGCCACTATAAGAAATGAATTTTGCTTTGTCGGCAACATACTATATTTCTTTATAGATAAGCAGCTAGTCTCAGTCAAATATAAAAACCAAAAATCTGCGTTCCTCACTGCGCGGGAGGCGCAGATTTTTTAATTGAAATACTTTACTTGCTCTCTTTCTGATTAAGTTGTGTTTTGTGTGCAAGGAGAGAATAGACGTACAGAAAAATTAGTAGAAGCGTAGCATTTGACAGATATTTTTGTAACGTAGCTAAGATTCTTTTCTGAACACTATACCCTCACATCGATCAAGTCAGAAAACTGTTGTTTGAGTGCAAAGCGATCGCATTCACAATCAAAATTTTTTGTTCCGACACACAACAAAATAAGTATTTCGAATTCACAGTTTGGAACTTGAAATACTGAAACAATTAATGCAATTTAGATGGTTGCGAAGATCTTGTGTAACATCGTCGTCCCGACGGTGCCGCCGAGACGATGGTGTTACGGTTAGGTGCGCATCTCTAACCACACGAGGACTTGTTCTGCGGTATCAAACTCTAGATAACAGTCGTCCTTAGGTTCGTAAACCTTCCAGGACACCATGCCGGATGGACTGAGAACTTCTTCAACTTGCGGTTCTGCATCGAACGATTGATTGAATTGATTGAGTTGAATTCGAACCGTTTCCCAAAGATAATTTAGTGTGGATGGAACGATCGCGACCATTCCCCACAATCCTTCGGGGCGGATCAATTCCAATTTTTCGTAGTTGAGTCGTTGTTGATACGTTTGCATCAGCTTTACTTCCGATTTATTGCAAAGGTTCGTTCAACGGGATAATGCTAAGCGCGGGTGACCGTGATGTCTAACGCTTCGTAGGGCGCGATCGCTTCGTCGGAGACATCGGCTTCTGTAACGATATGCGTGACTTCGTGAATGGATGCCACAACATAGGGAGCCGCTGCACCCAGCTTGTCTACCGTGGCGACGGCAATCACATCTGCCGCGCTGGCAATCATGGCCCGTTTTAGATGAGTTTCTTCAAAATTCGTAGCTGTAACGCCGACTTCGGGATGCAGGCTGCACACGCCCAGAATACAAATATCGGCCCGGATGGATTGGATAGTTTCGATAGCGGCTGATCCGGCGACCGCCATCGCGTGTGGATTTAACAGCCCGCCCACCAAAATGACTTCTAGATTGGGATAAGCCGTAAGGGCGATCGCAATTTGGGGACTAATGGTGATCGTGGTGGCCTGGAGGTCAGTCGGCAGATTTTTGGCGACCTCCAGTGTAGTGGTGCCGCTGTCAAAGATCACAACCTGACCTGCGTGAATTAGAGAGGCTGCCGCTTTGCCAATAGAAGATTTGGCGGGTAAGGCAATAGTTTCTCGTACTGCATAACTGGCCACCGCAGATGAAAGCGGCAATGCGCCCCCATGTACCCGCTGGAGCAGTCCGGCGTCTGCCATGTCTCGCAAGTCGCGACGAATGGTGTCTTCCGAAACGCCAAACTGAAGGCTGAGTTCAGCAGCGATCACTTTGCCGTTCTGGTTGAGTTGATCCAGAATTCGCTGGCGTCGCTCTTGGGGTAATGTGCTGGTGTCAGTCTCCATGCTTGAAGTTGCGGGTTGATTCCGGTTTGTTCGTGGATTTGCGGTTTTTTGCTTACTCTTTCAGGTTAGCCTTCCGCTTTACAAGCGTCAACCCGCAAAAACCCGCAAAAGCATGAATCTAACCTATGGCGTAGAGCACAAGACACCGGGGGTGAATGGTTAAGAACCCAAGTTGGGGTGGAGAGGCGCGGCGTTGCCGC
>DATNPS010000532.1:0-7371 GCA_036703095.1 Crinalium sp. | reverse complement strand
TCAACGATCGCGCCACGGGCAATGTTGATGAAATACGCATCAGGCCGCATGGCTTTGAACACCGATTCATCAATCAATCCTTTCGTTTCTGGCGTGAGGGCCGTTGCGACCACTACATATTTGGCGTCTGGTAAGAGCGATCGCCACTCATCTGTTCCCACGACTTTCTCAAATCCCGGTGTGGGCTGAGGATGACGCCGCACGCCCCAAACTCGTACACCAAACGCACTGGCCCGTTGAGCGATCGCCTGACCAATGTTACCCGCACCAATCACCAGCAGAGTCGTATCTTGCAATTCTTGAAACCCATAGCCCTGCCATGCTTCGATGCTCTCATCCCATTCTTTATTCCAATAGGATTGTGCCTGTAACGATTGCAGTTTGGGAAACAGTTTCGCGTAATTGAGCATGTACGCTAACACAAATTCAGAGATGGGAATGGCGTGAATTCCAGCACTGTTGGTGAGGACAATATCACGTTTGAGGTAGCTGGAAATCAGAATGTGATTGACACCTGCGCTAGGCGTGTGATGCCAGCGTAAATGAGGCGCAGCCGCCAACACCGTTTCTAGAGTAGCGGGTTTGAGATAGTACCAGTTGAGATAAACCTCGGCATCACTGGGATCGCCATCAAATTGATTATTTTCATCAATGTGAACGACCTGGATATCAGATGGCAGATGAGGCTGAACATCGGTCGCCGCTTCAGATTGCAGAATGAGCTTCATGGTTAGGGATAGGTGAGAATGATATGGATTTATTAAACCCCAATTCTTGGGAGGGAAGTGCGCGGCTGAGCCACGCACTTCCCTCCCAAAAATTGAATTTTATTTAAGTCTTGATCCTCAAAATGTCGCGATCACGGCTCCTTTATATTTTTCGTTGATAAAATCTTTGACTTTCGGATCGTTAATCAATCGGTTAAGTTTTTGGATTTTTGGATCATTTTCCTTATCAACTACGGTAGCCAATCCAACGGCATATTTGCTTGCGGTCGCTGTTTCCTGCACTAGCGGTTCCAGATCTAACTTGGCTTGCAACCGAACACTGGTCGCAAAAACAGATAGATCCAGATCGTCCACGGCTCGCGCTAGATTCGGCCCTTCAATTTCTTTGATCTGTAGATTTTTAGGATTCTCTGCAACATCTTTAGCGGTAGCAAGCTGTTCACCCAAATCCGGTTTTAGTTTGATCACATTGTTCGCTTGCAACAGCCTGAGGGCGCGATCGCCATTGGTGGCATCACTAGGAATGGCGATCGTGCCGCCAGAGGGAATGTCGTTGAGGGATTTATATTTCTTGGAATAAATACCCATCGGCGTCAAATAGCAGAGATTAAGCAGCGTCAGATTTACATTTAGTTTTTTGGATGAATCTTCCAAAAAGGGACGATTCTGAAAGAAGTTGGCATCGATATCGCCATTTTTCAGCGCTTGATTCGGCTGTATCCAATCGTTAAATTGCACAATCTTGATCTCTAAACCCGCTTGCTCTGCCAGTCCCTCATTCTGAAGAAACTTCAGAATATCATCCGCCACAAAGAACCAGACGCCCACTTTAATCACCTCTTTGGTCGGGGGGGATGCGCTAGCCGATGCACCCGCAGGAGATGGAGACGTGGACGCTTGCTCTCCAGTGGTACAACTCGCAAACAAAAGAGAAGCTGTAAATGCTCCAGCCGCTGTGATAAAAAATCGACGATTGATGTCTGTTGAGCGTGACCGTGAATGCTTTAAACTCATTCCTGATGATTCCTAAAATTACAGATAAATGGTTGCGTGTTTATTTCTTTCTCAAGCCTTGAGAGAAGCGATCGCCAAAAAGTTGAATGAACTGCACGATGATAATCAAAAGTACGATCGTGAGAAACATGACGAGCACATCAAATCGCTGATAGCCATACTGAATCGCCAAATTACCCAGACCACCCCCGCCAACTGCACCCGCCATTGCCGATGCGCTGAGCAAGTTAACAATTAAAATCGTGACACCTAAAACGATCGACGGTAAGGCTTCTGGAATTAACACTTTTAAGACAATTTGCCAGTAGTTACAGCCCATCGCTTCCGCAGCTTCCACCAGGCCTCGATCGACTTCCAGAATGCTAGTTTCCGCGAGTCGAGCGAAAAAAGGAATAGCCGCGAGGGTGAGAGGAACCAGCGCGGCTGTACTGCCAATAGAGGTGCCGACCACGAATCGAGTAAAGGGTGTCAGAACAACCAGCAGAATAATAAACGGAAACGATCGCCCCGTATTGACGATCGCACTCAAAGGCTTGTGCAATTTGGGATTGTCGAGAATATTGCCGGAGCCTAACATCACCAGCAGCAGTCCCAACGGCAGCCCCAGAATCACTGCAATCAAGACAGACACCCCGACCATGTAAACCGTTTCAATCGTTGCAACCCAAAGGCTCTCGATCAGTTCTTGCCCCTGCATCAGTGAACCTCCACAGCAAACTTCAACTCGTGTAAGTATTGCAGTGCGTCTGCAACCTTTTCACCGACTAGTTCAATCTGGAATTGACCCACGCGGCGATCGCCAATCGGCTCCACGCTGCCACTGAGGACGCTAACCGTTACATCAAATTTGCGAGTCAGGGTTGAAAAGATGGGTTCATCCGCCAGATCTTCGTTGAAGGCGATTGTCGCGACAGATGCACCCGGACGAGGAGCGCGATTGAACCGACGCGGAAAAAATTCTTGCGATAGAAGCGACTGTGGTTGCGCGATCAAATCAGCTACGCGCCCCTCTTCTACAATCCGTCCGGCATGAAGAACGGCCACACTGTCACAGATATGTTTGACAACACTCATTTCATGCGTGATCAGCAAAATCGTTAATCCAATCCGTCGATTGAGATCGCGTAACAAATCCAGAATCGATCGTGTGGTTTGAGGATCAAGAGCCGATGTGGCTTCATCGGATAGCAGAACTTTCGGTTCTCCTGCCAAAGCTCGTGCGATGCCAACGCGCTGCTTTTGCCCACCGGATAGCTGTGCCGGATAGGCGTTGGCCTTTCCTTCCAACCCCACCAATGCCAGCAGTTCTTCAACCTTGGCTCTGCGCTGTAATTTGGTGTATCCAATAATTTCCAGCGGAAACGCAACATTCTGAGCAACGGTTCTGCTGCTCAGCAAATTAAAATGCTGAAAAATCATGCCGATGTGTTGACGAGCCTGACGCAATTCTTTTCCAGCCAGTTGAGTCATTTCCTGTCCATTCACTTGAACTGACCCAGATGTTGGCTTTTCCAATTGGTTAACGCAGCGAATAAGCGTGCTTTTACCCGCTCCACTTTGCCCCAACACACCATAAATCTCACCCGATTTAACTTGTAAACTAACTCCGTCTAACGCTGTAATCGGATGATTACCCTGTGCATATACTTTACGCACATCAGTAAAGGCGATCGCAATTTCGTGGTCTATTGTATTTCCGGAGGGTTGAGATGCAGAGCGGGAATCGTGAGTAACCGTAATCATTTGAGGAGCCTCCAAGCGGAAACGCAGCATGTTGTTTGGCGGCGCACGTTAAAGCTGACTTACAGCGATTTTCAATCGCTTAGAACCCAGATTTTTTGAGAACCGCAGCTCTCAAAAAACGTAGTTTACCCAAGTAAGAATCACTGTATTTTCAAAGGAATAAAGGTGGAATGCGACAGTATCCCCATTCCACCCCGCTACCATCACATTGACATGAAAGAGGGACTAGACATCCGTCTATTAATCTACGATATGTCAATCGATGTACCGTTGATTAATAGGGCGAATAATCGCATGAAATTTTATAAAAATCAAGCATTCTTGCAACATGGCAGCAATTCTCATTGTGAAACTTATTGCGGTTTTGTATGCTCGACGAACGTACAAAAACGCAATCCACTCAAAATGGGAATTGCTGCTTAGGCAGACAACTTGTTGCTAAATTTGCGATCGCTTCATCCACATTCGTTCACTACTCAAGAGCGCGATCCCCAGTGTCACAATTAGAATTCCAAGAATTTGAACTGTATCCAGCGTTTCACGAATCGTAGCCCAGGCTACCAGTGCAGTGAGGGCTGGGCCGCTAGAGCCAACCATAGACGCGGTGGTTGCGCCAATCATGCGAATCCCCAGATTATTCAGCGTATGTCCAACAAAGCTAATGAATCCTGAAAACAATCCGCCGATCCACAGCGGCGTCCATTCCAGTTGAAAATCGGAACGAGGATAGAGTAGCACACTCATAATAGAAAGAAATAGTGTGATGGCAAAACTGATCCAGGTAAAAGGAACGGGATGAAGTTGCTCAAAACACTTTTGGGCAATCACCGAGTAGAACGCGTAAATGACACCAGAACCAATGCTGGCAATCGTTCCTATCACAATCAGGTAATGCTCTCCAGCCGCGGACGATTGAGGAATGGTGAGCGCCGTACCCAACAAAATAATGCCCATCACGCTCCAGCGAAATAAGGTGGGGCGATCGCCAAATAGTCGCCAGGATAGTAACGCGGTAAACACAGGATAGGTACAGAACAGCGTCATAGCAATTCCGGCTGGAATTGAACCAATCGCGATGTACAATCCTGCAACATTGAGAAACATCAGCACGCCACAGATCAACGCTTGTCTTAACACAGGCCGACGTTCCGGCAGGAGTAACTGTCTGAGTTCTTTGAATGCATTGGGATACAACTTTGGCGATAGCGCTGCCATCAGCGGAACCACAAATAGCATTCGCATCACCATCAGCAAAAATGAATTTTGTAGTGTGGGTTGCACATATCCGCCGAGAACCAGCAGTCCCAGCACTAAATGTTCTGAGAACAGAACTCGAACCGTTACGTTATGAAGCGTGAGAGCAAATGCCCCTGACAGAATGGTGAGAATACCAAGCACAATGATTACGGCACTAATGTTCTTGTTGAGTCGGGCGGATCAAAATTTCGTTAACGTTCACATGGGGTGGCTGAGTTACAGCGTAGGCGATCGCTCCTGCAATATCCTCTGGTTGTAACGGCGTGAGGGCGCTAAGCCGAGTCTGGATCGTTTGTTTCGCGGCTGGATCGGTAATGTGATCATTAATTTCGGTGGCCACCAATCCCGGCTCGATAATCGTCACGCGAATATTGTGTTTGTGAACTTCCTGCCTCAGGGCTTCGGAAAGAGCATTTACGCCCCATTTTGTAGCATTGTAAACGCCCACTCCAGCCCGTGCGGTGCGTCCGGCAACAGATGAAATATTCACAATATGGCCTGATCCCTGTTCCTTAAACAACGGTAAGACAGCATGAGTGGCATACAAAACCCCCAATACATTCAGGTCAAATTGACGTCGCCAATCGTCTGGATTGCCAGCTTCAATCGTGCCGAGCAGCGCAATTCCAGCATTGTTGACGAGAATATCGATGTGGCCTAACGTTGCGTTTACGTTTTGCACCAGAGCATTCACTTGCGTTTCATCGGTGACATCCGTGACAACGGGTAATGCCTTACCGCCGCTTGCTTCAATCCGTTCAGCCAGAGCCGTCAAGCGATCGCCCCGACGTGCCGCAATCGCCACCTGTGCCCCTTCTGCGGCTAATGCGATCGCCGTAGCTGCTCCAATTCCAGACGAAGCTCCAGTAATAATTGCGACTTTGCCGTCTAGCCTGCCTGCCATACATCACTCCTTCATTTGGGAACGCGCCTTAACTAGCTGTGAGTTCGATGAACGGGCTTTAGGAGAGTGGCGCGTCGCGTCACTCTCCTAAAGCTCGATTTTGTGTGCGTATCGTGTACGCAAAATCGAGCTATCAAATCCACGTTAATTAGAGAATAGCGGCTATAGAGTGCTGAGCTTGGTAAACGGTGTACTAGACAATCAGCTCATAAAACTGTTAGATCGGCGAATAGTTTTTATCCGAAATACGACTTGGCGGTATGCAGTATTGGTATGAACAACTGGGTTGTCGGATGAGCAGAAGCATTTATAGTCGTCTACCTGCGTTTAAGTGGCGCAATTTTCGTCTCCTGTTTGGTGGACAACTGCTCTCGATGTCGGGCACCTTTATGACCCAGCAGCTAACGATTCCCTGGTTAATCTACACCCTGACCAGCTCAGCGTGGCTATTGGGATTGGCCGGATTTCTGCAATTTTTGCCCACGTTACTTCTAATTCCGTTTTCAGGAGTATTGTGCGATCGCTGGAGTCGTCGAGACTTATTAATGCTGGTACAAGTCTTGGGAATTAGCGTTTCAGCCACGCTGACGATTCTGACCTTTCTAGATGTGATTACCTTTGAATCACTCCTGATCCTCAGCGTATTAAATGGGATGCTCAAAGGATTAGACATGCCCGTGCGGCATACCATTGTGACTGAAACCGTTGACGATCGGGCCGATTGGGGAAATGCGATCGCCCTTAATTCAGTCATGTTAAGTTCATCGCTGGTGTTAGGGCCAGCGATCGGCGGCATCTTAATCGCGACCGTCGGCGTGAAATATTGCTTTCTGTACGACACCCTCAGCTATATTGCCGCGATTTTGACTCTGCAAGCCATGCGCCTGAAACCGACGGTTCAGCAGGGGATCACGGGACTAAACGATACCTGGCAGAAATTACGCGAGGGCTGGCAGTATGTCACCCACATGCTACCGATTCGGGCAATTCTGCTGATGCTGGCATTGCAGGGGTTAGCGGGTCTTTCCTACGTTGCGCTGTTGCCTATTTTTGCTGCCGATGTGTTGCAGGGAAATTCAACCACCATGGCAATGCTCGGAACCTCCGGCCCCATTGGCTCATTGATGGCCTGTCTTTACCTGAGTATGCGGCGCGGAATTTTAGGGTTGGAACGGTTAATTGTGCTGGCTCAAGCGGCAATCGGCACCAGTCTTATCTCATTTGCTCTGTCGAGAGAACTTGTACTGTCGGTCTTGCTGCTGGTGTTGGTCGGTGGCTTTGGAATTCTACAAATCACGAGCAGCAATACCATCATTCAAACGCTGGTAGAGGATGATAAACGAGGCAGAGTCATGAGTTTTTATGCATTAGCAATGGTGGGAATGCTGCCGTTTGGCAATCTGCTGGCTGGTAGTTTAGCTCAACTGTTGGGTGCTCCAAATGCTCTTCTAGCTTGTGGCAGTCTGTGTATTTTGGGATCGCTGTGGTTCTCTTCTCAAGTATCTTATGTCACTCGTTGGATTAAGCAAGATGGACATTTTTAATTCCTCACATCAAGACCTGTGGGGTTTGCAGTGCCAAACTTCTACAGCACCTATCGTATTTTAAGTAGATGGCGGCTTTGTTGCATGATTGCCAAAAAGACAGGTTTAGACTTGAGAGAGACCTTAATTAAACCTCAACTTCATAGCTATCCGGTTTGCAGATCTGAATCATGCGGTTGAG
>DATNPS010000507.1:0-9114 GCA_036703095.1 Crinalium sp. | reverse complement strand
ACTGGCGATCGTTGGTAAAGGGCTAACCTTCGACAGCGGTGGTTTGAACATCAAACCCACGGGGAGCGGCATCGAGATGATGAAAACTGACATGGGTGGGGCTGCTGCGACCTTTGGGGCGGCGAAGGCGATCGCGCAGCTCAAGCCCGATGTAGAAGTGCATTTCATCAGTGCCGTCACAGAAAATATGATCAGCGGTCGGGCTATGCACCCCGGCGACATTCTCACCGCATCCAATGGCAAAACCATTGAAGTTAACAACACCGATGCCGAGGGCCGTCTAACTCTAGCCGATGCTCTCGTCTTCACAGACAAGCTGGGCCTGGATGCCATTGTCGATCTGGCCACCCTAACCGGAGCCTGTGTGATTGCTCTGGGAGACGACATGGCCGGACTCTGGAGCGCCAATGATGCGATCGCCAATGAGTTGCTGCAAGCCTCTAATCTGGCCGGGGAAAAGCTGTGGCGAATGCCCATGGAAGACAAGTATTTTGATGGACTCAAGTCCGTTGTGGCAGACATGAAGAACACCGGGCCTCGCCCCGGTGGAGCGATCACAGCCGCGCTCTTCCTGAAGCAGTTTGTTAAAGACACCCCTTGGGCACACCTGGACATTGCAGGCCCCGTTTGGACGGACAAAGAAAACGGTTACAACAGCACTGGAGCCACCGGATTTGCCGTTCGCACATTGGTGAACTGGGTGCTGAGTTAACGTAAATTCGACGAACGGGCTTTTGGGAGAGTGGCGCGGCGCGCCACTCTCCCAAAAGCCCGTTTTTGTGTGCGCGTCGCAAACACCAAATGTAATGTTCCGCCATACCTCCAGGGACAGAATTTTCAAGATTGAGTGAAGATCTACCTGCTTCAATAGCCATCCTTAACGGCCTCAATATAGTGTGGATATAGGCAATTACGCATATTTACGGAGCTGCCTGAAGAAACCTATTTAATAGCCAGAAACGATCAGGAATTTGTTCAACCGCTGCGCTGCACAACGAGTCAGGTCTTAGCCGATGAGCGATCGCATCCAGTCCACATCAGCCCAATCCCCTCCACCTACTCTCGACAGCCACCCATCAAACAACTGGCTGAACCATAGACAACTAACGATTTGGTTCTGAGGTACTTGTCAGGAGACCGTATTCTTCGGGCACTATTCTTCGGTCAGTGATGACCATGACTCGCAATAACAGGTTTTTCACAGCAGGTTAGCCATCCGCCAATGCGCCGATGGCTTTTTTATGCAATTCAGTAGCGCGATTCCAGTCGTACCGCACGCGGCTGAAATTGCGCAAAAAAGTGTCCCGCGCGTCGCGCGGGACACTTTTTTGCATATTCGTCAAATCTATATTGACTAGGATTCAGGTTGAAACGGGTGTTGACCGATGCCTAGCTGCTGCTTACTGACCTTGAGCTGCTTCCAGAGCGATTCTATCTGCTGAAATGACTCTTCTGGAGTCAGCTTACCGTTACTTTCTAGGCCACAAATCAGACTGATCCGCTGAGAAAACTCTTGCAGATTGGCGTTAAATACTAGATTTTCTGGTTTAACTTCACCGTAATAGCGGCCACGAGGTGAAATAAAGTTGGATCGGTCTGCCATTGCTGCCTCCTGAAATGGGATCAAATATTCTACGGAAAGTTGAATGGGATAGGCATAAAGGAAATGCTTGCTTAACCTAATCTTAATCTCATATTAACCAAGATTTAGGCGAGCGTCTTCTTACAGAAGAATGTAATTTTTGCGCCAATTGGCGGAAACCATCAGCGGATCTTCACTCTGTGACTACCTTAAAATCCAATTCGGTTCCGCAACATGGGAGGATCACGAGTTTTCAGATCGGTGGTGGAAGCACATACGCGAAATTGCTGAACGGCTCCCAAAATACCGTTCCGAAATCGGCTCCCCCTTATAGATAAAATGGGGAAGCTCTGCCTTAGCGCTGTTCACTGCGATCATTTCGGGCGATCGCTAAGGTCTACCATCCATTTTTTGCTCAACGATCATGTCTCCCCAACAAAAGCTTTATGAAGGCAAGGCCAAGATTCTCTACGCTACGGATGACCCAGATGTTTTTCTAACGCACTTCAAAGATGACGCCACAGCCTTTAATGCCCAGAAACGCGGCAGTATTGCGGGTAAGGGAGAAGTTAACTGCGCCATTTCAAATCACCTGTTCAAGCTTTTAGAAGCACATGGCATTGCGACTCATTTAATTGACTGCCCTGCGCCGACCGAGATGCGAGTCAAAGCGGTAAAGATTTTGCCGTTAGAGGTTGTCGTCAGGAACATTGCAGCGGGTAGTCTCTGTCAACAGACTGGTCTAGCGTTAGGAACGGTTTTAAAGTCACCTCTGGTCGAGTTCTATTACAAAAATGATGCGCTGGGAGATCCGTTATTGACTCCCGATCGCCTCTTGCTATTAGAACTGGCGACCGCCGATCAAGTGGCTCAGCTGCGTGCCAAGGCGTTGCAGATCAACTCAATCCTTTCTGATTTCTTTCAAGCCTGTGGAATTACATTAGTAGACTTTAAGCTTGAGTTTGGTCTCGATCGCCATCAAAACCTGCTTCTAGCCGATGAAATCAGTCCAGATACCTGTCGCTTGTGGAATCAATCAGCCACTGACCCCAACCAGCGGGTAATGGACAAAGATCGGTTTCGTCACGATTTAGGCGATGTGGAAACGGCTTACCAGCAAGTCTTAGAGCGGGTCTTGTCGCAAACCGTCCAATAGTAGGGACAGGCAATGCTGTAAAATCATCCCGTCTGGTTTCCTATTCGTTACTGAATAATCTATGATTCTTGTGGCTTGCCCAAGGCAAGCTGTGGTGTGTGGCAGTGTTAGATAGCGTGTCTCATATGCGTTTTTCCCCTGTTCTACTGGCAGTCTTGACTGTCTCGACGGCTCTCGGCTTCTCTCGTCCGGTTGGGGCGCAAACCCCAGATACCGCTGCAATGAATGCTGACAATACCAATATTGTTGGCGCTGTAGACAGTTCTCCTACAGCTGTGGTCGATGCGGAGGCAGCCGCTCCGGTTGTGCCAACGTCCGCTGATGCATCTCCGGCAGCCCAGCCGGGCGATCGCCCCGATGCTGTTGCAGCAACGGTTGAACCTGAACAATTTCCGCCCGAATTTCATTCTCAACTGCCAGAGCCAACGGTAATTCCGCCCTCTAGCCAACCCGCCTCACCTCCTGGCTCCCCACCACCCGGCACGCAAACGCCAGAGCAAACCTCACCCGCCCAGGTGCAGTTTGACGTGACACCCCCCTCTGGCCCCCAAATTGAGTTTGAGCAGCCCACGTCGCCGCAACCCACTCCATCCCCATCGGCTACCCCTACTCCGGGTCAAACGCCACCTCAGTCGAGCGAGCCTGAGCCACGCGTTTTGGTCTCTGAAGTGGCCGTGAGCGGAGTCGAAGGAGATCTGCAAACGGTGGTGTATGACGCCATTCAAACGCAAGCGGGACGAACAACCACGCGATCGCAACTGCAACAAGACATTAACGCCATTTTTGCGACAGGCTATTTCTCCAACGTGCGAGCCGTCCCGGAAGATACACCGTTAGGGGTGCGCGTCACATTTGTAGTTGACCCCAACCCAGTTCTGCAAGGGGTTCGCATTCAGGGCAATCAGGTTCTGCCGCAATCTGTTGTTGATCAAGCGTTTGCCAGCCAGTACGGACAAATTCTAAATTTGCGGGAGTTCCAGACGGGGATCGAAACCATTAACAAGTGGTATCAAGACAACGGATATGTGCTGGCTCAGGTCGTCGGTTCTCCTCAGGTCGCCTCAGACGGAACAGTAACGCTGGAAGTCGCTGAAGGGGTGATCGAAGAAATCCAGGTGCGCTTCTTAAATAAAGATGGACAGGCCACCGATGAAGAGGGTAACCCTATTCGCGGACGCACCCGCGACTTCATCATCACCCGTGAATTTGAATCTCAGCCCGGCGATGTATTTAACCGGAACCAGATTCAGCAAGATCTCCAGCGGGCGTTTGCGCTGGGCATTTTTGAAGATGTGCGCGTCTCGCTGAACCCCGGCCAAGATCCCCGCAAGGTCGATGTGGTCGTAAACGTGACCGAGCGCAATACCGGATCGCTGGGTGCGGGTCTGGGCTTTAGCTCCGCCAGTGGTTTGTTTGGTACGGTCAGCTATCAAGAGCAAAACCTGGGCGGCAACAACCAGCGACTCGGTGCGGAAATTTCTCTGGGTGAACGGGAACTGCTGTTTGACCTCAGCTTCACTGATCCCTGGATTGCCGGAGATCCCTATCGCACCTCCTATACGGTCAACGCCTTTAGCCGCCGCTCGGTTTCGCTGATTTTTGACGGTGGAGACAATGAAGTAACGTTACCCAATGGCGATCGCCCTCGGGTTCGTCGTCTGGGCGGTGGCGTTAACTTCTCCCGTCCTGCCGGAGCTGGATGGCGGCTATCTCTCGGTGGCCAATATCAGCACGTCACCATTCAAGATTCGGATGGCGACCTCAGCCCGGTGGATGAAGAGGGGAATGAACTCAGCTTTAGTGGCAGTGGGGCAGATGACCTGTTCCTGGTGCAGTTTGCCGCCGTGCGCGATCGCCGTAACGACCCAGTCGCTCCAACCAGCGGTTCCGTCCTGCGCCTGAGCACCGACCAGTCCTTGCCCTTTGGCGAAGGCAGTATTTTATTAAACCGACTGCGGGCCAGCTATAGCTACTACATTCCGGTCAACTTTACCAACTTTAAAGAAGGGCCAGAAACCCTCGCGTTCAACGTGCAGGGCGGTACGGTTTTGGGTGATTTGCCACCCTACGAAGCCTTCTCTCTAGGGGGTACCGACTCCGTGCGGGGCTACGACTCCGGTGAGTTGGGCAGTGGCCGCAGCTTCCTGCAAGCCACCGTGGAATATCGCTTCCCCATTTTTGCGATCGTAGGGGGCGCGTTATTTGCCGATTTTGGAACGGATTTGGGTACGGCTGATAACGTTCCCGGTCGTCCAGCAGAAATTCGCGATAAGCCCGGTAGTGGTTTTGGTGTAGGCGTTGGGGTGCGAATCCAATCACCGTTAGGACCTCTGCGGGTGGATTATGCCGTCAACGATGATGGAGACACCCGCATTCACTTTGGTATCGGAGAGCGATTCTAATCAGCATCAAAGCGAGGCAGGGAGAATGCAGGGTGATCTGACAAAGGAACTGACCTTGAGCAAACCGCAGGATGAACCCCTTCCTGACCTGGAAAGCTCAATCTTAAGTCCCGTTCAGCATACGCTGGCATCAGAATTTAGCCGTTCCGGGGTAGGACTGCATTCTGGAGTAATCGCTCAGGTGCGAGTTTTGCCTGCACTAGAGGGACAGGGGCGGTACTTTGTCCGCACAGATCTGGCAGAGGCACCCGTCATTCCCGCTACGGTTGGAAGCATTGGTCAGACGATGCTTTCAACGGAGTTGACCGCTAATGGTGCGAGTGTTCGCACGGTTGAACATCTCCTGGCAGCGTTGGCCGGAATGGGAATTGATAATTCCCGTATCGAAGTCGATGGGCCAGAGTTGCCCCTGTTAGATGGATCGGCGCGGGAATGGGTAGAGGCGATCGCCCAGGCAGGTCGAGTGGCTCAAGCCGCCTCTCGCAACCTGATGCCCCTGTCTGAGCCGATCTGGATTTACCAGGGAGATGCCTTTGTCGCTGCGCTTCCCTCAAGCGAATTGCGCTTTACCTACGGCATTGATTTTGATTTGCCTGCTATTGGCAACCAGTGGTATAGCTGGACACCCCGACAGGAGCAATTTGAAGCGGCGATCGCCCCTGCCCGCACCTTCGGATTGGCTCACCAAATTGAGCAGCTTCGGGTCAATGGACTCATCAAAGGCGGTAGTCTAGACAATGCACTCGTGTGTGGCAACGACGGGTGGTTAAATCCACCCCTGCGATTTTCAAATGAACCAGTGCGCCATAAACTTTTAGACTTAATAGGAGACTTAAGTTTGTTAGGGGCTTACC
The DNA here is from genome assembly GCA_036703095.1 of Crinalium sp. Classification (GTDB taxonomy): domain Bacteria; phylum Cyanobacteriota; class Cyanobacteriia; order Elainellales; family Elainellaceae; genus DATNPS01. Next base: position 3,120 of record DATNPS010000507.1, on the reverse strand, counting down.
CCCTGGCTCACGTTTTAGCCTACAAAGCCAGCCACCATCTGCACACACAATTAACCCAGCGGTTAATTCAGCTTGTTTCTTCCTCGTGAAGCATCCGTCCCTTTAGTTAAACGCCCCTACCACCATTGACACATGTCCATACTGACTGACGTTCATACGCCTGATACTGTTGAAGAAACGCGCTCTGAGCCAGAGTTACTGGAGCAGACGCCGCAAAAACCTATTTTGACCCTTGAGGATATTCATAAGCTGTTGCCGCATCGGTATCCCTTCTCGCTGGTCGATCGCATTATCGATTACACGGCTGGGAAAAGCGCGGTTGGCATCAAAAATGTCACCTTTAATGAACCTCATTTTCAAGGTCATTTCCCCGGTCGCCCAATTATGCCCGGAGTCCTCATTGTTGAGGCGATGGCGCAGGTTGGCGGTATCGTGTTAACGCAACTGCCCGACATTCCGGTTGGGCTGTTTATGTTTGCAGGCATCGACAAAGTAAGGTTCCGTCGTCCGGTTGTTCCCGGCGATCAGCTCGTCATGAGTGTAGAGCTGCTGTCAGTTAAACGGCGGCGCTTTGGCAAAATGTATGGCCGAGCCGAGGTTGATGGTCAACTCGTCGCAGAAGGCGAACTGATGTTCTCCATTGTCGATTAATTCACGAATCGATGAAGCGTTGTGACGTTTGAGCGTTGAGTGAACTTCAGCCGCAACCGTTCGGTCATATGTCTGAAGTCGTCCCTAACCTGCTGATCCATTTACGAATCAGCGATCGGCTCATCCTCTACGCTCAAACTGTAATTCTTTCAGCCTTCATTCGGTCTCGTTTCCCTTGTTTCAACGTCAATCCATTTCCCCTTCTTCAGACGCATCTCTCTTGAATCCTCTAATTCACCCAACCGCTATCGTTCATCCCGATGCCAATCTGCATCCGACTGTGCAGGTTGGAGCGTATGCCACAGTGGGAGCTAAGGTGAAAGTAGGGGCAGACACCGTCATTGGGCCACATGTGGTGATTGACGGCTGGACTGAAATTGGTGCCCGCAACCGTATCTTCCCTGGAGCCGCGATCGGGTTAGATCCCCAAGACCTTAAGTACAACGGTGACGTGACGCTTGTCCAAATCGGAGATGATAATCTGATTCGCGAATATGTCACCATCAACCGGGCTACCCGCGCTGGAGAGGCCACTGTCATTGGCAATGGCAATTTGCTAATGGCCTATGTGCATGTCGCTCACAACTGCGTAATTGAAAATCAAATCGTCATTGCCAACGGCGTTGCTTTGGCAGGGCACGTCCATATTGAATCACGAGCTACGATTGGCGGCATTGTCGGCATTCATCAGTTTGTTCACATTGGGCGGCTGGCGATGGTCGGTGGCATGAGCCGAATTGAGCGCGACGTCCCGCCCTTTATGCTGGTTGAAGGCAATCCATCCCGAGTGCGATCGCTCAACCAGGTCGGACTCAAACGAGCTGGATTGACGGACGATGATGATGGCAAAACCTTACAAACCCTGAAAAAAGCGTTTCGCATTCTGTATCGCTCTGGCTCCACGATTAACCAGGCGTTAGAGCAATTGGAACTGCTGCCCGATAGCGAACCGCTACAGCACCTCCGTCAGTTTCTTCGCCTGTCTCACACAGAAAGCCGCCGTGGATCAATCCCCGGTAAAAAGGTGAAACGAGACAAACGGGATGACGACTAAACAAGTCCGTCTTTTTATCAGCACGGGTGAAGTGTCAGGAGATCTGCAAGGTTCGCTGCTGATTAAAGCGCTGCACACTCAGGCGCAGCAGCACGACATCGACCTGGAAATTCTGGCACTGGGGGGCGATCGCATGGCTCAGGCCGGAGCCACGCTGTTAGGCAACACCAGTGCCGTTGGCTCCATTGGCATCCTGGAATCCTTGCCATACATCATTCCCACGTTCAAACTTCAGCAACAGGCCAAACGCTACCTGAAGCAGCATCCGCCTGACCTGGTGGTGCTGATTGACTACATGGGGCCAAACTTAGGTATCGGAGCCTACATCCGGCGCTACCTTCCAAACGTGCCGATCGTGTATTACATTGCCCCACAGGAATGGGTCTGGTCATTTAACGCCAGTAATACACAGCAAATTGTAAATATTGTGGATCGGCTGCTGGCTATCTTTCCAGAGGAAGCGCGCTATTACGAGAAGCAGGGCATTTCCGTCAGCTATGTGGGACATCCCTTAATCGATCGGATGCAAACCGCTCCAACCCGCGAACAGGCCCGACAAACGTTAGGAATTCCGCCTGACCAAACGGCGATCGCTCTCATTCCGGCGTCTCGATGGCAAGAGTTGAAATATCTCTTGCCCGTCATCTTTGAAGCGGCCCAGCAGATTCAGACCAAACTGCCCCAGGCTCATTTCTGGATTCCCCTCTCGCTGGAGGTTTATCGGCCCGTTCTGGAACAGGCGATCCAGCAGTATGGGTTGCGGGCAACTTTGATTGCTAACAACACGCAGGCTGTGATTGCCGCTGCTGATCTGGCGATCGCCAAGTCGGGGACAGTAAACCTGGAAACTGCATTAGCCAAGGTACCCCAGGTTGTCCTGTATCGGGTTAACCCCATCACCGCCTGGATTGCTAAGCATGTGCTCAAATTCTCCATTCCGTTCATGTCGCCGCCCAACCTGGTGTTGATGGACTCCATCGTGCCAGAGTTTTTGCAGGAGCAGGCCACTGCGGAGAATCTTGCACAAACGGCGATCGACCTGCTGTTGAACTCGTCGCGCCGCCAAATTATGCTGGATGGCTATCAGCGGATGGAAAAGGCATTAGGGGAACCGGGAATTTGCGATCGCGCCGCTCAAGCCATTCTCAATCTGTTGTAATACTGAGGGAATAGAGTGCAAGGGGAAACCCACGGCTGGGGGCGAAGCTCACACGCCCCTTGATTTTCCATGCCTTAACAGACATGACTACAGCTATAGCTTGGGGTTCAGACGGGGTGCAGGGGTGGAATCCCTGTCTGGGGGCGCAGCCCCCACCCCTTTCTGGTTTTCGATGCCTTAATGGACATGACTACCTCTACGGAAGGTCGTGATCCAAATCACACCGTACAGAGATAGGGATCACAAGAAGCGACCG